>NZ_JAUSYD010000001.1:5316288-5631046 GCF_030816615.1 Streptomyces sp. B1I3
CGTTGTCGTTCTTGCCGCTATTTCTTGACGCGAACGGTCTTGGTCGAGCGCGTTTCGAGTGTCATCTCGTCCGCTTCCGCCACCCTCGCTTTCAGTCGCACAGTACCGGTCGCCGCGTCGACGACGTCGACCACCTTCGAAAGGAGTTTCGCGGTGTCCGCGTTTCCGGAGGCCGACGCGAGCTGCACGGCCCGGCCCAGTTTCGCGGTCGCGCCGTCGAAGTCACCCGATTTACGCGCATCCAGGCCCTGCTGAATGACTTGTGCCAGTTCAGCCTGCCCCGTGTAGTGCGCGACCTGCGGGTTGATCGAGGTGGACGCCACCATGTCGTCCGTCCACACGGCGCGCACCAGACCCTGGGAGAGGGTGTGCGGAACTCCCCCTCCCGAGGGTGCGGGAAGGATCAGCGAGACGCGGGCCGCCAGCATCTCCTGGCCGATCCCGGCCTGCGGAACCCGTACGCACACGTGGTAGTCCCGGGACTCGTCACCCCAGGAGCCGGTCGGATAATCCCCGGCGCGCGGCCCCGCCTCGGTGCGCCGGTCGGTCAGGTCGGCGACGGCGGGCGCCACCTGCTTGACGAAGACGATCTCGACACCGACGGGCGTCCAGAGCCGGAGAGCCACGTCCGCGACCTCCTTGCCCATCGCGTTCTCCATCATGTGCGTGAAGTCCGCGGCGAGTCCCACCGGATCGGCGACGATGTCGGCAGTGCCGAGCAGGGCCGAGGCGATCGCTGTGACCTCTTTCACCTCCCAGTCGGTGCCGACGCCCCGGGCGTCACAGGTGAAACGGCCCGCACAGGCGTCCAGCGCGGCACGCAGGTCCTCGGGGGACTCGTGCTCGTTGCGCCCGTCGGTGAGGAGGATGCCGTGCCGGATGTCCACATCGGAGGCGGCGAGCAGCCGGTCGGCCAGCCGCAGCCACGTGCCGATCGCCGTACCACCGCCCGCGCCGAGGTGGCGCAGGGCCTCCTTCGCCTGCGCCTTCGTCCGCGCGTCCGCCGTCGCCAGCCGGCCGTCGCCCGGATACACGTCCTTGGCGACGTGGGTCCCCGCGACCACGGCGAACCGCGTGCCGTCGCGGAGGGTGTCGATGGCTGCCGCCGTCGCGTCCCGTGCGTTGCGCATCTTCGTCGGCGGGTAGTCCATCGAGCCGGAACAGTCGACCATCAGCACGACGGCGGCATCCGCTCCCCGGCCGGGCCGGCGCGCGTCCGCCGGGACCGCACCGGCCGGCGGCACACCGCCGGTGGTGCCCCCGCCCGTCGAGGTCACGGTGACGATCGCGTTGACCTCGCGTCCGCCTTCGGGCAGGTAAGCGTTCTGGTACACCTCGACGGAGAACTGCGGCACCTTGGACTTGGAGAAGTTGGCCATCTGATCGGCTCCTTGAGGCTCCACGTATGTCAGATGAAGACAGATGTGCGGACAGAGTTCAGGACAGGCAGGTCGCACGGGTCGCACAGGTCGCGGAGGTCGGTCGGGCAGGGCGGGCGGCTCACACGGGTCGGGCGGCTCACACGGGTCGGGCAGGCGGGACGGGACCGGGAAGCGGGCCCGTCCGGTCGCGGGTCAGGCGGTGCCGCAGGCCGATCATGCCCCCTGTGACGGCACGGCGAACGGCAGGAGAGCCACTGTTACGTTGTCGTGGCCCCCACCGTCGAGCGCGTGACCGACCAGCACCTGTGCTCCGTGCAACGGCCGTTCGTACGCGTCGGCCGGCACGGCCGCCGCCATCTCCGCCGCGGCCTCCGCGTAGTTCCACAGACCGTCGGTGCAGACCACCACGAGACCCGGCCGGTCCGGTTTGAACGACGCGGTGTGGGGCTCCAGTTCGTATGCGTCGGCGCCGAGCCAGCCAGTGATGGCGTGAGCACGCTCGTCGGCGTACGCCTCCGCCTCGTTCATCAGGCCGGTCGCCACCATCTGCGCGGCCCAGGAGTCGTCCTCCGTGAGCCGGGCGGGCGGGTGGGCGCGGTCCTGGGGCACCCAGTACACCCGGCTGTCGCCGACCCATCCGACGACGAGCAGCCCGCCCGCCGAGATCGCGCCGACCAGCGTGCAGGCCGGTGCGTTCTGATGGCGGTGCGCATCGTGCTCCGTCGCCCCGCCGGGTTCCTGGGCCAGGGCGTTGACCGCCTCGGACGCGGCCAGGATCGCGTCGTGCATCGCCTGCTGCGGATGCGTACCGCGCGGCAACGACTCCATCAGCGCCCCGTTGGCGGCGACGGCGGCCGCGGCCGACGCCTCGTCGGGGCGGGTCGCCGACGAGACGCCGTCGCACACGATGGCGACGACGGCCGGTGATCCGTCGGGCAGGGCGGTGCCGGACACCGCGAACGCGTCCTCGTTGCGATGGTGGCGCAGGCCCCGGTCGCTGACCGCGGCCACGGAGCCGAGCTCCTGCTCCATGTGGTCGCGCTCGCGGGGCTGGGCGTGGCCGCAGTTCTCGCAGTAGCCGTCGGGGTCCACGTGACCGGAGCGGCAGGCGACACAGACCTTGCCGCGGGCCGCGGCCCCGGCGTGCTCCGCCGTACGGGGATCGGGAGCGGCCAGCTCGAAGTCGCCCGAGGTGTCACCCGTGCCGCCGGGCTCGTCGAGGCGGACCGCCGACGGGGCCGCGGTGGGCAGGGGCTTGCCGCCGGAGTCCGTCCCGGGGAGGTCGGTCGGCCGGTGCGTGGGAGCCGGGTGGTCCGAGCTGTCGACCTCGGAGGCGGCCGGCCACTCCACAGCCCCCGCGCCCTGCGCGCCGGCGTCCGTGCCCTGCGCCCCCGTGCCCTGTGGACCCGTGCCCTGTGGACCGGTGCCCTGTGCCGGGACCGTGATGGCGACCGTCGGCCGGTCGCCCGGAGGCGCGGGAACGGCCGAGAGGTCGTAACCGCAGGCTCCGCAGAACAGGTCGCCCGACTCCAGCGGTTCCTCACAGCTGGGGCACCCCGGCAAGGAGGCCTGCTGGTGGCTCTGTGACATCTTCACACCCAGGTCCGGGGGCGGAAACGGTTGGCCCGCTCCACCAGTTCGATCCTCTCGTCCCCCCGCTGCGCGAGCCGGGCGAGCATGCGGTAGGAGCGCTCGAGGCCGAATCTGAGGCCCCGCTCGTCCAGCTCGCTGCCCAGCAGCGTCCTCGGCCCCGTGGTCGCGGGGGAGACCGGGGCCGGGGCCCCGGCCGAGGGACTACCGGAGAGTACCCAGTCGAGTCCCGTACCCAGCACCTCGGTCGACAACTGCTCACGGCGCACCGCGTCCAGGCCGTACTCCCGCAGTGCCGTCACCTGGGCCGCGGCGGCCGAGAGGTCGTAGATCAGCGGCTCGCGCGGGTCGCGTCCGCGCAGCCGTGCCCGCACCGAGGCGACCCGGGCCGCCGTGTAGTGGATCGACGACTCCGGTACGGACTCCAGCGTCCGTACCGCCCCCGCCCGGTCCCCGGCGGCGATCTGCACCCGGGCCAGGCCGAACGCGGCGCTCACGAAGCTCGGGTCGGTCGCCCACACCAGGCGGTAGTACTCGGCGGCGTTGTCCAGCTGGCCCAGCACCTCCGCGCAGACGCCCAGCGCCAGCTTGGGCGCGGGCTCACCGGGGAAGGCGTCGTAGACCGCGTCGAAGGACAGTGCGGCGTTCTCGTTGTCACCGGTCACCAACGAGGTGACTCCGCGGTACCACACCACCCGCCAGTCGTCCGGGTGCTGCGTCTCCACCGCCGTCAGCGCCCGTACCCCGGGGCCCAGTTCGCCCAATTCGAGGCGGGCACGCAGTTCCCGCAGCCGGGTCTCCAGCGAGGCGGCGGGTATCGAGTGCAGTGCGGAGATCAGCTCGGCGGGCGCCGATGTCATCAGTCCGGCGAGGAATCCCGCGTTGGGATCGTTCGCGTCGACCCGCGGCACCGGCAGGGCCAGGGCGGTCGCCCGTGCGTCGAAGGCCACGAGCCGGGGACCACGGGACGCGTACGCGGCAGGGAGCGGCGCGGGAGCGGGGGCCGCCGCGCGGGGCGGCGGAACCACCGGCCGGGTCCGCGCGTGGCCGAACGCGCCGCCGGCGCCGCCCGCCGTCCCGCTCCCGGTGCTGCCCCGCACATGGGTGTCCGGCGCGTGCACGGGCCCGGCGCCCGGGGCGCCGTACACGGGAACGGCCGCTCCCTGTCCGCCCACCGGCAACGCGGCGGCCACCGGGGCCGCCACCGCACCCTGCGGGACGGGCACCGGTGCGGGAGCCACCGCGGCGGTGCGGCGCCGCCCGAAGCGTCCCGTACCGCCGGCCGGGGCCCCGCGGGCGCCGAGCAGTGAGGCGTCGCCCGGCGGCTCCGCGAACAACTCCGTGTCCGTCACCCGCGGTTCCGTACCGAACAGGGTCGACAGTGCCGGGCGCGGGCGGCCCGTCTGCAGGGCCACCACTTCCCGCAGCACGCCCGTCAACTGCTCGGCCATCTCCGCGGCCGAGGCGAACCGACGCGCCGGATCGGGGTCCGTCGCCCGCACCAGCAACCGGTAGAACGACTCGTACGTGCGGAAGACCTCGATGCTGTCCGGGTCGGGCAGCGAGTCCACGAAGACGTTCGTGTACCCCTGGAAGTCGAAGGTGAGGACCGCGAGCGTCCGGGCGACCGTGTACAGGTCCGAGGCGACGGACGGGCCGGTCTCGGCCACCTCCGGGGCCTGGTAGCCGACGGTGCCGTAGATGGCCGACTCGGCGTCGTCCATCCTGCGCACCGCGCCCATGTCGATGAGCTTGAGCTGGTCTTCGGTCTGGATGGCGTTGTCGACCTTGAAGTCGCAGTACAGCAGATTGCGGCTGTGCAGGTGGCCGAGCGCGTCCAGCGCCTCGATGCCGTACGCGCACGCCTGCTCGACCGGCAGCGGATCCCGCTTCCCGGCCGGAGTCCGCCGCTCGTTGGCGATCTCCTTGAGTGCCTTGCCGCCGACGTACTCCATCACTATGTAGCCGTCGAGCGAACCGGTGCGCTGGTCGAGGTGTTCCACGAAGTTGTAGATGCGGACGATGTTGGAGTGCTCGATCTCCGCGAGGAAGCGCCGCTCGGAGATGGCCGCCGCCATGGCGTCCTGGTCCCCGGTGTCCAGCAGGCCCTTCAGGACCACCCAGCGGTCGGAGACCGCACGGTCCACGGCGAGATAGACCCAGCCGAGCCCGCCGTGCGCCAGGCAGCCCGCCACCTCGTACTGCCCGTGCACGACGTCGCCGCCGCGCAGCTTGGGCACGAAGGAGTACGGGTGCCCGCACTTGGTGCAGAACCCTTCCGTGCGGCCCGGCCGTTCGCCACGGGACCGGCCCACCGGGGCCCCGCAGTCGGAGCGCGAGCAGAACCGCTTCCGCTCGGGAACCTCCGGATTCTCCATCACGGCGGTCTGCGGATCGGGCCGGGGCACGTCCGGGACCAGCACCAGGCCGGCGCCCAGCCTGCCCCGCCCCGAGGAGGCGCCGGTCGAGGTGCCAGAGGAGCGCACCGACACCGAGCGGGACGTGGACGCCCCGGACAGGGAGCGGGAGAGCCGCCCGGAGACCGAACGCCGCGAGGTGGACGAGCGGGACGAGGACCGGGAGGACGCCCGTGAGCCCGTGCGCTGCGAGGTGCTGCCGCTTCCCCGGCTGCCCGCTCCGCCGCCGCCCGCGATGCCGGTGGGCGGCGAACTCACCATGCCCGTCGGCGAGACGACCGGCGCGAGGCCGCACGTTCCGCAGTACAGCTCGCCGCCGCCCATGTCCTCGTAGTCGCCCTCGCACCCGGGGCGCTGGCACTGCGCACTCATGATGTCTCCCCCTGTCCGCCGGGTCCGCCCGGCGGGTGCGGTGTCAGCGAATCGGCGGCGGCCTGCTGGTAGCGCAGCACCGCCTGTTCGGCGACGCGCAGATCGCACGGCGCGCTCCACAGCATCCGGCGGGCCGCGTCGTACCGTTCGATCAGGAACGGGTCCTCCGCCATGCCGTGCCGGGCCACCTTCGCCCTGTACGCGTCGAGCCGGCCCCGCAGTTCTGCGCGGACGGCGAGCGGCGCCGTCACGGACGTCAGCGACTCCCGAGCACGCAGGAGTTCGTCCTCGGCCTCCCGCTCCAGCGAGTCCAGCAGCGGGGAGAGCCGGTTCCACTGGGCGTGCCGGCGGTACTCCGAGGCCGCGGCCAGCCGTTCCTGCAGTGCGGTCGGCGGGCCGCTGACCGCCGGCACCTCCGAGGCGGCGATCTTCGCCAGCACCTCGCCCCGCGCCGACCGGGCCTCGGCGAGCGTGCGGTCCGCCCGCGACAGGACGTCCCGCAGCCGGGCCAGGCGCTGCTCGGCGTCCTGCCGGACCGCGAGCACCGCCTCGATCTCCCGGCGTACGTCCTCCAGGGCCCGGGCCGCACGGTCATAGCGTGTGGTGTCGGGGCGTCCGCCGCCGGGCGCGGCGCTGCCGGGCCCCGGCAGCCAGAACGCCAGCGGGTCGGAGATCACCTGCACGCGCAGCGTGGCCAGCTCCTCGGTGATCTCCTCCAGGTCGTCACCGGCCGGATGCTCGCCGGGCCGCACGCCGACGGAGTGTGCCAGCGAGCGCGTACGGCGCAGCTCGGCGGCGAGCAGGTCTATCCGGGCCGGCAGGGCCGACCACACGGAGTCCGCGGCGACGACCATGTCGAGCGAACGGGCGTACAGGTCGTTCATCCGGGCGACCAGTTCCTCGAGCGTGAACCGCTCGGAGAGCCTGGCCGGACCGCTGAGCGAGGGACCCGGGCCGACCGCCCCCGCGTTCGCGACGGTCACGCTGTCGCCCCTCAGCACATCCGTGAGGGCCGCCAGGTCGTCCTTGCTGGGGTGGCGGCGTGCGGCCCGGATCTCCCGGGCCGCCCTCAGCGCCCCCGCGTATGCGTCGAAGTACCCCCACAGCAGGGTGATCGCATGCTCGGCCGCGGCCCAGCGCTCCTTGGTGACGCCGGTCAGCTCGGCGCCCTCCAGGAGCCGGCGGCCGGCGTGGTCCTGCAGGGCGAGGAGGGAGGTCTCGATGGCCTCGTGCTCCGCGCCGAGCCGGGCCAGTGCACGGTCCGCCTCGTCCCGGTCCATGACCGGGACGGAGGGCCTCCCCGCGAAGCTGGGGAAGGATCCCGCGACGCCCATCGATCACCTCTCCGCTCGTCCGCCGGGCCCGCGGGCCCGGACGGGGTCAGTTGTTCCGGTACTTGGGCGCCGGGGGCGCCGTGATTCCGGGCAGGCCCTGCGCCAGCCACTCGCGGTAGGACCGCATCCAGGGGCTGTCCGCGCCACCGCTGCGGTACTCCTCGAGCACATGGTTGATCCGGGCCACCAGGTCGTCGGCGCCGCGCTTCGCCGCCACCCCGTAGTACTCGGTGGTGAACGGCCTGTCGCCCTTCAGCTCCACGGCCGGGTCCTGCGCGGCCTGGCCGGCCGCCAGGGCGTTGTCCGTGACCACGGCGTCGACCTCACCGAGCTGCAGCCGCACCAGGCAGTCCAGCTGGTTGGGGACCGTCAGCTGGTCCCGGTCCCGTTCGGTGCCGTCGTGCTCGTCCCGGAAGACCGCCCCGTAGGACTCCTCCTCCATGGCCTCGAAGGCCGTGGAACCCTCCGCCGTGCAGACCCGCTTGCCCTTCAGCGATGCGTCGTATCCGGTGATCTCCGAGTCCTTGGGGGCCAGGACCTGCTGCCCGGCCTGGAAGTAGGCGGTGGAGAAGGAGACCTGCTCGAGGCGCTTGCAGTTGATCGTCATCGTCCGTACGACGACGTCGACCCTGTCGTGCTCCAGCGCGGCGATGCGCTGATTGGTCGGGATGGCACGGAAGATCACCGCGTCGGGGTCGCCGAGGATGTCCTTCGCGATGGCCCGCACGAGATCGATGTCGAAGCCTTCGAGCCTGCGGGTCTCCGGATCGCGGTAACCCCACCGGAAACTGTTCTGGTCCACGCCCGCGATCAGCTTGCCCCTCTTGCGGATCCTCGCGATGTCCGGTCCGTCGGTGTTCGCCGCCGGCACGCTCGCCTCCGGGTCCGTGCACGCCTCCGCCTTGGCGGAAAGCGCGGACGTCACACCCTGACCCACGGCGGTCCCGTCGGAGGAGTGGCCGCTGTGCGCCAGTGGCAGCAGGGTGAGCGCGGCCGTGACGGCACAGGCCGCCGCCATGCCCGTCACGCCGCCCCAGCCGCGCAGCCTGACGCGTGCCACCCGGCCCTTCGCCCTGGTCATCGCTCCCCCTCTCACCGGTACTCCGAGAGTCTGCGGTTGATCCCGGCGATCGTGGCGACCGCACCCAGGACGGCGAGGACGGCGGCCCCGGCGGGCAGCCCGCCCAAGGCCCCTTCGCCGTCCTCGGCCGCCGCCGTGAACTCGCTCTGTTCCTGGGCGAGTGCCTCGCGCAGGGCGTTGTCCACCTGCTCGAAGGACTCGCCCGTGGAGTCCTCGGGGCCGATGATCTGCTTCAGGGCGCCGTCGTAGTCACCCGTGTCGTCCGTCGCCCGTGCCTTCCTGTGGCGCTCCTGCCACTCGGACACACCGCTGACGGCATCCGCCACCGGCTTGCGCCCCCGGGAGTCGTCGGCGAGCTTCCCGGCGCTCTCGAGCTGCTCGCCCAGAGACGCCATGCCGGTGCCGTAGTCGGTCTCGTACTTGTCCTGCGTGCCGTCCGCGGTGAGCACCGCGCCGCGGGCGACGAGCGTGAGGTTCTCGTTGGCGCGGGCCTTGAGCGAGTTGATCCGCGCCTTGTTGAGGACGTCGAGCGACTCCTGGCCGTGCGCCATCGCGTCACGCATTTCGGCCCGGGCCACCGTGTGCCCCACGGCCAGCCACAGCAGCACCACGGTCGCCGCGGCGGTCGCCGCCAGCAGCCCGCGGTTGAAGACCCGGTTCGTCCTGCGGTAGTTGCGCCGCTGCGTCCACACCAGGGCGGCCAGCACCACGATCCCGAGGACCAGCGAGACGAAGGGCCACTGCCGGGCGTCGTCCGAGTCGGCGTCGAGCCGCCCGGTCTCCGCCGCGTACAACCGCTCGGCAGCCGGCAGGAGTTCGGCGGCCATCTTCTGGTTGGCGTACCGGAGGTAGGCGCCACCGAGCGGCAGCCCCTGCCGGTTGTTGGCCCGGGCCCGCTCGACCAGTCCCGTGTACTCGGGCAGCAGTTCGTTGAGGGTGGTGATCTCCTTCGCCGAGGAGGTGGACGTGCCGGTGCTCGCCGCGGCCCGTACGAGGAGCCGGGAGGCCTGCGCGATGTCGCGCTCGTACTGCGCCTGGACGTCCTTCGGCTCCTGCGCCCCCGCCAGGAAGCCGCTCGCCGCCATCGTGTCCGCGTCGGCCAGCGAGCGGTAGATGCTCGCCGCGTCCGCGCTGAGCGGCTGACTGCGGCTCACCACGTCGTGGGCGGCCGAAGCCCGGCCGTCGATCTCCAGGGCGGTGACGGCTCCGAAACCCAGGACCAGCAGGGCCAGTACGGCGCCGATGATCTGCAGCCTGCCCGGTTCGGTCGTCGCCGCGGCCCGCACCTGCTCGGCGGCACCGGACCGGAGACCGCGCCGCTGCGTGGGTACGGCCACGGGCGCGGCCGGCGGGGCGGGCGAGCCCGCCAACTGCGGCTCCCCGTTCGGCGGGTATGTCACTCGACCTCCCCCTCGGTCACTGACGTCGGCCCGGGCCCCCGGCCGATCGGAGGACTGGTACCGGCCAGAAGTATGGCGGCAGAGACGGGTATTCACCAGGAAGGCCCGGTCCCGGCATCGATCCCCGCGTGCGTGTGTCCGACGTATCCGGTATTCGATCAGTACCGACGCGGCCGATCAAGGCGGTCGGCCGGAAGGAACCCCCGAACTCCCCCCGGAACGGTTCGATCTCCCCCTCATGAACACGTGTGGGACACCTGATCGGTTCCCGTGCGCGAGGGGCGTTCCGGGGCACGGGCCGCGGAACGCCCCTCGGGGGTGTCAGGCGTAGTGCGCGCGCAGCCGGGCGTGCACCTCGGGGGCCGCCCCGGCACGGTCCAGGCCCAGGAGCGCGGCGCCCAGCACCGGGGGAGCCGAGACGACCCGGATCACGGCCTTCGGAGCGCGCACGGCGAGGAGTTCGGCGATCCGCTCGTCCAGTGCCGGATGACGTGCCGCCAGCACGCCTCCGCCCAGCACCACCGGGACCTCCTCCTCCAGCAGGTCCAGCCGGGCCAGCGCGACCGAGGCCATCGCCACGATCTCGTCGCCGAGCCGGGCCACCAGATCACGCGCGATCCGGTCGCCGGCCGCGCCGGTGGAGAACAGCACCGGTGTGAGCTCGTGCCGGCGTTCGTACGGGATGTGCCCCAGGTGCAGTGCCTCGATCAGCGCGTACATCGAGTCGAGCCCGAAATGCCCCGGCAGGGTCCGGACCAGTTCGGTCGGCTCACCGCGCCCGTCCTCGGCCCGGGCCGCGTACCACAGGGCCTCCTCCGCGAGCCCCGAACCGCCGCCCCAGTCACCGGACATCCGGCCGATCGCGGGGAAGCGGGCAGTGGCTCCGTCCGGCCGCATACCGACGCAGTTGATCCCCGCGCCGCACACCACGGCCACACCGCGGGGCTCGTCCACCCCGGCGCGCAGGACGGCGAAGGTGTCGTTGCGCACCTCGACCGTGCGGCCCCAGCCGCGGGTGCGCAACGCGTCCGCCAATCCCTTCTCCTCGACGGGCAGGTCCGCGTTGGCGAGACAGGCCGAGACATGCCCGGCTCCGTCCACCCCGGCCTGTGCCAGCGCGGGCAGGACCGCCTCCGCCAGCCCGTCCATGGCCGCGTCGACCCCGACGGCGGGCGGCTGGAAGCCACCCCCGCGTGCGGCGCCGAGAACCGTGCCGTCGGCACCGATCACGGCCACGTCGGTCTTGCTGTTGCCCGCGTCGATCGCGAGCACATGTGCGGTCAGGCCCACGCCAGGTGCTCCCGGTTGTGCGCGATCAGCTTGTCGGTGAGCGCCTCGGCGTACTCGAACTGCCCGATCAGGGGGTGGGCCATCAGTGCCTTGAACACCCGGTCGCGGCCACCGCGCAGCGCGGCGTCCAGGGCCAGGTCCTCGTAGGCGGTGACGTGCCCGATCAGCCCGGCGTACAGCGGGTCCAGCGCGGGCACGGCGAGCGGTGTCGCACCCGTGCCGTCGACCCGTGCCTGGACCTCGATCACCGCGTCGTCCGGCAGGAAGGGCAGTGTCCCCTTGTTGTAGGTGTTGACCACCTGCACCGCTGAGCCGCCCCCGCCGAGGAGTGAGGACGCCAGGTCCACCGCCGCCTCGGAGTAGAAGGCGCCCCCGCGCTTGCCCAGCAGCGCCGGCTTCTCGTCCAGCGCAGGGTCGCCGTACATCTCCAGGAGCTCCTTCTCCATCGCGGCGACCTCGGCCGCCCTGGAGGGCTTGGTGCCGAGCTCCCGGACGACCTCGTCATGCGCGTAGAAGTACCGCAGGTAGTACGAGGGCACGACGCCGAGCCGGTCGACGATCTGCCGCGGCATGCGCAGGTCGCCGGCGATCGCGTCGCCGTGCTCCGCGAGCAGCTTCGGCAGGACGTCCTCGCCGTCCGGGCCGCCGAGGCGCACCCCGAGCTCCCACGTCAGGTGGTTGAGCCCGACATGGTCGAGGTGCACCTCGGCGGGCGTCACGCCGAGCAGCGCGGCGAACTTGCGCTGGAAGCCGATGGCCACGTTGCACAGGCCGACGGCCTTGTGCCCGGCCTGGAGGAGCGCCCGGGTGACGATTCCCACCGGGTTGGTGAAGTCGATGATCCAGGCGTCGGGATTGGTGCGGCGGACGCGCTCGGCGATGTCGAGGACGACCGGAACCGTGCGCAGCGCCTTGGCGAGACCACCGGCCCCGGTGGTCTCCTGGCCGACGCAGCCGCATTCGAGCGGCCAGGTCTCGTCCTGGTTGCGGGCCGCCTGCCCACCGACACGGAGCTGGAGCAGCACCGCGTCGGCGCCGGCCACCCCGGCGTCGAGGTCGGACGTGGTGACGATCCTTCCCGGATGGCCCTGCTTGGCGAAGATCCGCCGCGCCAGGCCGCCGACCAGCTCCAGCCGGTCGGCCGCCGGGTCGACGAGCACGAGCTCCTCGACCGGCAGGGTGTCCCGCAGTCGCGCGAAACCGTCGATCAGTTCGGGGGTGTAGGTGGACCCGCCACCAACTACTGCGAGCTTCATGGTGCTCAGCCCTTTACTCCGGTGAGGGTGACGCCTTCTACGAAGGCCTTCTGTGCGAAGAAGAAAACGATGATGACCGGCGCCATGACGAGCAGCGTCGCGGCCATGGTCAGGTTCCAGTTGACCGCGTGGGCGCTCTTGAACGACTCCAGGCCGTAGCTCAGGGTCCAGGCGCCCGGGTTCTGCGCGGCGTAGATCTGCGGCCCGAAGTAGTCGTTCCAGCAGTAGAAGAACTGGAAGAGGGCCACGGCCGCGATGCCGGGCTTGGCCATCGGCACGACGATCTTCAGGAGGGTGCGGAACTCACCGCATCCGTCCACCTTCGCCGACTCGATGTACTCCTGCGGGATGGTGAGCAGGAACTGCCGCAGCAGGAAGATCGAGTAGGCGTCGCCGAACGCCATGGGGATGATCAGCGGCCACAGGGAACCCGAGAGGTGGAACTGCTGGGACCACACCAGGTACATCGGGATGACGATGACCTGCGGCGGCAGCATCATCGTGGAGATGACGAGGATCATCGCTGTACGCCGGCCCCGGAAACGGAACTTCGCCAGGGCGTAGGCGACCGGCACCGACGAGCACACCGTGAACACGGTGCCCAGCAGCGCGTACATCAGCGAGTTGCGCCACCAGTCGAGGAACCCGGGGGTGTGGAAGACGGTCGAGTAGTTCGACCAGTGCCAGGAACGCGGCCACAGGTCACCGCTCATCGCCTGCCCGTCGCTCATCACCGAGGTGAGGAAGACGAAGACGAACGGCAGGACGAAGAACAGGGCGAGCGCCACGGCCACGGAGTGGACCGCGATCCAGTTGAGGACGCGCCTACGGCGCTGTCCGGCCGCGTCGGTGTGTCCCGAGCGGCTCGGCACGGTGGTCTCCGGCCTGGTCAGGGTGGTGGTGGTCATCTCAGTCCTCCGCCGGAATGAGGCCGACGCTCTTGCGCATCAGCAGAAGGGTGACGGCCATGGCGATGGCGAAGAGCACGAGTGAGAGCACGCACGCGGCACCGGTGTTGAAGTTCTGGAAACCCATCGAGTAGACGAGCTGCGGCACCGTCAGGGTGGAGTGGTCCGGATACCCGGGCTGGATCACCGTGCCGGGACCGATGGAGACGCCCGAGGCGAGCTTCCCCGCGACGAGGGCCTGTGTGTAGTACTGCATCGTCTGCACGACGCCGGTGACGACGGCGAACAGCACGATCGGGGTGATGGCGGGCCAGGTGACGTAGCGGAACTTCGTCCAGGCACCCGCGCCGTCCAGTTCGGCGGCCTCGTACTGCTCCTTCGGCACGTCCAGCAGCGAGGCCATGAAGATGACCATCAGGTCGCCGATGCCCCACAGCGAGAGCAGCACGAGCGAGGGCTTCGACCAGTTCGGGTCGTTGAACCAGCTAGGGCCCTGCAGGCCGATCCACGAGAGCATCTCGTTGACCGGTCCGGTGGACGGGTTGAGAAGGAAGACGAAGGCGACCGTGGCCGCGACGGGCGGCGCCAGGTACGGGATGTAGAAGGCCGTGCGGAACAGTCCGACACCCGTCTTGATCTTCGTGATCAGCAGGCCGATGCCGAGGCCGAACACCACGCGCAGCGCGACCATCACGACGACCAGCCACAGCGTGTTCCACAGGGCCGGGCCGAACAGCGGCATCTGCTCCAGCACGTACCTCCAGTTCCGCAGCCCGACGAAGGTGGGCGCCTTGATCTGGTTGTAGTGCATGAACGAGAAGTACACGGTCGCGATCAGCGGGTAGCCGAAGAAGACCGAGAAGCCGACCAGCCAGGGCGAGAGGAATGCCAGCGTGCGCAGCCGTTCGCGGTTCCTCTTGCGTCGCAGGGGGGACTTGCGGGGGCCCGGTTCGGCCCCCCGCCCGGCGGACTTCGCCGAGGTGGAGAGGGAAAGTGCCATGACTCGGCTCCTCAGTTTTCCGACTGGAGGTTGTCGGCGTCGATCTGGTCGTCGAGTTCCTTCAGCGCGTGGTGCAGGTTCCTGGTCCTGCCCGCCTCGACGGACTGCGAGAAGTCGCCGAACGAGTTGATGTACTGGCCGCCGTTGTTCGAGGGCGGAACGGCCTGGCTGTGCGGGTTCTGCGCGATCTTGATGAAGGCGCGGAAGGCCGGATCGGCGTCCAGGTCGGGGGACTTGAGCGCGTCGAAGGTGGACGGCACGTTGTGGATCGCGTTGGCGAAGTGGACGACCGGCTCGGTGTCGATCGTCAGGTACTTCACCAGCTCCCACGCCGCGTTCTGGTGTCGGCTGCTGTGCGCGATGCCTGCCACGGTGCCCGTCAGATAGCCGCGCCCGTAGGTGTCGGCCTGGTCGTCCGGGACCGGCAGCGGGGCCACGTCCCACTCGAACTCCGCCTTGGCCTCCTTGAGCATCAGCCCACGCCACTCACCGTCCAGGTGCATGGCGAGCTTGCCGGTCAGGAAGCCGTTCTGGGACGACATCTCGTCACCGAAGCCGGCCCGGAGCCGTTCCATGGCGTCGTAACCGCCCTGCGCGTCGGACAGGGCGCGCATGGTGGTGAAGAACTCCTCGGTCTTGGGCTCGTCGGCGAGCTTCGCCCTGCCCTCACCGTCGAAGTACCGCGGGCCCCACTGCGCGAACATCCGGTCGGGGGCGTTCTGGTAGAGCTGGAAGTTCGGCATGAAGCCGGCGCGCTCGAGCGAGCCGTCCTTCTTCTTCCGCGTCAATTTGACCGCGTCGGCCTTCATCTCGGACATGGTGCGCGGGGGCCGGCTGATCCCCGCCTCCTCGAAGGCGTCCTTGTTGTAGTACATACCGAACGCGTCGGCGAGCAGAGGCGTCGCGCACTGCACGCCTTCGTACTGCGTGTAGTCCAGCAGGGTCTTGGGGAACACCTTCGCCTTGTCGATCCCGCTCTTCCTCAGGAAGGGGTCGAGATCCACCCACATGCCGGAGGAGCAGTACTGGCCGACGTTGTTGGTGGTGAACGAGGTGACGACGTCGGGCGCGTCGCCGCCACCGGCCCGGAGCGCCTGGTTGATCGTCTCGTCGCTCACGTTGCCGGTGGAGACGACGTCGATGTTGGGGTGGAGCTTCTCGAACCGGGCGATGTTCTCGTTGATCGCCTTGACCTCGCCGGGCGCCGACCACCCGTGCCAGAACTTCAGCGTGACCGGTTTCGTGGGGTCGTCGGTGTTGCTGCCGGTGCTCGGATTCGCGCAGCCGGACAGCAGCAGCGCGGCTGCGCCGAGCACCAGGGGCACGCGGGTACGAATGCGCCGTAGCGCCATGGCGGACTTCCTTCGCGGGGAGGGGGACGGGCGGTGGAGCGGGGAGGTGAAGGCCCCGTAGCCGGGGCGCGAGGGCGCTTCACCGGGCATGGCGGTGCCGTACGTGCCACCCGGGGCGGGTCGCACGGCGTGAGTGCGGGCCGGGTCAGGCGGTCAGGCGGTGTCGAAGACGGTGTCGCGCGCCTGGGCGAGGGCGGTGCGCAGCGCACCGGTCAGGATCGGGTCACCCTCGATGTCGCTGATGCGAAGGAGCGGCCGCGGCAGTGCGAGTCCGGTCATCTCGGCCTCGACCCGCTCGCGGAGTTCCTCGCCGCCGGTCTGGGCCACGAGGCCGGAGAGCACGACCAGCTCGGGATCGACCACGGCGACCACGGAGGCGAGGCCGGTGGCCAGCCTGCGGGCCACCTCGGCGCGCACGGCCTCGTCGGCGAGCGCTTCGGCCAGCGGCCTGCCCCCGGCGAGGTCGCGTACGGCGGGGACGGAGACCTGGCTCTGGAAGCCGCCTCCCGCGTCGGGTCCCGCCCAGTCGGTCGCACCGCCGCGTGCGAGCGGAGCGCCGGGCAGCGGCATGTAGCCGATCTCGCCCGCGCCTCCGGTGGCACCGCGCAGCAGGGTGCCGCCCAGCACGATCGCGGCGCCCACGCCCTCGTCGAGCCAGGCGAGCACGAAGTGGTCGTGGTCCTGCGCGGTGCCCTCGTACTGCTCGGCGACGGCGGCCAGGTTCACGTCGTTCTCGATGACGACCGGCCTGCCTACCACCTCGGCGAGGTCGGCGAGCAGGGTGCGCGAGTGCCATCCCGGCAGGTGGGGCGCGTAGCGCAGCTGCCCGGTGTGCGGGTCGATCGCTCCCGGGGTGCCCATCACCACGGCGGCGAGGTCCTCGTGGCCGAGACCGGTCGGGCGCAGGGCGCCGTCCACGGCCTCGGCGACCAGCTGGGCGGTGCGGTGCCGTACGTCCTCCGCGACGGCCTCGGCCTCCACGCGGCAGGATCCGACCACCGTCCCGGTGATGTCGGCGACCACGGCATCGATGCCGGTGGGCCCGACGGAGAGTGCCGCGACGTGGGCGGAGGCCGGGTCGATCTCGTAGAGCACGGCGTTGGGCCCGGGGCGTCCGCTCTGACTGCCCGTCGAGCGGACCAGACCCGCTTCCTCGAGCCGCGCCAGCAGCTGGGAGGCGGTGGGTTTCGAGAGCCCGGTCAGCTCGCCGATCCGGGTGCGGGTCAGGGGCCCCTGGGTGACCAGGAGATCGAGCGCCGCCCGGTCGTTCATGGCGCGCAGAACGCTGGGGGTGCCCGGTGTGGTCCCGGCCATGACTGACGCACCTGCCTCTGTTAGGAAACTTTCCTATCGGTGAGAGGACGGTATGGGCGGCGTCACCGAGCCGTCAATGGGAAGCGCCCCCGAGGCAACCAAAGCGTTACCTGCGGGGGCGCTGCGCACCGGCCGTCCGCAGCCGATCACTTCGTCATGACCGGCGGCGGTATCGGGGTCGCCGCCAGGGACTGCGGGGACGTCGTCGAGGCGTAGGCCGAGGGGGCCGCCATACCGGCCGTCGGGTCCACGACCGCGGCCCCGTCCGCGTCGTGGGGGAGGACGCCGACCATCCGGATGCCGGCGGAGTCCAGCGCCTGCTTGATCCGCCAGCGGAGCTCGCGCTCCACGCCCAGCGACTTGCCCGGCATGGTCTTCGCCGTGACCCGGACGGTCATGGAGTCGAGCAGGACGGCGTCCAGGCCCAGGACCTCCACCGGCCCCCACAGCCGCTCCGACCAGGGCTCCTCCTTGGTCATGGTCTCGGCCGCACCGGTGATCGCCTCGCGGACCAGGTCCAGGTCCTCCGCCGGACGGACGGTGACATCGACACCGGCCGTGGACCAGCCCTGGCTGAGGTTGCCGATCCGCTTCACCTCGCCGTTGCGGACGTACCAGATCTCGCCGTTGTCGCCGCGCAGCTTGGTCACCCGCAGGCCCACCTCGATGACCTCGCCCGAGGCGACCCCCGCGTCGATCTGGTCGCCCACGCCGTACTGGTCCTCGAGGATCATGAACACGCCGGAGAGGAAGTCGGTGACGAGGTTGCGCGCGCCGAAGCCCAGTGCCACACCCGCGACCCCGGCCGAGGCCAGCAGCGGGGCGAGATTGATCTGGAAGGCGCCCAGGATCATCAGCGCCGCCGTGCCGAGGATCAGGAACGACGTCACCGAGCGCAGGACGGAACCGATGGCCTCCGACCGCTGGCGGCGGCGTTCCGCGTTGACGAGGAGGCCGCCGAGTGCGGTGCCCTCCACCGCCTGGGCACTGCGGTTCATCCGGTCGATGAGGTTGGTCAGGGCACGCCGGATCGCGTACCGCAGCACGATCGCGATCGCCGCGATGAGCACGATGCGCAGACCGGTGTTCAGCCAGGTGGACCAGTTCTGCTCGACCCAGCCTGCGGCGTTCCCGGCCCGTTCGGCGGCTTCGTCCAGTGAGCCGACCGGCTCCGGTGACGGGGCCGCGGCCAGAAGGGCGGACAGGGACACGGCGGGGACCTCCTGATGGGTGACGGCAGACCAACCACAGTAACGAAGCCGGGGGAGTGGTTCGTTGCCGTCCGCGCACGAGAGACACGTCTCACCGGGGGATGCGCGCGGTGTGGCCGATCGCACAGTGCGGCCGCCGACGGTGGTCACGTGCCTGTTCCGTGGGGGTGGCGCCGGTGCGACCGGCCGGGTGGTGAGAAAAATCCCTCCGGCCCGTTACGCGTACGTGGTGGCGCTCGGACCAGGCGTGAGGCGAAACTGAGAGCGGATCGTCCCGGCGCGAGCCACGCGCCGCCGGCGTACAAGGAGGCATCCACCGTGCCGCACGTCCTGGTTCTCAACGCGTCGTACGAGCCGCTCGGCGTCGTACCGCTCCGCCGCGCGCTCGTCCTCGTCCTCGAGAACAAGGCCATCTGCCTCGAGGAGTCCGGCGCCTTCATGCACAGTGCCACCCGTGCCGTGCCGGCGCCCAGCGTCGTCCGCCTCAAGCGTTTCGTGCGGGTCCCCTACCGGGGGCCCGTGCCGCTGACCCGCAGGGCACTCTTCGCCCGGGACGGCGGCCGCTGCATGTACTGCGGCGCCGCCGCGACCAGCGTCGACCACGTCATCCCGCGCAGCCGCGGCGGTCAGCACGCCTGGGACAACGTGGTGGCGGCCTGCCGCCGCTGCAACCACGTCAAGGCCGACCGCCATCTGCCGGAGCTCGGCTGGCGGCTGCGCCACCAGCCCGCCCCGCCCAGCGGCCTCGCCTGGCGGATCATCGGGACCGGACACCGGGACCCGCGCTGGCTGCCCTACCTGCAGCCGTTCGGCGCGGACGACGTGATGGCCCGGATCGACGGCGTTTCCGCCTGAGTACCTGGGCCTTCGTCGTCCCGGGGCCCAGGTCTCCGCCGTCCCAGGTCTCCGCCGTCCCCGGGGCCGGGCTTGCCCTCCGGGCCCCAGGTCTACGCCGTCCGGGTCCTCCGGGGGCTCAGCCGGCTACGGCGTAGGCCTCCACCGACAGGAGTGAGTAGCCGTACTGCGTGGCCCGGGCGTCGCCCTGCACCCTGATGAAGCGGGTGTCCTTCGCGTCCATGCGGACCGACTCGGTCCCGCCCCTGCCCTCGCGCACGGTCGCCGCCGTGCGCCAGGTGCGGCCGTCGGCGGAGACCAGGACGCGGTAGCGGGAGGCGTAGGCCTCCTGCCAGCGCAGCACGACCTGGCCCAGCCTGACGGGTCCGGGCAGTTCGGCCTGCCACCAGGCGTCGTCCTGGACGGGTGAGGACCAGCGGGTCTCCGGGTCGCCGTCCGAGGCCGCAGCGGCCGGGAAGTCCGGGGTCTCGTCGCCGGACGAGGACGCCGTGGCCGTACGCAGCAGGTCGGGGCCCGCCGTACGCGGGAAGGCCCGCACGGTCAGCGTGCTCTCCTCCTCGCCGAAGCTCAGCGGCACCTCGTACTCACCCGCCGGGGTGTCCGCCGGCACGGTGATGTCCACGGGTACGTCGGTACGGGAGCCGCGCGGAACCGTCGTCCGCCCGGGCACCTTCACCTCGATGCCCTCGGGGGCCTTCGCGGTCAGGGTGCCCGTCACCTCCGCGGGGCGCCCGCCCGCCAGCCGCGCCGCGACCCGCTGCGTGCCGCCGCCGATCACGGCGTCCGTCTCCCCGCGTACGAGGTCGAGCCGGGCGGCCGGCTCGTCACCGAACCACGGGACCAGGGCCCGCACCGCCGTGAAAGGAGCACCGGGGCCCACGGCGGCCGGAGGCGTGTCCGTGACGCTCTGGGCGCGGGAGCCGACGAGGGCCGCGCGGGCGGAGGGCACGGTGACCCGCAGGGCGTCCGCCCGCAGACCCTTCGCCGGTGTCTGGGTCCAGCCGGCCGCCGTCAGGGAGCCGAGTCCGCGCCAGCCCTGGCCCGGCACGTGCGCCTCCAGCACCGCGTCCGCCGTCCCGCGGCCCGGTTCGGCCAGTGTGGTGACGGCCTCGACCGGGCGGGCCCGGCCGAGGCGGACCGTGTAGCTGTGCGTGTCCCGGTGCACCGTTCCCGCGTCGCGATCCGTGCCGTTCCAGGCGTCGGCCTCCTTGCCGACCCGCGCCAGGAAGGGCCCGAGCACGCCCTCGCCGACCGTCGCGCCGCTCGCCCCGATCGTCTCGCGCAGCGGCTCGAGCTCCAGCTGGTACCTCCAGGCGGCCGCCCCGTCGCCGCGGGCCTGGGCCTGCAGCAGGTCGACGGCGAGTTCGCCGGCCCGGCCGTACCGGGCCAGCTGCTCGCTCCACGGCCGCACCTCGGCGTCCAGCCGGCCGTCCACGATCGACTTCAGCTGCCGCGGGGCCCGCCGCATCACGCCGAACGCCTTCCTCAGCTCCCGTGCCGCCGCGTCCCTGGCGGCCGGGCCGGCCGCGCGGGACGTCCAGAACGCGGCGAGCAGCGGCTTCAGGTACGCGGACTCCTCACCGCCCAGCACCGAGGCGGCGCTGTTTCCCGCCAGGGCCCGCAGGGCGGCCCTGGCGGCGGGGTCGCCGCCCGCCAGCTCGTCCGTCGCCGCCTGCCAGGACTCCTGCGGCCGGTATCCCTTCGGGTTCCAGGCGAAGTCCGCGGCCGTGAACAGGGGGATCCGGGACGCCGAGGACTGCTCCATGGCATTGGCCAGCAGGGCCGCCGAACCACCGGCCACCGCGGGTTCCCGGCCGGTGTAGGGGCCGAGGAGGATCCGGTCCTGCGCGTAGTCGTTGACCGGGTAGTTGTCCATGGTGACCAGCGGATGACGCAAGGCCGCCCGCGCACCGGCCAGTTCCCGCCCGGTGATGGTCCGCGGTACGACGCCGACTCCGGTCCAGGCCACCTGCACCCGGTCGTCCAGGGCGGCGGCGAGCGCCGTGCGGTAGTCGGTGGCGCCGTCCTGGTAGAACTCCGTCGGCATGACGGAGAGGGGCTCCGCGCCGGGGTGGCGGTCCAGCAGGTGGCGGGCGACCGCGCCGGCGACCCGGGCCTGGGCCCTGGCCGCCGCCTGTGGCCCGCTGCCGAACGTCTCCGCGTCCTCGTCGCAGTGCCATTCGCTGTAGCTGACGTCCTGGAACTGCAGCTGGAAGACCCGGAAGCCCAGCGCCCACATGGCGTCGATCTTCCGGTTCAGCGCCTTCACGTCCGCGTCCGACGACATGCACATGGCCTGCCCGGGCGAGACGGCCCAGCCCAGCGTCACATGCTGTGCGCGTGCTCTCCCGGCCAGTGTGCGGAAGCCGTCGCGCTGCCCGGCGGGGTACGGCTCGCGCCAGCGGGCCTGCCGGTAGGGGTCGTCGCCCGCCGCGTAGAGGTAGCGGTTCTGTTTCGTGCGTCCCATGAACTCGATCTGGGCGAGTCGCTCCTCGCCGGTCCACGGCTGCCCGTAGAAGCCCTCGGTGATACCGCGACTGGCCGTCCCCGGCCAGTCGCGGACGACGGCCCCGGCGACGGTGCCGTCCGTGACGAGGCGGCGCAGGGTCTGGACGCCGTGGAAGAGCCCGTCCTCCCCGACACCGTCCAGGGCGACGGTGGGCCGCTCCTGGGCGCTGCCGACGGCGAGGCGGTAGCCGCCGGACGGCAGGTCGGCGCGGTCGGGGGCGCCCAGGGCCCGCAGCGCCCGGCCGGCGCCCGTGCCCCCGAGCCGGATCACCGGGCCGCGGCCGGGCAGGGCGTCGTGCACCGTACGCACGCCGGCGTCGCGCAGGAGTGCCCGGAGCTCGTCGAGGGCGTAGGGATCGGCGTCCGCGTCGGCGAGGAGGGTGACCTCGGTCCCCAGCTCCACCGGCCTGCCGGACGCCTCGATGCTCTGGGGCCGGGGGCCAGACGGCGGGCAGCCGGGCCGTGCCGGTGCGGTCCGTGGTGGTCGTCGCGGGAGTACCGGGGGCGGCCGGGGCCGCGACGACGGCCGGGGCGAACGGGCCGAGCAGTCCGCCGATCACGGCGACGGCGAGAGCCGTCGCATGCCTCCTGCGCCCGAACCGCACGCCGCTCTCCTCGTCCTGGTCCTCGGGGCCTCTCGTCCGGACCGGGCCCCTGCGCACGTGGGCCCGCGGACGAGGGGCCCTGGTCCCGGCCCTCGCCCCGCCGATGGGCTCCGACCCCACCATCCGGGCGGGAAGGTGTCAACGTGCGTGGCCGTTGTGGCGGATATTGCCCGATGTGTCACAGGGTGCGAGATATCGGTACCGGCGGGAGACTCGCCGGGTGGCCGAAAACCGCCCATACCCGACGTCTGGGGGAACGGAATGTGACCCGCAGCACGTTGAGCTCGTTGTCGTAACGCATATGTCACGTCCACGCCTGCCTCCGCACCAGTTGGGTAGGCCTGCTGTGTCCTGTTGTCCACGGCCAGGAGGCCACCGTGCCCGCTTCCGCGCAGCTTCTGCTCTCCGCCCTCTCCAAACAGGTACCGAACCAGACGGACGCCGCCGCGCCCTCCGGAGGCGATCGCCTCCCGTCCGTCGCCGCACCGTGGATGATCAGCGAGCTGCCGCTCGCCCACGTGTCGCACCAGGCCGGTGAACCCGCGTTCGCCGACGCCGCCCCGCTGACCAGCGAGCCTCCGCTCGCCGACGCCACACCTCTCACGAGCGAGCCTCCGCTCGCCGCCGTCGCCCCTCTGACCAGCGAGCCGACAGCACCCGGCACCGCAGGGGGCATGGAGTCCCCAGGAGTCTGAATGGGCTTGTCCCGGCTCGCCGCACTGCACGGCGTCGCCACCTCCTTCTCCCCGTCCGCGGACGTCACGGTGTCCGTCCCCGACGACACGGTCACGGCCGTGCTCGCCGCCCTGGGCGTCGACGCCGCCACCCCCGAGGACGTACGAAGATCCCTCGCCGCGGCCGAGTCGGCGGCGGCCTCCCGACTGCTTCCGCCGACGGTGGTGGTCTGGTCGGGAGAGCCGCTGCCGCCGGCGCTGGCCGCGCTGCCGCCCGGCGCGGCCCTGACGGTCGACCTGGAGCCGGGAAGCACCGACGCGTCGCAGCCGCTGCGGATGCGGGTGCCCGGACCGGAAGGGGCGCCTCCCGCCGCAGGCGAGCCCACCGCCGCCTGCTGGTGGACCGAACCGCCCCTGGGGGTCCACCGGCTGACCGCCCGTACGCCCGACCACCGCCACGCCACCGCCGTACTCGTCGTCGCACCGGACCGCGTACCCCAGCCTCCGGCCCGCACGCACGGATTCCTCGTCCAGCTGTACTCGCTGCTCTCCGCCCGCTCCTGGGGCATGGGCGACCTGGGCGACCTGGCCGACCTCGCCGCCTGGTCGGGGCGCACGCTGCAGACCGGGTTCGTCCAGGTCAACCCGCTGCACGCCGCCGTACCCGGCAGACCCACCGACCCCTCCCCCTACCGCCCCTCGTCCCGGCGCTTCCCCGACCCCGTCCACCTGCACATCGAGTCGATCCCCGAGTACGGGCACGTGGCCGAGCCGGGCCGGGCGCTCCTGGACGACCTGCGCCAGGAGGCCGCGGCCCTGCGCGAGGCCGTGCTGAACAAGGGCGCGCTGATCGACCGGGACGCCGTCTGGGCGCTCAAGAGGCAGGCCCTGGAACTCATCCACCAGGTCCCCCTCACCCCCGGCCGCCGCGCCGCCTACTGCGACTTCCTCGCCGAGCAGGGACAGGCCCTGGAGGACCACGCGCTGTGGTGCGCCCTGGCCGAGGTGCACGGCCCCCGGTGGCGCGGCTGGCCCGCCGGACTCCGCGACCCGCGCTCCCTCCTGACCACCCGCGCCCGCACCGAACTCCTGGACCGGGTCGACTTCCACTGCCGGCTCGCCTGGCTGACGGACACCCAGCTCGCCACCGCCCAGAGCGCCGCCCGGGAGTCCGGGATGGCCGTCGGGATCGTCCACGACCTCGCCGTCGGCGTCCACCCCGACGGCGCCGACACCTGGGCCCAGCAGGACGCCTTCGCCCAGGGCATGTCCGTCGGCGCGCCCCCGGACGCCTTCAACGCGCACGGCCAGGACTGGGGGCTGCCGCCGTGGCGCCCCGACGCACTGGCCGCCTCCGGCTACGCCCCCTACCGCGCCCTCCTGCGCGGTCTCCTCGCCCACGCCGGGGCCCTGCGCATCGACCACGTCATGGGCCTCTTCCGGCTCTGGTGGGTCCCCGAGGGCCGCCCGCCCACCGAGGGCACCTACGTCGCCCAGGACGCCGACGCGATGCTCGCCGTCCTCGTCCTGGAGGCACAGCGCGCCGGTGCCGTCGTCATCGGGGAGGACCTCGGGACGGTCGAGCCCGGCGTACGGGAGGTGCTCGCCCGGCGCGGGGTGCTCGGCACCTCCGTGCTCTGGTTCGAGCGCGACTGGGGCGGTACGGGGCGGCCGCTGCCCCCGGAGGAGTGGCGCGAGGACTGCGTGGCCACGGCGACCACCCACGACCTGCCGTCCACCGCCGCCCGGCTGACGGGCGACCACGTGACGCTCCGCCACCGCCTCGGGCTGCTCACCCGCCCCCTGGAGCAGGAGCTCGCCGAGGACGCCGCCGACACCACCGAGTGGCTCGCCTACCTGGCCCGGCTGCGGATGCTGCCGGAGGGCGAGCGCGACGAGGAGGCCGCCGTCCGCGCCGTCCACCGCTTCCTGCTGCGCACCCCGGCCCGCATGGCCGGGGTCTGGCTCCCGGACACCGTGGGCGACCGCCGCCCGCAGAACCTCCCGGGCACCTGGGACCAGTACCCCAACTGGCGCCTGCCCGTCGCCGACGCGGAGGGCCACCCCGTCACCCTGGAGCAGATCGCCACATCGCCCCGACTGCACCGGCTGATGGACGTCCTGAGGCCCCGGAGGCCTCGTACGGCACCCCCGGACGCGCGCCGCTCCTAGGCGTTCGCTACGTTTGCACCGTGGACAAGAAGAACGCTATGCGCGCCGGCGCCGTCGCGGCCGGTACGACGCTGATGATGCTGCTCATGTCGTCCCCCGCGCTCGCGCTCACGCGTGACGACGGTGACGACCCGGGCCCGGGCCTGAGCGTGATGGAGACGCTCGGCCTCTACGTCGCGGCGCCCATCGTCCTGTTCCTGGTGATCGTTGGCCTCGTCATGGTCCTCGACAAGTCCAAGAAGCAGGCCTAGAGACGCTTCGCGGGTGCGCCGCCGGTACCTCGTACCGCGCGGCGCACCGGCATGTCCGGGCCCGGGTAGGTTTCGGCCATGACCGAGTGGGACGTCAAGAAGCTCCGCATCCTGCGCACCCTGCGTGACCGGGGCACGGTCACCGCGACGGCCGAGGCCCTCCTGATGACCCCGTCGGCCGTCTCGCAGCAGCTCACCAACCTGTCGAAGCAGCTCGGGGTGCCGCTCCTGGAGGCCCAGGGCCGCCGGGTACGGCTCACCGACGCGGCGCACCTCGTGCTGCGCCACGCGGAGACGGTCTTCGCCCAGCTGGAACGGGCCGACGCCGAGTTGACCGGCTATCTCCGTGGCGAGGCGGGGCAGGTGCGGGTCGGTGCCTTCTCGACGGCGGTCCCCGCCCTCGTCGTACCCGCGGTGCGGCTCCTGCGGGCGGAGGACCGGCCGGGTCCCGACGTCCGCGTACGGGAGGCGGAGGCCGCACAGGCGTACGAGCTGCTCTCGGCCGGTGACGTGGACCTCGCGCTCTCCCTGGCGGCGCACGCCCCGACGGCGCGCGACCCCCGGTTCACCCTGCTGCCGCTGCTCGCCGATCCGCTGGACGTGGCCCTGCCGGCGGACCACCCCCTCGCCCGGGCCCCCGGTCTGCGCCTGGCCGACCTGGCATCCGAGCCCTGGATCTTCGGGGGGTCGGGTCCCTGGTCGCAGATCACGACCGCCGCCTGCGAGGCGGCGGGCTTCGTGCCCGAGCAGGCCCACAGCGCCTCCGGCTGGACCGCCATCCTCGCCATGGTCGAGGCGGGCATGGGCGTCGCGCTGATCCCCCGGATGGCCTCGGCGCCCGACCGTCCCCGCGCGGGCGTCGCCATGCGGGTCCTGGACGCCGACCGGCCGCACCGCCATGTCGTGGCGGCGGTGCGGCAAGGAGCCGAGCAAGGCCCCGCGGTGGCCCGGGTGCTGGCGGCGCTGCGGCGGGCGGCCGCAGCATCTGTTAAGCAGTCCTGAAAGAACCGTACGAAAACTTTCGATGGACCTGATGGGTCGTGGGGTACGACAGTCGTTCCATGACCACCGACGCGAACGAGACCGCATTCCACGACACCGACCCCCATGCCAATGACGCGGCCCCCTACGGCGGCGGCGACCCGTACGCCGACTACCGCACCGCCACCGACCTGCCCTTCACCGACCTCGTCGACCTCGCGGACCGCCGGCTCGGCGCGGGCGTGATCGCCGCCGGCGACGAGTTCTTCGCCGAGCGCGAGAACCTCCTGATCCGCGAGCCCGCCGTCTTCGACCCCGAGCGCTTCGGCCACAAGGGCAAGATCATGGACGGCTGGGAGACCCGCCGCCGCCGTGGCACCGACGGCGCCCACCCCTTTCCCGCCCCCGACGACCACGACTGGGCGATCATCCGGCTCGGCACCCCCGGCGTCATCCGGGGCATCGTCGTCGACACCGCGCACTTCCGGGGCAACTACCCCCAGCGCGTCTCCGTCCAGGCGACCGCCGTCGAGGGCGCCCCGAGCCCCGACGACCTCCTCGCCGACGACGTGAAGTGGGAGGAGCTCGTCCCGCCGACCCCCGTACGCGGCCACGCGGCCAACGCCTTCGAGATCACGGACGACCACCGGTACACCCACGTCCGCCTCTGCCAGCACCCCGACGGAGGCATCGCCCGCCTCCGCGTCCACGGCGAGGTCGTACCCGACCCGGCCTGGCTCGCGGCACTGGGAACGATCGACCTGATCTCGATCCTCAACGGCGGCACGTACGAGGACGCCTCGGACCGCTTCTACTCCTCACCGGCGCAGATCATCCTGCCCGGTACCTCCCGCAAGATGGACGACGGCTGGGAGAACCGCCGCCGCCGGGTCCGCGACACCAACGACTGGGTCCGCTTCCGCCTGCCCGCCCAGGGCGCGGTGCGCGCGGTCGAGATCGACACCGCCTATCTCAAGGGCAACGCGGCAGGCTGGATCAGCCTCCACGGCCGCGACGGCGAGACCGGCGAATGGTTCGAGATCATTTCCCGCACCAGACTGCAGCCGGACACCCTGCACCGCTTCGTCCTGGACGCCGAGGCCGTGGTCACCCACGTACGCCTCGACGCCTTCCCCGACGGCGGAGTGGCCCGCATGCGCCTGCACGGGTCCCTGACGGAGGCCGGAACGGCCGATCTGACCCGCCGCTACGAGCGATCCGCCTCGTAGCCCCCGCTCCCGCCCGGCGGACGGCTGCGCCTCTGCGCCTGCCCGCCGGGCGGTTACCAACCTCTAGGCGGTGGCCGCCGCCGCGTCCGCCGCCTGGGCTTTGAGCGCGCGCTCGACGCCCGCACGGGACTCCGACATCAGCCGCCGCAGCGCGGCACTCGGCTGCGCCGACTCCAGCCACGCGTCCGTGGCGTCCAGGGTCTCCTGCGAGACCTGGAGAGCCGGGTACAGGCCGACCGCGATCTGCTGGGCCATCTCGTGACTGCGCGAGTCCCAGACGTCCTTCACAGCCGCGAAGAACCTCTCCGTGTACGGAGCCAGCAGCTCACGCTGCTCCGTCTGCACGAAGCCGCCGATGACCGCCTCCTGGAGGGAGTTCGGCAGTTTGTCGGACTCGACGACCGACGCCCACGCCTCGGCCTTGGCCTCCTCGGACGGCTGCGCGGCGCGCGCGGACGCCGCGTGGCGCTCGCCCGCCGCCGTCCTGTCACGCTCGTACTCGGCGGTGATCTCCTCCTCGTCCAGCAGACCGGTAGCCGCCAGACGCTGCACGAACGCCCAGCGCAGCTCCGTGTCCACGGCGAGGCCCTCGATCTCCTGCGTGCCGTTGAGCAGTGCCTGCAGCAGGTCCAGGTGGAGCGGGCTGCGGGCAGTCGCCGCGAAGGCGCGGGCCCACGCGAGCTGGTGGTCGCTGCCCGGCTCCGCCGCACGCAGGTGCGCCAGCGTGGCCTCGGTCCACCGGGAGAGGCCCGCCTCGCGCCACTCGGGCGCCGCGTACAGGTCCAGCGCCAGCTTCACCTGGCGGTGCAGCGACTGGACGACGCCGATGTCCGACTCCTTGCCGATCCCTGAGAGGACCAGCGCCAGGTAGTCCCGCGTCGCCATTTCGCCGTCGCGCGTCATGTCCCAGGCGGAGGCCCAGCTCAGGGCGCGCGGCAGGGACTCCGCGAAGTCACCCAGATGCGCGGTGACGACCCGCAGCGACTCCTCGTCGAGGCGGACCTTCGCGTACGACAGGTCGTCGTCGTTGAGCAGGACGACCGCCGGGCGGGCCGTGCCGGCCGGGAAGGGCACCGCGGTGCGCTCGCCGTCGACGTCCAGCTCGATGCGCCGCGTACGGACCAGCTTTCCGGCCGCGTCGAGGTCGTAGCAGCCGATGGCGATCCGGTGCGGGCGCAGTGTCGGCTCGCCCTTGGCGCCGGCGGGCAGCGCCGGGGCCTCCTGCAGGACGGTGAAGGAGGAGACGTGACCGTGTTCGTCGGTCTCGATCTCCGGGCGCAGGATGTTGATGCCGGCCGTCTCCAGCCATGCCTTCGACCAGGTCTTCAGGTCACGGCCGGAGGTCTCCTCCAGGGCGCCCAGCAGGTCGGACAGGCGCGTGTTCCCGAACGCGTGCGCCTTGAAGTACGCCTGCACGCCCTTGAAGAACTCGTCCATGCCGACGTACGCCACGAGCTGCTTCAGGACGGAGGCGCCCTTGGCGTACGTGATGCCGTCGAAGTTCACCAGGACGTCGTCGAGGTCCCGGATGTCCGCCATGATCGGGTGCGTGGACGGCAGCTGGTCCTGGCGGTAGGCCCACGTCTTCATGGAGTTGGCGAACGTCGTCCAGGAGTGCGGCCACCGGGAACCCTCGGCGTACGCCTGGCAGGCGATCGAGGTGTACGTGGCGAACGACTCGTTCAGCCAGAGGTCGTTCCACCACTCCATGGTGACCAGGTCGCCGAACCACATGTGGGCCAGCTCGTGGAGGATGGTCTCGGCCCGCACCTCGTACGCCGCGTCCGTGACCTTGGAGCGGAACACGTACTGGTCGCGGATGGTGACCGCGCCGGCGTTCTCCATGGCGCCCGCGTTGAACTCCGGGACGAAGAGCTGGTCGTACTTGGCGAACGGGTACGCGTAGTCGAACTTCTCCTGGAACCACTCGAAGCCCTGCCGCGTGACCGCGAAGATCTCGTCCGCGTCGAGGTACCCGGCGAGCGAGGGGCGGCAGTAGATGCCCAGCGGCACCACCTGGCCGTCCTTCTCGTAACTGCTGTGCACCGCGTGGTACGGGCCGGCGATCAGGGCCGTGATGTACGTGGAGATGCGCGGCGTCGGCTCGAAGGACCAGACGTCGTCCTCAGGCTCGGGCGTCGGCGAGTTGGAGATGACGGTCCAGCCGGCCGGCGCCTTCACGGTGAAGCGGAAGGTCGCTTTCAGGTCGGGCTGTTCGAAACTCGCGAACACGCGCCGGGCATCCGGCACCTCGAACTGTGTGTAGAGATAGGCCTGTTCGTCGACGGGGTCGACGAACCGGTGCAGGCCCTCACCGGTGTTGGTGTACGAGCAGTCGGCGACGACCTTCAGCTCGTTGGCGCCGGCCTGCAGGTGCTTCAGCGCGATACGGGAGTCGCGGAAGACGGCGGCGACGTCCAAGGCCCTGCCGTTCAGCACGACCTCGTGCACGGCCGGGGCGACCAGGTCGATGAAGGTCTCCGCACCGGCTTCGGCGGAGTCGAAGCGCACGGTGGTGACGGACCGGTAGGAGCCGCCCTCCTGCGCCCCGGAGAGATCGAGATCGATCTCGTACGCGTCCACGGTCAGCAGGCGCGCCCGCTCCTGTGCCTCTTCGCGGGTCAGATTCGTGCCAGGCACGCGGTCATCTCCTTGATCTATGACGTTTTCGGTCATCCTTCCACGTGGGATGCGTACAACGCGATGTCCGTTTTCCGCCGGACCCGTGGCGTCGTCCGGGCGACGCTCGGAGCATGACCCGCTACGAAGCACTGCCCATCGATCCCACCGCACTCGAGGAGCTCCGAGCGAGCGACGACGCGGGACGCCCCTGCGCCCCGTACACGGCGACGGAAGGGGGTGAGCCACTGCGCTGCTGCCTGCGGGGCGCCGAGCCGCAGGAGCGGATCGCGCTCGTCTCCTACGCGCCGCTGCGGCGCTGGGCGGCGCGGACCTGGGCGCGTCCCGGCGCGTACGACGAGCAGGGGCCGGTCTTCATCCACGCCGAGGAGTGCGAGGGGCCGGCGCCGGACCGGGCCGGATACCCGTTCTCGCGGGCGGGCGCGCTGCGTACCGTCCGCCGCTACAGCGCGGAGGGCCACATCGTCGGCGGCCGGCTGCTGGAGCTCCCCGCCGACGAGGAGCGGGGGTACGACGAGGCGCTCGCGGAGGCCTTCGCCGACCCGCGGGTGGCGCTGGCGCACGTGCGGGCCGTGGAGTACGGGTGCTTCCACTTCGAGGTGCGACGGCATGACGCCGACGGGTAGCACCGATTGTCCTACCTTCACGGCCCTGCGCCGGCACCTCACCCTCTGATCCGGGCGCGGACAGCGCGAGAGGGGCGGCCACCGGACTCCGGTGGCCGCCCCTCTCGGTGCGACGTCGACGGGGTGGGCGTCAGGCGTTGAGCTCGGCCGCCACCAGCTCCGCGATCTGGATCGCGTTCAGCGCGGCGCCCTTGCGCAGGTTGTCGTTGGAGACGAACAGCGCCAGCCCGTGCTCGACGGTCTCGTCGACCCGGATGCGGCCCACGTACGAGGCGTCCTGGCCGGCCGCCTGGAGCGGGGTCGGGATCTCCGAGAGCTCGACGCCCTCGGCGTCCTTCAGCAGCTCGTAGGCGCGCTCGACGCCGATCGGGCGGGCGAAACGGGCGTTGATCTGGAGCGAGTGACCGGAGAAGACCGGGACCCGGACACAGGTGCCGGACACCTTGAGCTCCGGGATCTCGAGGATCTTGCGGGACTCGTTGCGGAGCTTCTGCTCCTCGTCCGTCTCGAAGGAGCCGTCGTCGACGATCGAACCGGCGAGCGGCAGCACGTTGAAGGCGATCGGGCGCTTGTACACACCCGGCTCGGGGAAGTCGACGGCGCCACCGTCGTGCGTGAGCTTGTCCGCGTCGGCGACGACCGCGGACGCCTGGCCGTGCAGCTCAGCGACGCCCGCGAGACCGGATCCGGACACCGCCTGGTACGTGGCGACGGTCAGCGCCTCCAGGCCCGCCTCCTGGTGCAGCGGGCGCAGTACGGGCATGGCGGCCATCGTCGTGCAGTTCGGGTTGGCGATGATGCCCTTGGGGCGGTCCTTGATCGCGTGCGCGTTGACCTCGGAGACCACCAGCGGGACCGCGGGGTCCTTGCGCCAGGCGGAGGAGTTGTCGATCACGACGGCACCCTGGGAGGCGACCTTCTCGGCCAGGGCCTTGGAGGTCGCGCCGCCGGCGGAGAACAGCACGATGTCCAGACCGGTGTAGTCGGCCGTGGAGGCGTCCTCGACCGTGATGTCGGTGCCCTCGTAAGCGATCGTGGAGCCCGCGGAACGCGCGGAGGCGAAGAGCCGCAGCTCGGCGACGGGGAACTTCCGCTCGGCCAGAATGCTGCGCATGACTGTGCCGACCTGACCGGTGGCGCCGACGATTCCGACCTTCACGGGAACTCCTTCAAACGTACGAACGGGCACGGTTGCCGGTCCATGATGCGTCTGTCCACGGCTCCCTTGTCCAATCCATTGTCCGGCAGACGGACCGTGCACGGAGGGTGACGGACACGGCAGTGGGGCGGGAACTCCGGAGAGCGCCCACCCCACTGTCGTACGGATCACATGCCCGTCAGCCGGCCGTTACGGCGCGACCTTCTCGATCACGACGCTGCCGGTGCCCGCCGCGGTGCCGCGGGAGTTCACCAGCTGCACCTCGCCGAAGAACTGGCGTCCCTCGGGAGCCGCTCCGGCGACCACGACCTCGGCGCCGACCTTGGCGGACGCGCCGTTGGCCAGGTTCACGGCCTTCGACTCGTCGACCTTGATCTTGCCGAGCGACGGGGCGTAGTACACGTCCCGGTAGTCGTACTCGGTGGTCCCGGCCGGGACCGCGTAGCCGTCGATGACGACGGTGTAGGTGCCGGCCGCCGGCTTCAGCAGGCTGACCGACTCCTCGGAGCCCGCCGTCGTCGAGACGCCGACCTCGGTGTCGCCCTTGTAGACGTACAGGTCGATGTCGGCGTTGGCGTCCGAGGTGTTGCCGATGGCGATGTCCAGCTTCTCGACGCCCTGACCGATGGTGACCGTCTTGATGTACGAGCCACCCGTGGAGATCGACGGACGCTCGACGTCGGCCGAGCCCAGCGAGCCGCCCTTCAGGGAGCCCTCCAGGTCACCGGCGTTGTTGGTGACCGTCCAGTCCACCGCGGCCGGGGTGCCGATCTTCGCCTCGGGGACGGTCTGCACCGCCGGGTCGAAGGAGGCGCCGAGCAGCGAGACGTTCAGCTTGTAGGGGTTGTCCAGCAGCGGCGACGTACGGCGGGCCTCGACCTCGATCTCCCAGACGCCCGGCTGCGGGTCCTTGTAGGAGCGCGTGTCCGGGCGGCAGGTGTTGGCCGGGTTCTCGTAGTTCGGGTAGCAGAAGATCGTGGAGCTGTCCTCCACCGCGACCCCGTACGGGTGGATGGAGATGAACCGCGTCTGGCTGCCCGAGCGCAGCGCGCTCAGCGCGACCTCGAGGGTCTGGGCGCCCTCCGGGACGTTCAGGAAGTACGACGTGGTGCCGTTGCGCTGCACCGAGCCGGTCGTCGAGAACGCGTAGGCCGGCTTCACGAGGTCCTTGGCGACGACCACCGTGGAGAGGATCTGCTGGTCCACGCCGGTGGTCTTCGTGTCGTCCACCACCAGGATCGCGCTGTGGACGCCCGCCGTGCGGGGCTTCGCCTGGACCTTGACGGTCACCGGCTTGCCGAGCGGCAGCGAGACGGTGCTCGCACCGGTCAGCGAGAAGGTGCCGTCGTCGTTCTTCCAGGACAGCTTGTGCGTGACGGCCTTGTCCGGACCCGTGGTGCGGGTGACGGTGACGTCGTACGACTTCTTCTGGCCGGCCTTCAGGCCGCCCTCGCGGTCGTACAGGCCGGTGCCGAAGCCCGGGGTCTTCAGCGCGAAGTCGATCGCGGTGTCGACCGGGGCCTTCACCGTGTACTCGTGGGCCGCCGCGCCCTTCTTCTCGATCTGCTTCCAGGCGCCGACGATGTTGATCAGACCGGAACCCTGGGCGTGCGCGGGCACTCCGTCGATGTGGGTGGCGGTGCTGGTCAGCGCGGTCCGCAGATCGGCCGGGGGCAGCTCGATGTGCTTCTGCTTCGCGGCCGAGAGCAGCAGCGCGGTCGCACCGGCGGCCTGCGGCGAGGACATCGAGGTGCCCTGCAGCATGGAGTAACCGGCCGGGAGCGAGTAGCCCGACTCCTTGACCGGACCACCGGGGAGCCAGGTCTGGGTGGTGTTGATGGACGCACCCGGGGCCGTCAGGATCGGCGCGAAGCCGCCGTCCTCACGCGGACCGCGCGAGGAGAAGGGCAGCATGTCGTACTTCTTGGTGACGTTCGAGCCGTAGTTGGCCGCCCAGGTCTCCTTGGAGATGGACGCGCCGACCGAGATGACGTGGTCGGCCAGGCCGGGGTCACCGATGGTGTTGACACCCGGGCCGTCGTTGCCGGCCGAGATGACCAGCTGGACGCCGTAGATGTCGATGAGCCGCTTGTAGAGCTCGGCTCGCGCGTTGTTGCCGTCGTTGAGCGGCGGCAGGCCGCCGATCGACATGTTGACGATGTCGACACCGCGGTTGACGACGAGGTCGATCATGCCCTCGGTCAGAGCGATGTTGGTGCAGCCGCCGGACCAGGTGCAGGCGCGTGAGGAGACGATCTTGGCGCCGGGCGCCGCACCGTTCATCTTGCCGCCGAAGAGGCCGTTGGCCGCGGTGATGCCCGCGACGTGCGTGCCGTGCTCGCTCTCGATGACGCCGATGTTGACGTAGTCGGCCGTGTTGCCGGCCGTGTCGACGACGACGTCCTTACGGGTCTCCACGACGAACGGGATGCGCTCGACGACATCGGTCCGCGGGTCGTCCTGACCGAAGTAGGAGACCTGGTGCTTGTCCTTGTACGGCTTGAGCACGGCGTCGTCGCCGAAGTCCGCGTCGTTGTCCAGGTCGACGCGGGTGGTGCCGGTGACCGGGTCGTACAGCACGCCCCACGTGTCGGTGGTGTCACCGTCCCGGTTGAGGTCGCCCGCCATGTCGCCGCCCTTGGTGGCGGCTTCCGCGAACTGCTTGAAGCGGTAGGAGCCGGCCGGCGCCGAGTACGTCCTGCCCTCGGCGGTGAACGTCGGGCCCGTGACGGCCGAGTCCATCCGCAGCCAGGTGCCGTCGCCGTCGTCGACCGGGTCGGTGGCCGTCACCCAGTCGACGATCTTGCGCTCGCCGGTGGTGGTCTTCTGCAGTGCGGGGTGACCGAGGTCGACACCGGAGTCCAGGACACCGATGGTGACACCACGGCCGTCGGCCTTCGGGTGCTGCTCCACGAAGTCGACCGCGCCCGTCTCGAAGGACGGGTTGTACGGGTTCTTCGCCGGGGTGTTCTTGTTCGGCGCAGGGTAACTGCCCGTGGCCTTCTGCTGCTTCGCCCCGGCGGCCCGGTCGCCCGTGGGCGTCGGGTCGTCCAGCTTGATCTCCTGCTTGAGATCGATGCTGTGGACCGACGACAGCTTCTGCGCGGCCTTGATGGTGGCCTCGGCCGCGGAGGTCGGCACGGTCGCCCGGACGTAGCCGAGCTTGTCGTACGTCTGCCCCAGCACGGACCCCTTGACGGAGTCCAGCTGCTCGGTCACCTGCTCGGTGGCACCCGGCGCGGTGGCGACCATCATCGTGATGTTCTTCTCGCCCTTGGCCTCGGCCTTCGCCAGCACGTCGGCGTCGGCCCCACCGAGCTTGTCGCCCTTGTCGCTGTTGGCGGCGGGCTTCACCGGGGCGGTTGCCGGGTCGTCGGCGGCGAACACCGGAGCGGCGCCGCCGGCGGCGAGCGCGGCCACCAGGCCGGCGGCGGCCGCGATACGAGCCGCGCGTCTGGCCCCGGGTATGGAGCTGGGGGATTCCTTGGTCATCAGCATCCCTGCATCTGAAAGTGAGAGTCCGGAATTCGGTACCGGATGACCGCTCAGCCTTTCGCAAATGACTGGGGTTTGTGGAGACTTGGCAGGGGCGAGAAACGAACATGGCGTAGACCCGCCACCGTTGACACTGCGCCACACGGGACGAACGGGGTGAAACCCGCTCACCGAGGCAGCACCACCACATAGGCGGCCGGTTCGCGGTCCTCGGACGCCATCATCGCCGTGCGCACCACCACCGCCTGGTCCGCCGGTGTCTCGCGCAGCATCCCCGGAGTCATGCGCACGACCGTGACCCCTAGCCGCTCCAGGTGCTCCCGCTCGGCGGCGAAGGTGACGTGCTCCTCGTGGGGCGCCCGGGTGCCGAGCTCCAGCGCGACGGCGTGCTCGGGCCAGTACGCGTCCACACCCCCCAGGAACGTGCCGCCCGGCAGGCACAGATCCACGTTCCACAGCGGCTCCGGAAGTCCGTGGCCGCGCACCATCCGGTAGAGCCGGCCCTCCGCCACCGCCCGGCCCTCGACGAGCAGGGCGTCCACCGCGTCCACCACGTGCGGGCGGCCCAGCAGCTTGGCGGCACTCAGCTCCCGTACGACCGCGGCGGGCTCACAGTGCCCGTCGCGGACCGCCTCCGTCAGCATCCGGCGCACCGCGGAGGGGTCCGTCAGGGCGGAGACCGCGTCGGCGAGGGCCCGCTCCACCGGTGCCAGCGGCACTCCGAGCCGTCGCTCGGGCCCGGGGAGCGAAGCCGCCCGCGTGACCTGGACGAACCGGGTGGAGCGCAGCCGCCTCGTGCGCGGCACGAGCACGTCGATCAGGTGGAGCGCGATCAAGGGCGGAGCGGACGCGAAGCCGTACAGGGTCAGCGCCGCCAGGCCCGTGACCATCACCGCCCCGTAATCCGATGCGGACGTGCCGGAGGCGCCGCGCCGTGCGGAGGCCGGGGGCCGTCCCGCGTACAGCAGGGCGCCGTGCACCCGCTCCTGGCTCGTGGGCGGGCCCGGGTGCAGCAGATACACGCCTGGCAGCAGCTGCTGCCAGGGGCCGCCCGGCAGGCACCGGGCGGTGGTCTGGGCGGTGGTCACACCGAGGGCGCGCAGCTGTGCGGCGGACCGCACGCGGTGGTGGGGACCCTGGACGGGGCGCGGGGAGAGCGGGGTGTTCCGGTTCATGCCCGGCAGGTTCCCGCAGGCGTCCCGGGCGCTGACCCGTGTTACACGTCCGTCGACATTCCGGGACAACACCGTCCTGAAGTACGCGCGTGCGACTGCCGAAAAGAGCGGGCACGCCGGAAATTGTGCGGCGCACGCCCCCGTTCGCGCGACCGGGGGCGTGCGCCGGGAGATCACGCCGCCGCGTCGCACTCCTGACCCCGCAGCGCCCGGGCCAGGTCGTCCCGCGCCTCCAGGACCAGCCGCCGCAGCGCCGGGGCCGCGGCCGGGTGCGAGGTCAGCCACGCGTCCGTCGCCGCGAGGGTCGCCGGATCATCCTGCAACCCCGGGAACAGGCCCTTGACCACGTCCATGCCGATCTGGATCGAACGCTCGGCCCACACCCGCTCGATCGCCTCGAAGTAGGCGGCCGTGTACGGCGCCAGCAGCTTCCGCTGCGTGGGCTGCCCGAAGCCCGCGATGGTCGCCCCGACGAGCGCGTTGGACAACTTGTCCGACTCCACGACCATCGCCCAGGCCTGCGCCTTGACCTCGGCCGACGGACGCGAGGCCAGGCACCGCACGTGGTGCCGCTTCCCGGACGCCGTGTCGTCGCGGGCGAGCTCGGCGTCGACGGCCGCCTCGTCGGCCGCGCCGTGCGAGACCAGCGCGGAGAGGAACGCCCACCGCAGCTCCTGGTCGACCTCCAGGCCCTCGATCACGGCCGTGCCGTCGAGCAGAGCGCCCAGCAGCTGCAACTCGTCGTCCGAGGCGGCGACCGCAGCGAAGAACCGCGCCCACGTCAGCTGGTGCTGGCTGCCTGGCTCCGCGCGCCGCAGCTCCCGCAGGGCGCCCTCGGCCAGTGCCCGGCCGCCCTCCCCCCGCCACGCCGGCGCGGCGTAGTGCACGAGCGCCGACTCGGCCCAGGCGTGCAGCATCTGGAGCACACCGATGTCCGACTCCCGGCCGGCGAACGACAGCACCAGGGAGACGAAGTCCCGGGCCGGCAGCAGGGCGTCGCGGGTCAGGTTCCACAGGGCGGACCAGCACAGCGCACGGGCCAGCGGGTCCGCGATGTCCCCGAGGTGCTCCCGCAGGGTGGCCAGGGAGACCTCGTCGAAGCGGACCTTGCAGTACGTGAGGTCGTCGTCGTTGACCAGGACGAGGTCGGGCCGGTCGGCCCCGGCCAGCTCCGCGACCGGGGTCCGCTCCCCGGCGACGTCGGCCTCGGCGCGGGCGTACCGCACCAGCTCCCCCTCCGGGGTCAGCCGGTACAGGCCCACCGCGACCCGGTGCGGGCGCAGCTCCGGATGGGAGGCGGCCGCCGCCTGCTCCACCACCAGCTCCGCCACACGTCCCGCCGCGTCGTACGTCACGACCGGGGCCAGCACGTTGACGCCCGCCGTCTGCAGCCACGCGCGTGACCAGGCCGTCATGTCGCGCCCCGACGTCTCGGCCAGCACGGAGAGCAGGTCGCCCAGACGGGTGTTGCCGTAGGCGTGCTGCTTGAAGTAGCGGCGCGCGCCCTCGAGGAACGCGTCCCGCCCCACGTACGCCACCAGCTGCTTGAGCACGGAGGCGCCCTTGGCGTACGTGATGCCGTCGAAGTTCAGCTTGGCGTCCTCCAGGTCACGGATGTCCGCCGTGACCGGATGGGTGGACGGCAGCTGGTCGGCGCGGTACGCCCACGCCTTGCGGTTGTTGGCGAAGGTGATCCAGCCGTTGGTGAAGCGGGTCGCCTCCACCATCGAGAACGACCCCATGAAGTCGGCGAAGGACTCCTTCAGCCACAGGTCGTCCCACCACTGCATGGTGACCAGGTCCCCGAACCACATGTGCGCCATCTCGTGCAGGATGACGTTGGCGCGGCGCTCGTAGGACGCCGAGGTGACCTTGGAGCGGTAGATGTACTCCTCGCGGAAGGTGACGCAGCCGGGGTTCTCCATGGCGCCGAGGTTGTACTCGGGCACGAACGCCTGGTCGTACTTGCCGAAGGGGTAGGGGTAGTCGAAGTTGTCGTGGAAGAAGTCCAGACCCTGCTTGGTGATCAGGAAGATGTCGTCCGCGTCGAAGTACCGCGCGAGCCCCTTGCGGCACATCGCGCCGAGCGGGATCTCCAGCTTCGAGCCGTCGTCGAGCGTACGGGTGTAGAGGTCGCTCTCGCAGTGGTACGGGCCGGCGACGACCACGGTGATGTACGTCGAGATGGGCTTCGTCTCGGCGAACCGCCACACCTCGCCCTCGTGGAACTCCTCCGCGCCGTTGGACCGGACCGTCCACCCCTCGGGGGCCGTCACCTGGAAGCGGTAGGGCGCCTTCAGGTCGGGCTGCTCGAAGTTGGCGAACACGCGCCGGGCATCGGCCGGCTCGTACTGCGTGTAGAGGTAGACCTCGCCGTCCTCCGGGTCGACGAAGCGGTGCATGCCCTCGCCGGTCCGGCTGTACGCGCACCGCGCGTCGACCACCAGGACGTTCTCGCCCTCGGTGAGGCCGTCCAGCGCGATCCGCGTGCCGTCGAACACGACCGCCGGATCCAGCGGCTGCCCGTTGAGCGTCACCGCGTCCACGGACGGTGCCAGCAGGTCGGCGAAGGTCGACGCTCCCGCGCGGGCGGCGCGGAAACGGATCGTCGTCACCGAGCGGAAGGTCCGCGGACCGGCCTCCCCGTCGCCCCCGTCGGGCTCACCGACGGCGGAACGCAGGTCGAGGGCGACCTCGTAACCGTCGACGGTCAGCAGCTCGGCCCTCTCGCGGGCCTCGTCGCGAGACAGGTTCTCACCGGGCACGGAACACTCCTTTGTGTCTCGGACCGACCTGCCGTCGGAGGGCGGCCGGTCGGTCCCATCCGATCAGCTCCGATCCTCGCATGCGGCCGTCCGCGCCGGTCACGGGGAATGGCCGCGGGGTCCCGGGGTGTTCTGTGCCACAGGTGAGGACCGATCGCACGAGGAGAGACATGCCCGAGAACAGCACGTCGCACGGCAGGACCCCGGTGGACTTCTGGTTCGACCCGCTCTGCCCCTGGGCCTGGATTACCTCCCGCTGGATGCTCGAGGTGGAGAAGGTCCGTGACGTGGAGGTCCGCTGGCACGTGATGAGCCTGGCCGTGCTCAACGAGAGCAGGCTGGACGAGCTGCCCGAGGAGTACCAGGACATGATGCGGACCAAGGCGTGGGCCCCGGTCCGTGTGGTGGTCGCCGCCCAGCAGAAGCACGGCGACGAGATCGTCGGCGAGCTCTACACGGCCATGGGAACGCGCATCCACAACCAGGGCGAGGGCCCGACCCGCGAGGCGGTCGCGGGCGCCCTGGCCGACGTCGGCCTGCCGGCCGAGCTGCTGGAGTACGCCGACTCCGACGCGTACGACGAGGAGCTGCGCGCCTCCCACAAGGAGGGCATCGACAAGGTCGGCCAGGACGTCGGCACCCCGGTGATCGCCGTACCGGGCCCCGACGGGGAGCAGATCGCCTTCTTCGGCCCGGTCGTCACCCCCGCCCCCAAGGGCGAGGAAGCGGCGAAGCTCTGGGACGGCACGCTGCTGGTGGCCTCGATCCCCGGTTTCTACGAGATCAAGCGGACGCGTACGCAGGGCCCGGTCTTCGACTGACGGTCCCACCGTCCGGTGAAGGGGAGAACCCCCGCGAGTCATGTCCTCGCGGGGGTTCTCCGTTGTTCCGCCTGCCGGGTGAAGGGTGAGAAGACGATCACGAGGCAGGACGACTGGGGGTGGTCAGGGGGCGAGCAGGAGCACGTCCGCGCGCTCCTTGGCCGCGGCGTAGCGCTTCGCCACGTCCTGCCAGTTGACGACGCGCCACATGGCCTCGATGAAGTCCACCTTCTGGTTCTTGTACTGCAGGTAGAAGGCGTGCTCCCAGGCGTCGAACACCAGGATCGGGACGGAACCCTGGCCGACGTTGCCCTGGTGGTCGTAGACCTGCTCGACGATCAGCTTGCCGCTGACCGGCTCGTACGCGAGGACGCCCCACCCCGACCCCTGGGTGGTCGCCGCGGCCTTGGTCAGCTGCGCCTTGAAGCCGGCGTAGGAGCCGAAGGAGTCGGTGATCGCGTCCGCGAGGTCACCCACACCGTCCGCCGCGAGCGGTTCGCCGCCACCGTCGCCGGTCATGTTGTGCCAGTAGATCGAATGCAGGATGTGGCCGGAGAGGTGGAAGGCGAGATTCTTCTGCAGGCCGTTGATCGCGCCCCAGGCCTGCTTGTCGCGAGCCTCCTCCAGCTGCTCCAGGGTGTCGTTCGCCCCCTTGACGTACGCGGCGTGGTGCTTGTCGTGGTGGAGCTCGATGATCTGCGGATTGATGACCGGTTCGAGCGCCGCGTAGTCGTACGGAAGTTCCGGGAGCGTGTACGTGGCCATGAGTGCGAACCCTCCAACTGCAGAATGGTTGTTATTGCAAGTCTGTCGCAATTGCAGGCTAGCAGGAGGAGTCCCCGGAGGTGATCAGCCGCGGATCTGGGGCGGACGCGGCCGGGAGCCCGTAGGGGCGCGGGCCGGCCGCGCGTAGGGTCCGGGGGATGACCGGGGCCCCGGGGGCCGGATGCCGTACGTGAGGGAGAGCCGCCCCTGCGAGGCGGCCGCGCTGACCACGCCGGCCCTGCGGTCCAAGGCGCACCGGGGCTACGACGGGGCCTCCTGGCCGCCTGCCGCGACGACCTCGCCGGCAGCCCGGACGGGGTGGCCGCACGGAGCACGGTGGTGGCGGAGCGGGACGGCGAGGTCCTCGGCTTCACCATGCTGGACGGGGGCCGCCCTGCGGCTCCCTCGAAATGGTGTTCGTCGAGCCGGACGCCATCGGACGGGGCGTGGGCAGGCCGCTGTTCGAGCACACGACGGAGCGGGCGCCGCGGCTCGGGTTCGTCGTGCTCACCATCGACGCCGACCCGAGCGCGGAGCCCTTCCGCACGGCGATGGGCGCGGTGCGGAAGGGCCGGCCCCGTCCGGCTCGCTCCCGGGCCGGGAACTGCCGCTGCCGGAGATCGCCCTCACACAGGGACGCCGGCGGGGGCGGTGGCGTCGGCGGCGACTCCCCCGTCGAGGGGCACGACAGGTACTCCCGCGGAACGGACCGCTTCGGACGGGCGGACCGCTGGGGAACGTCAGCCGCGCGGGCCGCGCGCCGCCCGCTTCTGCCGCACCAGGCCGATGACGATCAGCACCGCGGTCAGCGCCCCGGTCGCCAGCAACTGGTCACGGGTGTCCGGCTGACGCAGCATCAGGAAGAATATGCCCGTCATGGCGACGAGCGCCACGATCGTCAGGGCCGGGAAGAGCCACATGCGGACGACCAGCCGGTCCGGGGCCTCGCGCTCCAGCCGCCGGCGCAGGACCAGCTGGGAGACGGCGATGAAGATCCAGACGACCAGGATCACCGCGCCGATCATGTTGAGCAGCCACGGGAAGACGTCGTCGGGGCGCCAGTAGCTGAGCAGTACGCACAGGAACCCGAAGACGGACGACACGAGTACGGCGTTGCGCGGCACACCCGAGGAGACCGTGCCGAGCCGCTTCGGGCCCTGGCCGCGCGCGACGAGGGAGCAGGCCATGCGTGAAGCGCCGTAGATGTTCGCGTTCATCGCGGAGAGCAGGGCGACCAGGATGACCACGTTCATGATCTCCGCGGCGCCGCTGATGCCGAGGTGGTCCAGGGTCGCGTAGAACGGACCGACCTCGGCGACCTCCGGCTCGTCCCACGGCACGAGGGCGACGATGACGGCCATGGAACCGACGTAGAACACCGCGATCCGCCACATCGCCGTGCGCACGGCCTTGGCGACACCCCGCACCGGGTCCTCCGACTCGGCCGCGGCGATCGTGACCGTCTCCAGCCCGCCGTAGGCGAACACGGAGGCGAGCAGCCCGATGATGAAGCCGTTCGAACCGTTCGGCAGAAAGCCGCCCTTCCCGGTGAGGTTCGAGCCGCCGGGGGAGTCGGTGCCGGGCAGGATCCCGAGGATCGCGAGCACGCCGAGCACGAGGAAGAGCGTGATGGCGACGACCTTGAGCGTGGCGAACCAGAACTCGAACTCGCCGAAGTTCTTCACGGATGCGAGGTTCGTACCGAGGAAGACCAGCATGAACAGGGCGACCCAGGCCCACTCGGGCGTGCCGGGCAGCCAGCCCGTGACGATCTGCGCGGCGCCGATGCCCTCCAGGCCGACAGCGACGCAGAGCAGTACCCAGAACGCCCACCCCGCGGTGAAGCCGGCCCACGGCCCGATCGCCCGCTCGGCGTGGACGGAGAACGAGCCGGACGCCGGATTGGCGGCCGACATCTCGCCGAGCATGCGCATCACGAACATGACCAGCAGCCCGGAGATGCCGTAGGCGATGACGATGGAGGGGCCGGCGGCGGCGATACCGGCGCCGGAGCCGACGAACAGCCCGGCCCCGATGACACCACCGAGGGCGATCATCGACAGATGGCGCTGCTTGAGGCCGTGCGTGAGGGCGGAGCCGGCAGCGGGTGCGGCGGCGTCCGTGGGGGGCGGCGAGGAGGTCCGGGACATGGACAGGCTCTGTTCACTGGGCGGGACGGAGGTCGGCACACAGTCTGGGCACGCGCCCCGTTCACGGGGAACGGACGTCCGTCATACGGTCACCAGGCTCACACATGGTGCACATCCGCATACGGTCCCCACTGCGGGACTCCGTTATGGGAAACCTACAGTGCCACGAGTTCGGCTTCTTGCCCCGCAGACGGCGGACGCACCTCCCACCACCGTGACGAGCATCACGCCGACCGGTGATTGCGCACCGCCCTTTGTGAGAACCCCACCAAGTCGCCAACCGCCGCTTTGTGGGCGGCTGATGGTGTCCGGGTGATGTCCCGTCGGCTAACGTCACCCTCAGTCCGTCCCACCTGCCCTGCTGCCCTACCCGCGGAGTCCCGATGAGCACTGCTGCCGCCCCCACCCGTACCGGAGTGGTCCTCGCCGACCTGCTGCCCGCGGTCCGGCACCGTTACGCCGTGGACGCGGCGCTGGTCGCCGGCGGCGCCGCCCTCACCGGCATCGCGGCCCAGATCGCCGTGCCCGTTCCCGGCTCCCCGGTCCCCGTCACCGGCCAGACGTTCGCCGCGCTGCTCATCGGCACCGCGCTCGGCGCCCGCCGCGGCTTCCTCTCCCTGGCCCTGTACGCCGTCGTCGGCATGGCCGGCATGCCGTGGTTCTCCGAGGGCAGTTCCGGCGCCGGAGGCGCCTCGTTCGGTTACGTCCTCGGCATGCTGCTCGCCGCCACGGTCGTCGGCGGCCTCGCCCGCCGCGGTGGTGACCGCTCCGTCCTGCGCACCGCCGGCACCATGGCCGTCGGCTCGCTGATCATCTACGCGGTCGGCGTGCCGTACCTCGCGCTCTCCACCGGCATGTCGATGAGCGCCGCCGTGGCGGCCGGCCTGGTGCCGTTCCTGATCGGCGACGCCCTCAAGGCCGCGCTGGCCATGGGCGCCCTGCCCGCCTCCTGGAAGCTCCTCGGGCGCCGCGACTGATGCCGTAGGCACCACCGAACAGGCTCGCCGGGTCGTGACGCGACACCAGCCCGGCGAGCCTTTCGTGTGTCCGGACGTCGTGGAAGCCCTCGGTGCACTCCCCGCCGCCCGAGGGGAAGGCCGGGGGCCGGCCCACGGTGGCCGGCGCCGGTCCCCGGGGACCCCCGCGTACAGCGCCCGTATCGCCTCCGCCTCCGCGTCCGGGCCGTCCGGCGGGGACGGCGGGGACGGCCCGGACGGCGGCCGTAGCGGGAAAGCCGCGTCGCGGTAGGGCACCGCGTCGTCCACGGCCGGCCGCGCGGCCAGGGTGCCGCCCAGGTGCTCGAGCTGGACCACCGGTCGCCATCGGCGCCCCTAGGCCCCCGGCCGCCCCGTAGTCCCGAGAGGCGAGGCCTCCACGAGGAGGCCGGCGCGGAGGGCGACACGGTCCGGAAGCCGTCGACTGCGGGGGTGGTGGTCATGAGGAAGGCTCTCCGTCCGCTCGCTGGATCGCGTGGCGGGGGAGAGCCTTCCGGGTGTACCCGACAGCTTGCCGTCAGGTATGCGTCGCGGTCACTCGGCCGGCGCCGCGGCCTTCCGGCTGCGGGCCTCGCGCACCAGCGAGACGGCCACCACCAGCACCGCCACCAGCAGCGAGAGCAGCACCTGCTCCCGGCCGGCGTCGTCGGTCAGCATGTAGACCAGCACGAAGGAGATCATCGCGATCGTCGCCCACGTCAGGTACGGGAAGAGCCACATCCGTACGACGAGCTTCTCGGGCGACTCACGCAGGATGATGCCGCGCATCCGCAGCTGGGTGAAGCAGATGACCAGCCACACGAACAGGGCGACCGCGCCGGAGGAGTTCAGCAGGAACGCGAACACCGTGTCGGGCCACTGGTAGTTGAAGAACACCGCCACGAAACCGAACACCACGGACGAGAGGATCGCCGCCTGCGGCACGCCCCGCTTGTTCACCCGGGCGAAGGCCTTGGGGGCGTCTCCGCGCTGTCCGAGCGAGAAGGCCATGCGCGAGGCCGTGTAGAGGCCGGAGTTGAGACAGGACAGCACGGCCGTCAGCACGATGACGTTCATGACCTGGCCGGCGTGCGGGATGCCGATGACGTTCAGGGCGGCGACGTACGAACCGTCCTTGACGATCGACGCGTCGTTCCACGGCAGCAGCGTGAGGACGATGAAGATCGAGCCCAGGTAGAAGATGGCGATACGCCAGATCACGCTGTTGGTGGCCTTGGAGACGGCACGCCGCGGGTCCTCCGACTCGCCGGCCGCCAGGGTCACGATCTCGCTGCCCATGAAGGAGAAGACGACCATCAGCACACCCGTGAGGATGGCACCCGGTCCCTCGGGGAAGAAGCCTCCGGTGTCCGTCAGATGGGCGAGGCCGGGACCGGGACTGTCCGAACCCGGCAGGATGCCGAAGACGGCGAGCAGGCCGACGACGACGAAGGCGCCGATCGCCACGACCTTGATCCCGGCGAACCAGAACTCGAACTCACCGTACGAGCCCACGGAGACCAGGTTGGTCGCCGTCAGCACCAGCATGACGATCAGGGCCCAGGCCCACTGCGGTACACCCGGGACCCAGCTCTCCAGGATCTTGGCACCCGCCGTGGCCTCGACGGCGAGCACCACGACCCAGAAGAACCAGTACAGCCAGCCGATCGAGAAGCCCGCCCAGCGGCCCAGGGCCTGGTCGGCGTAGGCGGAGAAGGAGCCGGAGCTCGGGCGGGCGACGGCCATCTCGCCGAGCATCCGCATGACGAAGACGACCATCAGGCCGACCAGGGCGTACGACAGGAGGATGGCCGGGCCGGCAGCCGCGATACCGGCGCCGGAGCCGACGAAGAGGCCTGCCCCGATCACGCCGCCGATGGCGATCATCGAGAGGTGGCGGTTCTTGAGACCGGCCTGGAGGCCGTCCGGGGAGTGCGGCTTGTCCGGATCGCCGGGCTGGTGGCCCGGCTGCTCCAGTGTCGTCTGCGACGTCATGGATCGAATCCTTACGTTTTCTGATCACGTGTGTCGGTCCTGCCGCCGCGGGGTGGTGTGCGGCACGGCCACGCATTCAAGCCCGGGCGGCACCGGAAGCGGAACCCCCTCATCCGCTCCTTGACCGGATCGTTGCCGGAGTGGCCCGGCGCACATCCCCGGGGCCGGGTCCGCAGCCCCGGGACCGGTGGACGGTCCCGACCCCGCTGACGGCTACCCCGCCCCGTCCGTGCCACACTTCGCTCCATGCGCGTGTACCTCGGCTCCGACCATGCCGGCTACGAACTCAAGAACCACCTCGTCGAGTGGCTCTCGGCCCACGGCCACGAGGCCGTCGACTGCGGTCCCCACATCTACGACGCCCAGGACGACTACCCGCCGTTCTGCCTCCGTGCCGCCGAGCGGACGGCCGCGGACAAGGACAGCCTCGGCATCGTCATCGGGGGCTCCGGCAACGGCGAGCAGATCGCCGCGAACAAGGTCAAGGGCGTCCGTGCCGCTCTCGCCTGGAGCGAGCAGACCGCCGCGCTCGGCCGTGAGCACAACGACGCCAACGTGGTGGCCATCGGCGGCCGGATGCACACGCAGGAGGAGGCCACGAAGTTCGTCGAGATCTTCCTGGCCACCCCGTACTCGGGTGAGGAGCGCCACACCCGCCGCATCGAGATGCTGTCGGCGTACGAGGCCACCGGCGAGCTCCCCCCGATCCCGGCCCACCACCCGCAGCAGGGCTGAGAGGCCCGCACCCGCTTCCCCGTGCCGCCGGGTCCAGGCCCGGCGGCACAGGCGTGTCCTCAGGAGACCCCCGTGCCCGAGGGGCATACGATCCACCGCCTCGCCGCCGACCACCACGAGCGGTTCGCCGGCGGGCCGGTGCGCGTCACCAGCCCGCAGGGGAAGTTCGCCGGCAGCGCGGCGCTGCTCGACGGCCGGCCACTCACCACCGTCGACGCCCACGGCAAGCACCTCTTCCTCGGCTTCGACGGGGCCGGGCCCGGCGGACAGGCCTGGGTCCACATCCACCTCGGCCTGTTCGGCAAGCTCGGTTTCGGTACGGCTCCGGCCCCGCCGCCCACCGACACGGTCCGGCTCCGCCTCGTCAACGACGCCCACTACGCCGATCTGCGGGGCCCCACCACCTGCGCCCTGATCGCCGGGCCCGAGAAACGCGCGATACACGACAGGCTCGGCCCCGACCCGCTGCGTACCGACGAGGACGGCGAGCGGGCCTGGCAGCGGATCTCCCGCAGCCGCGTCACGGTGGCCGCCCTGCTCATGGACCAGAAGGTCGTCTCGGGCGTGGGCAACGTCTACCGTGCCGAGGTCCTCTTCCGGCACGGCATCGACCCGTACCGCCCGGGCAGGGACCTCGCGCGCGGTGAGTGGGACGCCCTCTGGGCCGACCTCGGCGAGCTGATGCGCGAAGGCGTGCGGAACAACCGCATCGACACCGTCCGTCCCGAGCACCTCCCCGAGGCGATGGGCCGCCCTCCGCGCGTCGACGACCACGGGGGAGAGGTCTACGTCTACCGCCGGGCCCGGCAGGCCTGCCACATCTGCGGCAGCGAGATCCGCACGGCGGACCTGGCAGCCCGCAACCTCTTCTGGTGCCCGGTCTGCCAGGCCCGTTAGGGCCGGCACTTCCCGGGTTCGGTCGCGGGAACCCGCGCGGTGACGGATGGTCCGTGATACTCACGGAAGTCCCTGGAGACACACCCGCGCACCCATGGAGCCGCCCGATGAGCGTTCGCCGCGTCATGCCCGTCATCCGGTCCGAGGCCGCCCAGGAGAACCGGGACTTCTACGGCCGGCTGGGTTTCGAGGAGGTCATGGACCTCGGCTGGATCATGACCTTCGCCTCCCCGTCCACCCCGGCGGCCCAGGTCAGCTTCATGACCAGGGACAGGACGGCGCCGGTCGACCCCGACATGAGCGTGGAGGTCGACGACGTGGACGCGGTGTACGAGGCCGTGTGCGAGAGCGGGGCGGAGATCGTTCACCCGTTGCAGGACGAGGAGTGGGGGGTGCGGCGGTTCTTCGTCCGCGACCCCAACGGCCGCGTGGTCAACGTACTGAGCCACCGCTGACCACTTCCGCGCCCGGGGGACGGGCTCAGAACCCGTGCGGGCACCACGGCTCCACGTCCCAGGAGAAGGCCGACGACACCTGGGCCAGCGCGCCCTCCCGCAGTTCCCGGACCCGCCCGGCCGCCGCAAGGGCCGTCAGCGACACCCCGCCGAGGTAGGCGGCGCCCAACTCCCGTACGGAGAGCGCGAGGTCCGCCGCGTCCTCGGTCCGCCGGCAGGAGGCCGCACCCTTCGCGTCCGTGGTCAGGCGCCAACGCCCCGCGTTCCAGGGACAGAAGTCGTCCTCCACCTCCAGCACCACATCCACCGGGGTCCGGTAACCGCGCGCCTCGAGCGCCGTTCCCAGGTCGACGAGCCGTACGTACATCCCGTCCCGTACGCGAACCCCGCAGCGCCGGACGTCCGAGACCATGTGCAGCACCGCGTCGTCCGTGGGGCGGTTGCGGCACTCGAGGACCGACGTCAGGTCGATGTCGAAGAGGAAGCGCCACAAGGCCGCGCAGGAGGCCGGGTCCAGCGCCGCGAGATCCCGGAGCAGCACCCTGCCCCGGGGCCCGGAGCCGTCCCACTCCGGCTTGATCCGGTACGTGGCGTACCCGGTGACCTCGCCGTCCCGCTCCGCGAGGACACACTGCAAGGCGGAGCCGCCCTCCCGGGACTGCTCCGGGTCGAGCACGGCCATCCGGTCCCACCCCGGCTGGCGCACCAGGGAGCCGGGCCGCCCGGCCGTCAGCCGCCCGTACACCGCCTCGCAGGCAGCGAGCGCCCGCTCCGGGGACGCGTAGCGCACCCGGACCGCGTCCGTGCCGGGTGGCACGGTGAGCAGCACCCGCGCCGTGTCGATCTCCAGCCGCATCTCACCGGTGGCCGCGCCGTATCCGAAGCGGCCGTAGATGCCGGGCTCCGACGCCGTCAGCACCGCGAGCGGCTCACCCCATGAGCGGACGTCGTCCAGCTGACGGCGCATCATCGACGTCAGCAGCCCACGCCTGCGGTGGGTGGCGGCGACGCTGACCATCGTCACACCGGCGGCGGGCACCTCGGCCCCACCGGGCACCGTCACACGGAAGCGGTACGCGCCGGCCGTACCCACCCAGTCCGCGCCGTCCCGGTGGCCGACGGATCTCTCCGAAGCCGCCAGCGCGGCGTACAACTCGCGACTCTCCGGGGACGTGGCCACACCGCCGAAAGCGACCTCGAGACACCCGAACCACGCGTCCCACTCGGATGCGCTCGGTGCCCGCAGCTCCGTAGTCATATGCCATGCCTACCAGGGACACGGTGTGCGAGCGACCCATTTTCCGACACATTGTCACAGGGGTCCCCCTGCACCGCAGGCCGCCCAGTGGATAGGGTCCCCGCAATGGCCCGTCGCACAGGAGTAGACGCATACCCGGCCCGGTGGCGAAAATCGGTGCACCGGGCGCGCACAGCGCTGCGCAGGTCAGGTGTCGACTACTTCCGCGGGGACGGGTCGGACTGGATAGCCCTGGCAGGTCTGCTGCTCATCGTTCCGGCGATCACCTGCGCCAGCCTGCTCAATCCGGTCTGGTGCTCACCGGCGGCCCTCGCCCTGCCGATCGTCGCGGGCGGCCTGCTGCTGCGGCCGGCCAGCCTGCTCGGCCTCTACGCGACCGCGGCAGCCGCTCTGATCGTGGAGTCCGTCGCCCTCGGCCCTTACGCGGACGGGCCCGCCCGGGTCACCCCGGGCATCGTCCTGACCGTTGCCGCCTGCGGCTTCTTCGGGCTCGTCCTCGCCCAGTTCCGGGCGCGGGTCGGGGTGCCGTGGCGTCGCGGCGGGACCATGCTGTTCGACCTCCGCGAGCGCATCCGCGTCCAGAGCGCCCTGCCGCGCCTGCCCCAGGGCTGGCACCGCGAGATGGCGCTCCGCCCGGCGGGGGGCCAGTCCTTCTCCGGCGACTTCGTCGTCGCCGCCCGGACGAACGGCGGGCGGACCCTGGAAGCGGTGCTGACCGACGTGTCCGGGAAGGGCATGGACGCAGGCTCCCGGGCGCTGCTGCTGTCCGGGGCCTTCGGCGGGCTCCTGGGCTCGCTGCCGCCGCACGGCTTCCTGCCCGCCGCCAACGGTTACCTCCTGCGCCAGGACTGGGACGAGGGCTTCGCCACCTCCATCCACCTCGTCCTGGACCTGGAGTCGGGCGACTACGAACTGCTCTCGGCCGGCCACCCCCCTGCCCTGCAGTTGCACGCGGGCAGCGGCCAGTGGGAGGAGAAGGCCGCCGAAGGGCCGCTGCTCGGGGTCTACGACGGCGCGCAGTTCGACGCGGTGAAGGGCTCGCTGGCACCCGGTGACGTGCTGATGCTGTTCACGGACGGACTGGTCGAAGCATCCGACCGGGACATGGCCGAGGGCATCGACCGGCTGACTGGAGAGGCCGACCGCTACGTCACCACCGGATTCGAGGGCGCGGCCTGGCACCTGATCGAGGCCTGCGCCAAGGACGTCAACGACGACCGTGCGCTGCTCCTGCTGTCGCGTCGCGCCTGAACCGTACGAAGCGGCTGAAACCGTACAGATGTCAATGCGACGCCGCCTTGTCACTCGAACGGGAATTCGCCGGGCGAGGACAGGCTGGCAACGGCTTCCGAGGAGAGGCCCGGGATCGCCCCCCCAGGCCGGTGCGGCTTCCCGTCCCGGCTGAAGCCCCTCGTCGGAGATGCCGAGCACCCCGGCCGGAACCGCCGCCTCCGGGGCGCCCCGGCCCATCGCAGGATCCCGCCGCGAACGATTGACGCCGTACCTGTGAGCGCCTCGGGGAATCGTCGTCCGGCGGCGTAAAGTCGCGCACATGCCGACTCCGTACCTGACCCCGGCCGAAGTCGAGGCGATCGCCCGTGAGGCCCACGGAGCCCAGACCGACAAGGCCGGGCGTCCCTACGTCGAACACCTGGCCGCGGTGGCCGAGGGCGTACGGAGCAGGGGCGGCACCGACGAGCAGATCGCAGCGGCCTGGTTGCACGACGCGGTGGAGGACGGCGCGCTCTCCCGGCAGTGGCTCGACGACGCCGCACTGCCGCAGCAGGTGAAGGACATGGTCCTCGCCGTCACCAAGCGGGACGGCGAAGACCTCGGTACCTACGCGAGGCGGATTCTGGCGACCCCTGGGGCGCTGCTGATCAAGGAGTCGGACCTGGCGCACAACGCGGACCCCGAGCGCCTCGCGGTCCTGGAGGCGGCGACGCGTGCCCGGCTGACGGAGAAGTACGCCCTGGTGCGCGGGCTGCTGGGGCTGTCAGGGGGCACTGTTCCCGCCGGACGGCCGGAACAGGCGTGCCCCGCCACGGACTGAGGTCCGGGCGGGGCCTGAGGTCCGGGCGGGGACCCGCGCGGACCGTGGGCGATCAGGACGGGATCAGCGTGTTGCCCGGTCCCGGCCGGCAGGGACCCGGCGGAACGCCCAGTTCATGTCGGGCTCGGTGGCGAAGCGCAGCGCGCGCCGGACCGGCGGGGTGCACAGCGCTGTCACCGCGCCGGCCGCGACGAGGGAGACGAGGACCAGTCCCGCAGGCCCCGACAGCCACGCGTACCGGTCGAACAGCCCCAGGTATCCGGCCCCCTTCACGAGGAAGCCGTGCAGGAGGTAGCCGCAGATCGTCCCGGCGCCGAGCACGGTGAACCAGAGGTGACGGCGCGGCACCCAGGCCAGGAAGCCCGCCGTGAGAAGCAGCGCGCACCCGAACATCGCCAGGCACATCACGGCCCCCGACCACCACGGAGCACCCAGCTCCTGCGCGCTGCTGCTGCGGTAGAACCAGCCGAGCCGCATGCGCGGGGCGGCCCAGTAGGCGAACAGCAGGGCACCCGTGAACAGCGGCAGGGAGAGCAGCCTGACCTCGCGCCTGCGGACCAGTTCGAAGTGTTCGGGCTTCAGCATCAGGCCGAGGACGAAGAACGGCAGCAGCTGCAGCACACGTTGCAGGTCGAGGTCGTCACCGATGCCCGGGGTCAGCGAGGCGAGCACGGCGATGGTCAGCGCCACCGGCAACGGGTGGCGCAGCGAACGCCACAGCGGTGTCGTGAGGCGCCAGACGAACAAGGCGATCAGGAACCAGGTGAGGAACAGCGGGTCGAGCAGCGTGATCTCCACGTCGTCGGAGCCCGCGTACCGCCTGAAGAGTGAGTAGGCCGTCTCGAACAGGACATAGGGCACGGCGACCCCGGTGACCAGACGCTTCACCTTGGCCGGACTCATGTCGAACGACCGGGAGAAATAACCGGAAACGAGGATGAACGCGGGCATGTGGAACGTGTACACGACCATGTACAGCGCTCGCGTGACGCGGCTGCCGTCCATGACCGGTTCCCATGCGTGCGCCACGGCGACCAGCACGATCGCAAGGTACTTCGCGTTGTCGAAGTACGCGTCACGTCGCTTCACCGGCGCGAGGGCCGGGGCCGCCGGGGCATGGGGGGAGGCCGCTCCGGCAGTCGTCAGGACCTGCTGGTGTCTGGGCTCCGGCTCCCGGGTCTCCGGGGGGATCGGGGCCCTGGCAATTTCGCTCGGAGCTTTGAACATCTAAGGCACCCTAGACCCGCCGAGCGGCGCGCGTAAAACCCCCGTGGAATGTTGCGTCTTCCCGCCCATTCGGAAACGAAACCATCGACGGCCGACCGTTATGAGATGTTTCATCCGTGTCAAATGGTGCATATAGACCGTCAGTTGAGGAAGTGAATTACGTCGCATTACTCCCCGTCGGAATGCTGTGAATGAAGTGTGGGGATATGGAAACGGTCACACCGGTGAAAATTCGAATGGCTTCCGCACAGTGGACGCACAGTTTTCGGACGGATTGCCGCCGGGTCTGCCCGCGGCCCGCCGTGAGGCCGGTCACCGGGCCGGCGCCGGGCGCCCGACGCGCCCGGCGTGTGCGTGACGTGAATTCGGCACACAGCCGCCACACGCCGGGCGTGGTCGGGCGCGAGTATGGCGTGATCCAGCCAGTCGGCTTCGTCACCCGGCAGCACCCGCAGGGGAGTTGGTGGCACGATGGTCGCGACGGGGGTGTGCTCGGCCGCACGCCACCGGGCCGGCAAGGCGGACCGACCAAGGGTGTGATCAGTCGTGGCCATTTCACTGTCTGTGGTGCTTCTGCTGGGGATCGTCCTGGTGGTGCTGATCCGCGGCGGGTCCCTCAAGGGCGGGCCGGCGGTCGTCGCCGTGCTCTTCGGCTTCTTCCTGGCGTCGACGGGGATGGCGCCGTCGATCAACAGATTCATGAACTCGATAGCGGAGACGATCAACCAGATCAGCTTCTGATCCGCTTCCTCGCGGGCCCCGGCCGGTGCACCGGCGCGCGGACGGGGCCCGCCCCGGCGTGCGCGAAAGAGCCCGGCCCGGCAGTCACCTGCCGGGCCGGGCTCTTTCGTGTGGAGCGGGCGACGGGAATCGAACCCGCGTAGCTAGTTTGGAAGACTAGGGCTCTACCATTGAGCTACGCCCGCAAGCATCGCACCGCAGGTCCGTGGACCGCGGCACGGAAAGCATCGTAGCGGGTCGGGGCAGGTCCGCGCACACCCGTATCCGGTGCGCCCCGGGCCCGCTCCGCAAAACGGCCGACGCACCGCTTGCGGGCATGTACCCTACGTGTCGCACCGACGGGGTGTGGCGCAGCTTGGTAGCGCGTCCGCTTTGGGAGCGGAAGGTCGTCGGTTCGAATCCGGCCACCCCGACCACCAGCAAGATCGCACAGGCAAGATCGCGTTGTGGGAGTCATCCCGCTTGCCGTTACTATGCAAATTGCGTGCCCGTGTGTCTGATGTACCGGGCTCGATCCGCGAAGCCGCCTCTCGGCGGCCCAGCAGAACCCCAAGAAGTCAGCCACCAAGGAGACCGAACCGTGAAGAGCGCCGTGGAGACCCTGAACCCGACTCGGGTTCGGCTCAGCATCGAGGTGCCCTTCGAGGAGCTCAAGGACAGCCTCGACGCGGCGTACAAGAAGATCAACCAGCAGGTCACGGTGAAGGGCTTCCGTAAGGGCAAGATCCCCAACCGGATCATCGACCAGCGGTTCGGCCGTGGTGCTGTGCTGGAGGAGGCCGTCAACGACGCCCTTCCGAAGTTCTACACCGAGGCTGTCAGCGAGGGTGAGCTCAATGTTCTGGGCCAGCCCGAGGTAGACATCACCGAACTCAAGGACGGCGAGCTGCTGGCCTTCACCGCCGAGGTGGACGTCCGTCCCGAGATCGCGATTCCGGACTACTCCGGCATCGAGGTCACCGTGGACGCACTCGAGGTCACCGAAGAGGACGTCGACAAGGCCGTGGAGCAGCTGCGCGAGCGCTTCGCCTCCACCAACCCTGTCGAGCGCGCCGCCGCCGAGGGCGACGTCGTGACGATCGACCTGGAGGCCAAGGTCGACGGAGAGGTCCTGGAGGACGGCATGGCCGCCGGTGTCTCGTACACCATCGGTTCCGGCGAGCTCCTCGAGGGCATCGACGAGGCCGTGACCGGCCTGGAGGCCGGTGGCGAGGCCACCTTCACCTCCGAGCTGAAGGGCGGCTCCGCCGAGGGCAAGGAGGCGGAGGTCACCGTCAAGGTCACCGCCGTCGCCTCCCGCGAGCTGCCTGAGCTGGACGACGACTTCGCGCAGATGGCGAGCGAGTTCGACACGCTGGCCGAGCTCCGCGAGGACAGCCGCAAGCGCCTCGAGAACACCAAGCAGTACGACCAGGCCACCCAGGCCCAGGAGCGCGTCCTCGACGAGCTCCTGAAGCTGGCCGAGGTCCCGATCCCCGAGAAGCTCCTCGCGGACGAGGTCCAGACCCGCAAGCACAACCTCGAGCACCACCAGCTCGGCCAGATGGGTCTCGACCTCGAGAAGTACCTCGAGATCCAGGGCAAGACCCTGGAGGAGTTCGAGAACGAGACCTCCGAGCAGGCCGTCAAGGGCATCAAGACCCAGTTCATCCTTGACGAGCTCGTCAACAAGGAGAAGCTGAACGTCAACCAGGAGGAGCTCACCGAGCACCTCATGCGGCGTGCAGCCTCCTCCGGCATGAGCCCCGACCAGTTCGCCCAGGCCGTCGTCGAAGGCGGCCAGGTGCCGATGCTCGTCGGCGAGGTCGCCCGTGGCAAGGCGCTCGCCGTGGTCGTCGAGGCCGCCAAGGTCGTCGACACCAACGGTGAGATCGTCGACCTCGAGGATGACGAGGACGAGACCACGGAGACGGCCGAGGCCGCCACCGAGGACGCGTCCGAGGCATCCGCCGGCGAGAAGAGCGACGAGAAGTCCGAGGCCTGAGCCTCGCACTGATCGGCTCGTCCGATCGCACGACGGGCTCCGGACGTACAGCGTCCGGAGCCCGTCGGTATATCGGCCCCCACCCCCACCGGAACCCTTGTGCGGCCTGCTGACCTTGCGCTCCCAGCGAACAGTTGGGGAACCGGGATGGCGTTGTCCCACCTGCGCGTTAGGGTCCATGAAGAGGAAGGGTCGGGTAGTCCCGGCCCACCCGGTACGAAGACGCTGAGACGGCCGGAGCCGTCAGAGACGAGCAGGTGGATACGTGACGAATCTGATGCCCTACGCCGCCGGAGAGCCGTCCCTCGGTGGAGGCCTCGGTGACCAGGTCTACAGCCGACTGCTCGGCGAGCGCATCATCTTCCTCGGCCAGCAGGTCGACGATGACATCGCCAACAAGATCACCGCACAGCTTCTGCTCCTTGCCGCCGACCCGGACAAGGACATCTACCTCTACATCAACAGCCCCGGCGGCTCGGTGACGGCGGGCATGGCGGTCTACGACACCATGCAGTACATCCCGAACGACGTGGTCACCATCGGTATGGGCATGGCGGCCTCCATGGGCCAGTTCCTGCTCACCGGCGGCAGCGCGGGCAAGCGCTTCGCGCTCCCGAACACCGACATCCTCATGCACCAGGGTTCGGCCGGCATCGGCGGCACCGCCTCGGACATCAAGATCCAGGCCGAGTACCTGCTCCGCACCAAGAGGCGGATGGCGGAGATCACCGCGCACCACTCCGGCCAGACCGTGGAAACGATCATCCGCGACGGCGACCGCGACCGCTGGTACACCGCGGAGGAGGCCAAGGACTACGGCCTCATCGACGAGATCATCACGTTCGCGTCGGGCATCCCGGGCGGCGGCGGCACCGGCGCCTGATCCGGTCTCCACCGGACCTCGCGCCCCCGCAGTCCTCTCGTACGCCACTCGTACGCCGAGCAGCCCCCAGCCCACATGAACGCCACCAGGATGGTGAACACCCACATGAACAACTTCCCCGGCGCCTCCGCGAGCGGTCTCTACACCGGCCCGCAGGTGGACAACCGCTACGTCGTCCCGCGCTTCGTGGAGCGCACCTCGCAGGGTGTGCGTGAGTACGACCCGTACGCGAAGCTCTTCGAGGAGCGCGTGATCTTCCTCGGCGTCCAGATCGACGACGCCTCGGCCAACGACGTCATGGCGCAGCTGCTGTGCCTGGAGTCGATGGACCCTGACCGTGACATCTCGATCTACATCAACAGCCCCGGCGGCTCGTTCACCGCGCTCACCGCGATCTACGACACGATGCAGTTCGTGAAGCCGGACATCCAGACGGTCTGCATGGGCCAGGCGGCCTCCGCCGCCGCCGTCCTGCTGGCGGCGGGCACGCCGGGCAAGCGCATGGCGCTCCCGCACGCCCGGGTGCTCATCCACCAGCCGTCCTCGCAGACCGGCCGTGAGCAGCTCTCCGACCTGGAGATCGCGGCCAACGAGATCCTGCGGATGCGCAGCCAGCTCGAGGAGATGCTGGCCAAGCACTCCACCACTTCGCTGGAGAAGATCAGCGAGGACATCGAGCGCGACAAGATCCTTACGGCGGAGGACGCTCTCGCGTACGGTCTGGTGGACCAGATCGTTTCCACCCGCAAGACCACAGCCGGCGCATCCGTCTGACGTCGGTCTTTCCCCTTGGCACGTTCCGTTTCCACGGCCCCGGCCGTGTGAACCGTGCCAAGGGGGGCCCGAACGGGGGGTCAGGCAAGGTACCGTCGGATAGAGGCACCAGGAGCCGCTGAACCAGGCTGCTCCCAGGCGAAGGGGAAGCACCTCGTGGCACGCATCGGTGATGGCGGCGACCTGCTCAAGTGCTCGTTCTGCGGAAAGAGCCAGAAGCAGGTGAAGAAGCTCATCGCAGGACCCGGTGTGTACATCTGCGACGAGTGCATCGATCTCTGCAACGAGATCATCGAGGAGGAGCTCGCAGAGACCTCCGAGGTGCGGTGGGAGGAACTCCCCAAACCGCGCGAGATCTACGAGTTCCTCGAGGGGTACGTCGTCGGGCAGGAGCCCGCGAAGAAGGCCCTCTCGGTCGCTGTGTACAACCATTACAAGCGGGTCCAGGCCGGGGAGAACGGCGGCGGGAATCGTGACGACGCGATCGAGCTCGCCAAGTCCAACATCCTGCTGCTGGGTCCCACGGGCTCCGGCAAGACGCTCCTCGCGCAGACACTGGCCCGCATGCTCAACGTCCCGTTCGCCATCGCCGACGCGACGGCGCTGACGGAGGCCGGCTATGTCGGCGAGGACGTCGAGAACATCCTGCTGAAGCTGATCCAGGCCGCGGACTACGACGTCAAGAAGGCCGAGACCGGGATCATCTACATCGACGAGATCGACAAGGTCGCCCGCAAGAGCGAGAACCCGTCGATCACCCGTGATGTGTCGGGCGAGGGCGTCCAGCAGGCCCTGCTGAAGATCCTGGAGGGCACCACCGCCTCCGTACCGCCGCAGGGCGGGCGCAAGCACCCGCACCAGGAGTTCATCCAGATCGACACGACGAACGTGCTGTTCATCGTGGGCGGTGCCTTCTCCGGTCTGGAGAAGATCATCGAGTCGCGGGCCGGCGCGAAGGGCATCGGCTTCGGCGCGACGATCCGCTCCAAGCTGGAGATCCAGGCGAGCGACCAGTTCCAGGAGGTCATGCCGGAGGACCTGGTGAAGTTCGGGATGATCCCGGAGTTCATCGGCCGCCTTCCCGTACTGACCTCGGTCCACAACCTGGACCGCGAGGCGTTGCTCCAGATCCTGGTCGAGCCGCGCAACGCGCTGGTGAAGCAGTACCAAAGGCTGTTCGAACTCGACGGTGTGGAGCTGGACTTCGAGCGGGAGGCGCTGGAGGCCATCGCCGACCAGGCGATCCTTCGCCAGACCGGTGCACGTGGTCTGCGGGCCATCATGGAGGAAGTCCTCCAGTCCGTGATGTACGAGGTCCCGTCCCGCAAGGACGTGGCCCGCGTGGTCATCACCCCGGACGTCGTCCGCAACAACGTCAACCCGACGCTGGTCCCGCGCGAACCGCGCACGATCGGCAAGAACGACGGCGGCCGCCACGAGAAGTCCGCGTAGCGGCAGCGGACCGCATACGCCGAAGGGGCGCCCGGCCACCGGCCGGGCGCCCCTTCGGCGTATGCGGTCAGATCTTGGTGCGTGAGGTGTTGTACAGCTTGGCGGCGAGGGCGGCCGTCTCGTCCTGGGACATCGACTTGTTGGTCATGGCCCCGCCGATGTCGATGCCGATGACTACCCCGACCGTGCTGTAGTCGGCCCAGATGCAGACCGGCAAGGTCATGTCCTTCGGTCCCTTCTCCACGGAGCCGTCGGCGTCCTCGTTGACGACCTTGACGCTCTGGCACTTCATCAGTGCCCCCTCGAAACCGGCCGGAGTGACGTTCTTGGGACTACCAACCAGCGATCCCTTGGCGTTCTCGTCCATCGCCGCCTCCTTCTCGGCGTTCTTGAAGGAGCCGTCGATGACCTTCTCGGGGTCCTCGATCTCGCCCCAAACGCCCTGCAGCATGAGCATCTTTGTGGTGAGCGGGTTCACCTCGATGTCGCCGCTCATGTACTTCGCGCCGACCTCATTCGGGTTCTTTACGCCCATGGCCTCGGCCTTGGCCTTGTCCTCGCCCTTCATCGCAGACCCGGACTCGGCCTCGGAGGTGTCCTTCTTGTACGCGTCCACCGAGGCGGCCGGCGTGAGCTTGTACCCCTTGGTGGAGTCCGCGACGTCGCCGTTGCCTGAGCCCCCGCCCGACGTGAAGAAGTACACCCCGCCCGCGACCACGGCCAGCGCCACGACTGCCGCGCCGATGATCAGCCCGGTCTTCTTCTTCGGGGCGCCCGGCTGGGGCGGCATGCCGCCGTACGGCTGCTGGCCGCCGTACGGCGGAGTGGGCGGCTGCTGGCCGTACGGGCCGGGCTGCTGCGGGTAGCCGTAGCCCGGCTGCGGGGGCTGCTGCTGCGGCGGGACACCCTGGGGGGCCTGCTGCGGGTAGCCGTAGCCGGGCTGACCCTGCGGGGCGCCCTGCGGCGGGCCCTGCGGCGGCGGGCCGCCGTACGGGCCCGGCTGCTGTCCGTACGGTCCGGGCTGGCCCTGCGGCGGCTGCCCGCCGTACGGGCCCGGCTGGTTGTAGCTCATTGCGCTGTCCCCTCCAGAATGCTTATGCGTTCCGAACATCCTGACGGAAACGGCGCTGACATGGGGCATCGAGCCGTACACCGTTACTGAACAAACCGGTTTCAGTGCACGACTGTGACGCCCCTAAACTGTGTGCCGTGACCGAGAACGCAGCGCAGCAGCCAGCCAGCACCCCCGAACTGCCGACCCAGTACGCGCCGGCCGAGGTGGAGGGGAAGCTGTACGAGCGCTGGGTGGAACGTGGGTACTTCGAAGCCGACGAGCACAGCGACAAGCCGCCGTACAGCATCGTCATCCCCCCGCCGAACGTCACCGGAAGCCTCCACCTGGGGCACGCCTTCGAACACACGCTGATCGACGCCCTCGTCCGCCGTAAGCGCATGCAGGGCTTCGAAGCGCTGTACCAGCCCGGTATGGACCACGCGGGCATCGCCACCCAGAACGTCGTCGAGCGCGAACTCGCCAAGGAGGGCAAGTCCCGCCACGACCTGGGCCGCGAGGCCTTCGTCGAGCGCGTCTGGCAGTGGAAGAACGAGTCCGGCGGCCAGATCTCCGGCCAGATGCGCCGTCTCGGCGAGGGCGTCGCCTGGTCCCGCGAGCGGTTCACCATGGACGAGGGCCTGTCCGACGCCGTCCAGACCGTCTTCAAGCGCATGTACGACGACGGGCTGATCTACCGGGCCGAGCGCATCATCAACTGGTGCCCGCGCTGTCTGACCGCGATCTCCGACATCGAGGTCGAGTACCAGGAGGACGACGGCGAGCTCGTCTCCATGACGTACGGCGAGGGCGACGAGACAATCGTCGTCGCCACCACCCGCGCCGAGACGATGCTCGGTGACACCGCCGTCGCCGTCCACCCCGACGACGAGCGCTACAAGCACCTGGTCGGCAAGCAGATCAAGCTGCCGCTCACCGACCGCACCATTCCCGTCGTCGCCGACCACCACGTCGACCCGGAGTTCGGCACCGGCGCGGTCAAGGTGACGCCCGCGCACGACCCCAACGACTTCGAGATCGGCAAGCGCCACGACCTGCCGAACATCGCGGTCATGGACGAGCGCGCCGTCATCACGGTCCCCGGCCCCTTCGAGGGCCTGGACCGCCTGGAGGCCCGCTCCGCCATCGTCGCCGCGCTGCGCGCCGAGGGCCGGATCGTCGCCGAGAAGCGGCCGTACACCCACTCCGTGGGCCACTGCTCGCGCTGCAAGACCACCATCGAACCGCGCCTGTCCCTCCAGTGGTGGGTCAAGGTCGGCCCGCTGGCCGAGGCCGCGGGTGACGCCGTCCGTGACGGCAAGGTCAAGATCCACCCGCAGGAGATGGAGAAGCGGTACTTCGACTGGGTGGACAACCTCCACGACTGGTGCATCTCCCGCCAGCTGTGGTGGGGTCACCGCATCCCCGTCTGGTACGGGCCGAACGGCGAGGTCGTCTGCGTCGGACCGGACGACGAGGCGCCCACCGGCGAGGGCTGGACGCAGGACAGCGACGTCCTGGACACCTGGTTCTCCTCCGGCCTGTGGCCGTTCTCGACGCTCGGCTGGCCCGAACGGACCGACAGCCTCGCGAAGTTCTACCCGAACTCCGTCCTGGTCACCGGCTACGACATCCTCTTCTTCTGGGTCGCCCGGATGATGATGTTCGGCCTGTACGTCAACGACGGCGTCCCGCCGTTCGGCACGATCGTCCTGCACGGGATGGTCCGCGACGAGCACGGCAAGAAGATGTCGAAGTCCTTCGGCAACGTGGTCAACCCGCTGGACTGGATGGACAAGTACGGCTCCGACGCGCTGCGTTTCACCCTCGCGCGCGGCGCCAACCCGGGCACCGACGTCCCGATCGGCGAGGACTGGGTCCAGGGCTCGGCGAAGTTCTCCAACAAGATCTGGAACGCCACCCGCTTCGCCCTGATGAACGGCGCCACGATCGAGGGCGAACTGCCCCCGGTCGAGGAGATGTCCGTCACCGACCGCTGGATCCTGTCCCGTCTCAACAAGACGGTCGCCGACGTCGACGCGTTCTACGACGACTACCAGTTCGCCAGGATCAGCGAGGCGCTGCGCCACTTCGCCTGGGACGAGGTCTTCGACTGGTACGTCGAGCTGTCCAAGACCACCTTCTTCGCGGGCGGCCGCCCGGCCGAGGTCTCGGGCCGGGTCCTCGGCGAGGTCCTCGACGTGATGCTGCGCCTGCTGCACCCGATCGTCCCGTTCGTCACCGAGGCGCTGTGGACCGCGCTCACCGGACGCGAGTCGATCGTCATCGCGCAGTGGCCGACCGACTCCGGTTTCCGCGACGACGCGGCCGAGAAGGAGATCGAGCTCGTCCAGCAGGTCGTCACGGAGGTCCGCCGCTTCCGCAACGACCAGGGCCTCCAGCCCGGCCAGAAGGTCCCGGCCGAGCTCACCCTGACCGGTACGCCGCTCGCCCCGCACGAGGCGGCCGTCCGGCAGCTGCTGCGCCTGCAGCCCGCCGGGGACGGCTTCCAGGCCACCGCTTCACTGCCGGTCGCCGGGGTCACCGTCGCGCTCGACCTCTCCGGCACGATCGACGTCGCGGCCGAGCGCAAGCGCCTGACCAAGGACCTGGAGGCCGCCGGGAAGGAGAAGGCCCAGGCCACCGGGAAGCTCGGCAACGAGGCCTTCCTGGCCAAGGCGCCGGACAACGTGGTCGACAAGATCCGCGGCCGGCTCTCCAAGGCCGAGGCGGACATCGAACGCATCTCCGCCCAGCTGGCGAACCTGCCGCAGGGCTGATGAGCTGAACACGGAGCCCCCGCACCCCCGACCGACCGGGAGCGCGGGGGCTTCGCCGTGCGTGGGACGTGCGGCACGAGGGCCGCCCACCGGGGCCGGGACCGCCACCGGGCCGGGGCCGCCCCTCGGGCCGAACCTCCCTCGCAGGCACACGGCGGGACGTCGCGGACCCGCCCTGACCACGCCCGCCCGGGACGTCACGCCGGGCGCTGCACGCGATGCCCCCGGCCATCCGTAGACTGGCCCTGTGAGTGAGCCCCGCCCTTCAGACCGGCACGACGCGTCAGATTCCGACGGCACCTTCGAGGAGATCGTCGACGAAGCGACCCAGCGCGACCCCGACCTGGCGGTGATCGAGGCCGGGAGCCGCACGCTGCGCACCCAGTCGGGCCCGGCCCAGGCCGAAGCGGTGCCCGCCCGCCCCGCCGACCCGGAGACGGACAGGGCACTGCGCGCCGTGGAGCAGGAGCTCGCCGGCCGCTGGGGCGAGACCAAGCTCGAGCCGTCCGTGACACGCATCGCGGCCCTGATGGACGTGCTGGGCGAGCCGCAGCGCGCCTACCCCTCGATCCACATCACCGGGACGAACGGCAAGACGAGCACCGCCCGCATGATCGAGGCCCTGCTGAACGCCTTCGAACTGCGCACCGGCCGTTACACCTCCCCGCACGTCCAGTCGATCACCGAGCGGATCAGCCTGGACGGCGCCCCGATCGACCCCCAGCGCTTCATCGAGACGTACGAGGACGTCAAGCCCTACGTCGAGATGGTCGACGCCCAGCAGCCCTACCGGCTGTCGTTCTTCGAGGTGCTGACGGGCATGGCGTACGCGGCATTCGCCGACGCGCCGGTCGATGTCGCGGTCGTCGAGGTCGGCATGGGCGGAACCTGGGACGCGACGAACGTCATCGACGGCTCCGTCGCCGTCGTCACCCCCATCTCGCTCGACCACACCGATCGCCTCGGCACCACCCCCGCCGAGATCGCGGACGAGAAGGCCGGAGTGATCAAGCAGGGCGCGACGGTGATCCTGTCCCAGCAGCCGGTCGACGCCGCCCAGGTGATGCTGAAGAAGGCCGTCGAGGTCGACGCCACGGTGGCCCGGGAGGGCATGGAGTTCGGCGTCGTCTCCCGCGAGGTCGCCGTCGGCGGCCAGCTGCTGACGCTGCGCGGACTCGGTGGCGAGTACGACAACATCTTCCTCCCGCTCTACGGCGCGCATCAGGCGCACAACGCCGCGGTGGCTCTCGCCGCCGTGGAGGCGTTCTTCGGCATCGGGGCCGAGCAGGCCCGCACCCTCGACGTCGAAGCCGTCCGCAAGGCTTTCCTCGCGGTGCTCTCCCCCGGCCGTCTGGAGGTCGTGCGGTCGAGCCCGACCGTCGTGCTGGATGCCGCCCACAACCCGGCGGGGGCCGCTGCCGCCGCCGAGGGGATCTCCGAGGCGTTCAGCTTCTCCCGGCTCATCGGGGTCGTCGGCGCCAGCGAGGGCAAGGACGTCAGGGGGATGCTCGAGGCCTTCGAACCGATCTTCGCCGAGGTGGTCGTGACGCAGAACTCCAGCGCCCGGGCGATGGACGCCGACGCGCTCGCCGCGGTCGCCGTGGAGGTCTTCGGCCACGACCGTGTCCAGGTCGAGCCGCGCCTGGACGACGCGATCGAGGCGGCCATCACCCTCGCCGAGGAAGAGGCCGAGTACGCGGGCGCCGGGGTCCTGGTGGCCGGGTCCGTCATCACGGTCGGCGAGGCCCGGCTGCTTCTGGGAAGGCGCTGACCCATGCGTACGCTCTGTGCTTCGACCCTGATCGGTGAGTTCTTCGTGATCGGCTTCGCCGGCCTGGTGGCCATGAAGCTCGACGGCATGCCGATGGCCACGGTCTGGACGGTCTGCGGCATCGGCATGCTGCTGTCCGTCCTGCTCTGCGGCATGATCACCCGTCCCGGTGGTGTGCAGCTCGGCTGGGCGCTGCAGGTCGCCCTCTTCCTCAGCGGTCTCTTCGTCCCGATGATGTTCATCCTCGGGGTGGTCTTCGGCGCCCTGTGGTGGGCCTCGGTGCACTACGGCCGCACGATCGACGAGGCGAAGGCACGGTGGGCGGCGCAGGCGGAGGCCCGCGAAGCCGCAGAGGCGCAGGGCTGAGGATGACGGAGCGTAAACCCCGCCGTCGGACCCTTTCCGTACCCCTGTAATCTCAGGGCTCCCACCGCACCCGTAAGCCTGCAAGGAGCCGCACATGACGCAGCGCACACTCGTCCTTCTCAAGCCCGACGCCGTCCGGCGCGGGCTGATCGGCGAGATCGTCGGCCGCATCGAGCGCAAGGCCAACTGGACGATCACCGCGCTGGAGCTGCGCACGCTGGACCAGGCGACGCTGGAGCAGCACTACGGCGAGCACAAGGGCCGTCCGTTCTACGAGCCGCTGGTGGAGTTCATGGCCTCCGGTCCCGTCGTCGCTCTTGTGGCCGAAGGCGAGCGGGTGATCGAAGGTATCCGCGCCCTGGCCGGCCCCACCGACCCGATCGCCGCCGCGCCCGGCTCCATCCGGGGTGACTTCGGCACCATCACCCGGGAGAACCTCATCCACGCCTCGGACTCCGAGGAGTCCGCAGAGCGGGAATTGAAACTTTTCTTCCCCGGACTTTCCTGACTTCGGCTCGGCCAAACAGCGCTCATGACCTGGGGCGACCGAAGTAATTCGGCCGCCCTTCGGCATAGGCTCAGGTATCGCGGGAACGCATCGTTCCGACGTAACGTCACCATGGGTGGGACGGGCGACCGTTCCACCCACAAAGGCGAAGGACCCTCGCGCTGTGTCCGTGCATACGGCACTACGATGGAAGCTTCCACGCCCGCAGTGCCACCCTCGCCTACCTGGAACAAGCCATTTTTCGCTTCCTGGAAGGCCCGACGCATCCTCATGGGGAACAAGGGGAACTCAATGTCGTTCATCGGCCGTGACATGGCTATCGACCTCGGGACTGCCAACACGCTGGTGTACGTCAGGGGGCGCGGCATCGTCCTGAACGAGCCGTCCGTCGTGGCCATCAACACCAACACCGGCGGAATCCTCGCGGTCGGCTCCGAGGCCAAGAAGATGATCGGCCGCACGCCGGGCAACATCGTTGCCGTGCGGCCGCTCAAGGACGGCGTCATCGCCGACTTCGAGATCACGGAGCGCATGCTCCGCTACTTCATCCTGAAGATCCACAAGCGCCGCTACCTGGCCCGCCCGCGGGTCGTCGTCTGTGTGCCCTCCGGCATCACAGGGGTCGAGCGACGCGCCGTCATCGAGGCGTCGACGCAGGCAGGCGCGCGCCAGGTGCACATCATCGAGGAGCCCATGGCCGCGGCCATCGGTTCCGGCCTGCCGGTCCACGAGGCCACCGGGAACATGGTCGTCGACATCGGTGGCGGCACCACCGAGGTCGCCGTGATCTCGCTCGGCGGGATCGTCACCGCCCAGTCGATCCGGGTCGCCGGTGACGAGCTGGACAACGCGATCATCCAGCACGTCAAGAAGGAGTACTCCCTCCTTCTCGGTGAGCGCACCGCCGAACAGATCAAGATCACGATCGGCTCGGCCTACGACCTGGACAAGGACGAGCACACCGAGATCCGCGGGCGCGACCTGGTCTCCGGACTGCCCAAGACCGTGGTCATCTCTGCGGCCGAGGTCCGCAAGGCCATCGAGGAGCCGGTCAACGCGATCGTCGACGCCGTGAAGACGACGCTCGACAAGTGCCCGCCGGAGCTCTCGGGCGACGTGATGGACCGCGGCATCGTCCTCACCGGCGGCGGCGCGCTCCTGCGCGGACTCGACGAGCGGCTGCGCCACGAGACGGGCATGCCGATCCACATCGCGGAGGACCCGCTGGACTCGGTGGCGCTCGGATCCGGCAAGTGCGTCGAGGAGTTCGAGGCGCTCCAGCAGGTCCTGGACGCCCAGCCCCGACGGTAGGACCCGGCGTTCCGCCGTACGGGCACTGCCGTCCCGTGCGGCGGAACGTTGATATACAGGCACGAATATTCCGACGAGGAAGGCACGGCCGCCGCACGTGAGGGACACACGAGAGAGCCGGCTGCTCCTGGTGCTGCTGATCGCCATCGCATTCGCCCTGATCACGGTCGATATCCGCGGTGGTGAGGAGTCGCCGGTGGACGGGGCCCGGCAGGCCGCCGCCACGGCCTTCGGGCCGGTCGAGAACGGAGTCGCGGCCGCGGTGGACCCGGTGGGCAACGCCATCGGCGCCGTACGGGACTCCGGCGACCGGCACGACCGGATCGCGGTTCTGGAGCGCGAGAACGCAGAGCTCAAGACGAGGCTCGGCAGCGACGACCGCACCGGCAGCAAGGTGCGCCAGCTCGACAGCATGCTGAAGAGCGCCGGGGCCGGCCAGTACGGCATCAAGGCCGCCGAAGTCATCGCCATAGGAGCGGCCCAGGGCTTCTCCTGGACGATCACCATCGACGCCGGTGCCGCCGACGGCCTCAAGCGCGACATGACCGTAATCAACGGGGAGGGCCTCGTCGGCCGGGTCACCACGGTGGGCCCGAACACGGCGACCGTGCTGCTGGCCAACGACCCCGACTTCACCGTCGGCACGCGGATGGAGAAGACCGACGAGCTCGGTTTCGCCACCGGCCAGGGATCCCGGCCGCTGTCCGTCCAGTTCCTCAACGGCAAGGCCAAGGTGAGCAAGGGCGACCGGCTCGTCACGTTCGGCTCCAGCAAGGACAAGCCCTTCGTGCCCGGCGTCCCGGTCGGCGAGGTCGTCCGCGTCGATCCGTCCGGCGGTGACCTCACCCGGACCGTCTACGTGCGTCCGTTCGTCGGCTTCACCAAGCTCGACATCGTCGGCATCGTCGTCCAGGCGCCTCGCGAGAATCCGCGCGACATGGTCCTGCCGAAGCAGCCCAAGAAGCCGGAGAAGCCCAAGCCCACCCCCACCGTCACCGTCACCGCCCAGCCGAACGGGGACCTCGTGGACGCCGACGGCAAGGTGGTCGGCAACATCAACGAGAAGCCCGACGCGGAGGCCGGCGGCAGCGCCTCCCCGGATGCCGCCACAGACGCCGGTGACGCGGCAAACGAGCAGAGGTAGAGCTGATCCCCATGCCCTTCAACCGGACACTGCTCTCCGTCGCCCTGGTCGTCGTCGCTCTTGTCGTCCAGGTCTCGGTACTCGCGCGCCTGCAACTCCCCGGCGCCACGCCTGATCTGCTGCTCCTCGTCGTCCTCGGACTCGCGTTCGTGTACGGCCCCGTCAGCGGCTCCCTCATCGGCTTCGGCGCGGGGCTCCTCGCCGACCTGGCACCGCCCGCCGACCACGCCGCCGGACGCTACGCCCTCGTGCTCTGCGTCATCGGGTACGTCGCCGGAATGGCCCGGCCCGAGAACGGCCAGCTCAAGTCGGCGTTCACCCCCATGGCCTTCGTCGTCGCCGCGGCGATCGGATCGACGCTGCTCTACGCGGGTGTCGGCTCCCTCGTCGGTGACACGGCCGCCCGCCATGTCGGCCTGGGCAGCCTGCTGTTCACCGCCGTGGTGTACGACCTGCTCCTCGCGCCGTTCACCGTTCCGCTGATCATGGCGCTGGCCAGACGCACCGAGAACGACCCGGTCGCCGACGCCGGCGGCGGGGACGTCGCCGCGGGCTGGCTGGCCTCCGGCACCGGGCTGCGGATCGGCAGCCAGCGGGGCGGGATGCGCCTGAGGGCAGCCCGCAGCCGCGCCGCACGCGCAGGACGGATCAAGGGGGTCAAGCGACTGTGACGCCGCAGCAGCACCGGACGGCCACCGGGGGCGACCCCCGTACGCCCGGCCGGCCCACCACCGGGGGCGCCCCGTGAGCAACATCCCGGAGACCGGACGGACCCCGCGGGTCCGGATCCGGCTCGTCGTCATCCAGGTCCTCGTCTTCTCCCTGCTCCTGACGCTCGGCGGCCGGCTCTGGTACCTCCAGATCCGCAACGGCCAGGAGTACACGGACGAGGCCAAGAACAACCACGTCCAGCAGGTCGTGCAGCCGGCCGTCCGCGGCTCCATCCTGGACGCGCGCGGCGTGCCCCTCGCCGACAACGAGACCCGCCTCGTCGTCTCCGCCAGCCGCACCGAGCTGATGAAGATGAAGGACGACGGCGTCGCCGTCCTCACCCGGCTCGCCGACGTCCTGGACATGCAGCCCAAAGAGGTCCAGGACAAGGTCCGGCTCTGCGACTCCAAGACCCCGCAGCCCTGCTGGAACGGCTCGCCGTACCAGCCCATCCCGGTCACCGACGAGGCCACCACCCAGCAGGCCCTCACGATCCGTGAGCGCGCCGAGGACTTCCCCGGCATCACCGCCGAGCCCACCGCCGTACGCCGCTACGCCGCACCCGGCAAGGCCAACACCGCGCAGGTCCTCGGCTACCTCTCGCCGGTCACCGACGAAGAGGTGACCAAGGCCCAGGACACCGACTCGCCCTACCTGCGCTCCGACCAGGTCGGCCGCTCCGGCCTGGAGCGCACGTACGACAAGGAACTGCGCGGCAAGGCGGGCGTCACCCGGTACGAGGTCGACAACCTCGGCCGTGTCATCGGCCAGGCGAAGAACGACGAGGCGGAGCCCGGGGCGAGCGTCGTCACCTCCATCGACGCCCGGGTCCAGGCCGTCGCCGAGTACGAGCTCAACAAGGCCATGGAGACGGCCCGCAAGGAGATGGACCGCAACACCAACGAGTTCTACAAGGCCGACTCGGGCGCCGTCGTCGTCATGGAGGCCAAGACCGGCCGCATCGTCTCGATGGCGTCGCTGCCGACCTACGACCCCAACGCCTGGATCGGCGGTATCTCCGCCAAGGACTACGCGAAGCTCACCGGCAAGAAGTCCAACTTCCCGCTGCTGAACCGCGCCATCCAGGGCACCGCCGCCCCCGGCTCCATCTTCAAGGTCATCTCCTCGACGGCCGCGGTCAACGCCGGGTACCCGTTCGACGGCAACTACCCGTGCCCCAGCTCGTACAACGTCGGCGGCCAGACCTTCAAGAACTTCGAGTCCCAGGGGTACGGCAGCATCAGCATCGGCCGCGCCCTCGAGGTCTCCTGCGACACCGTCTACTACGGCCTGGCGCACAGGGAGTGGCTGAAGGACGGCGGCAACAAGCCCAAGAAGAACCCCGGTGACTGGTTCTACAAGACCGCCCACCAGTTCGGCCTCGGCAAGGAGACCGGCATCGACCTCCCCAACGAGGTCCCCGGACGGGTCCCCGACCGCAAGTGGAAGCAGGACTTCTACGACGCGAACAAGACCTCGTGGTGCAAGCAGGGCAAGAAGGACGGCACGTACGTCGAGAAGATCGCGTACGAAGGCTGCGTCGAGGGTTACAAGATGCGTGCCGGTGACTCCGTCAACTACTCGATCGGCCAGGGCGACACCCTCGTCACCCCGATCCAGATGGCGACCATCTACGCCGCGATCTCCAACGGCGGCACGCTGTACGACCCCACCGTGGGCAAGGCCGTGGTCAGCGGAGACGGCAAGACCGTCCAGGAGATCAAGCCGCAGGCACACGGCAAGCTGCCCTTCAAGGGAGACACGCGCGACAAGATAGACCAAGCCCTCGCGGGAGTCGCGACCCGGGGCAGCGCCGCCTGGCGATTCGGCGGATGGCCCCAGGACAAGATCCCGATGCACGCCAAGACGGGAACGGCCGAGGTCTACGGCAAGCAGACGACCTCCTGGTTCGCCACATACACCAAGGACTACTCGATCGTCATGACGATCTCCCAGGGCGGTACGGGCTCCGGGGCGTCCGGGCCCGCCGTGCGCAACATCTACAACGCGCTCTACGGACTCGACGCAAAGGGGAAGCAGAACCTCAAGAAGGCCCTTCTGCCCAAGCCCCAGGCGACCCTGCCGAAGATCCAGCCGGACGGCACGATCGACGCACCGAAGGTCACGCCGTACGCCCCCGAGCCGCCGGCCGACGAAGGCACGCAGGCACTCGCGGGTGCGCTCGCCGGGGCTCCGGGGAGGCGGGACTGATGGCGGGCTTCTCCGTTTCGCGCTACGCCCCCGAGCGTTCCTTCCTCGCCAGGCTCACCGCCCGCGACTCCGTCGTACGGCGGCTGGACTGGCCGCTCCTCGGCTCGGCGATCGCCCTGTCGTTCATCGGGTCGCTGCTGGTCTGGTCGGCGACCCGCGGCCGTGACTCGCTCACCCACGGCGACCCGTACTACTTCCTGTTCCGCCACGTCCTCAACACCGGCATCGGCCTGGCGCTGATGATCGGCACGGTCTGGCTCGGGCACCGCACCCTGCGGGGCGCCGTGCCGGTCCTCTACGGGATCTCCGTCCTGCTGGTCCTCGCGGTCCTCACCCCGCTCGGCGCCACCGTCAACGGCGCCCACGCCTGGATCATCATCGGCGGCGGCTTCTCCCTGCAGCCCTCCGAGTTCACGAAGATCACGATCATCCTGGGGATGGCGATGCTGCTCGCCGCCCGCGTCGACGCGGGCGACCAGCTGCACCCCGACCACCGGACGGTCGCCAAGGCGCTCGGTGTGGCGATCATCCCCATGGCGGTCGTCATGCTGATGCCCGACCTCGGCTCCGTCATGGTCATGGCCGTCATCGTGCTCGGCGTCCTCCTCGCCTCCGGCGCGTCCAACCGATGGGTCTTCGGGCTCCTCGGCGCGGGCACGACGGGTGCCGTCGCGGTCTGGCAGCTCGGGCTGCTCGACGAGTACCAGATCGCCCGCTTCGCGGCCTTCGCCAACCCGGCGCTGGACCCCGCGGGCGTCGGCTACAACACGAACCAGGCCCGTATCGCGATCGGCTCCGGGGGGCTCACCGGGACCGGCCTGTTCAACGGCTCGCAGACCACGGGGCAGTTCGTCCCCGAACAGCAGACCGACTTCGTCTTCACGGTCGCAGGCGAGGAGCTGGGCTTCCTCGGCGCCGGGCTGATCCTCGTCCTGCTCGGTGTCGTCCTGTGGCGCGCCTGCCGCATCGCCCGCGAGACCACCGAGCTGTACGGCACCGTCGTGGCCGCCGGGATCATCGCCTGGTTCGCGTTCCAGTCCTTCGAGAACGTCGGGATGACGCTCGGCATCATGCCGGTGGCGGGGTTGCCGCTGCCCTTCGTCTCGTACGGCGGGTCGTCGATGTTCGCCGTCTGGGTGGCGATCGGACTGCTCCAGTCGATCCGGGTGCAACGACCGATAACTGCCTGATCCGGTACACACCGCCCTGCATATCCGCCCCGGTCGCGGATACATTCGATGTATGGCGGACTCCAAGCGAGAAATCGAGCGGAAGTACGAAGCCGCGACCGGCACCCGGCTGCCCGACCTGAGGAAGGTGGCCGGGGTCTCGGTCGTCGTCCACCGGGGCGTGAGCGAACTCGACGCCGTCTACCACGACACCCATGACTTCCGCCTGGCCGCGGACTCCCTCACCCTGCGGCGCAGGACCGGCGGGAGCGACGCCGGCTGGCACCTCAAGTTCCCCGTCGCCCCCGGCGTCCGCGACGAGATCCAGGCCCCGCCGGCCGACGCACTCCCCGGCAGCCTCGCCGCGCTGCTCCGCTCCCGGGTCCGTGACGCGGACATCGTCCCCGTCGTCCGGCTCCGCACCAGCCGCGACATCCACCACCTCCTCGACGACGAGGGCGGCCTCCTCGCCGAGCTCAGCGTCGACAAGGTCCGCGCCGAGCGGCTTGTGCAGAGCGGCGGCCCCACGGTGGCCTGGACCGAGATCGAGGTCGAGCTCGCCGACGACGGCGACCCCGCGCTCCTGGACGCCGTCGAGAAGCGGCTGCGCAAGGCGGGGGTGCGGCCCTCGGCCTCCACCTCCAAGCTGGCCAGGGCCCTGGCCGAGACCGCACCGGACACCGCACCCACAAGCAGGAGGGCGCAGGCGGCCCCGGTGACCGCGGGGGACCACGTCCTGGCCTACGTACGGCGGCAGGCGGAGGCGATCGTCGCCCTCGACCCGGAGGTACGGCGGGACCTGCCCGACTCCGTCCACCGGATGCGGGTCGCCACCCGCCGGCTGCGCAGCGCCTTCAAGACGTACCGTGCCCTTCTCGACCGGGCCGTCACCGATCCCATAGGCGACGAGCTGAAGTGGCTCGCCACCGAGCTCGGCGCCGGACGCGACCACGAGGTGCTCGACAAGCGCCTGCGCGCCCGGCTCGGCGCCGTCCCGCAGACCCTGCTGCTGGGCCCGGCCACCGCCAGACTGCACATCTGGTCGACCGCCCACGGCATCGAGTCCCGGGAGCGCGTCCTGGCCGTGCTGGACGGCGAGCGCTACCTCGCCCTCCTGGAGAGCCTCGACACACTCCTCACGAACCCGCCGCTGCGCAAGGCCGCTGGCCAAGCCCCCGCCAAGGCGCTGCCCCGGGCCGTCCTGAAGGACTACGAGCGCCTGGCCGCCCGGGTCGCCCACGCCTTCGAGCAGCCGCCCGGCCACGACCGGGACGTGGCGACGCACGAGGCCCGCAAGGCAGCCAAGCGCGCCCGCTACGCGGCGGAGGCCGCCGGGCCCGCTCTCGGGAAGCCCGCCAAGAAGTTCGCCAAGCGGATGAAGGCCGTGCAGTCGGTGCTCGGCGACCACCAGGACAGCGTGGTGGCCCGCGACACCCTGCGCACCCTGGCCGTCAAGGCGCACACGGCGGGGGAGACAGCCTTCACCTGGGGTCTGCTGTACGGGGAGGAGGAAGCGGCCGCCGCCGGCCGGGAGCGTGAACTGCCGCAGGTGTGGGCGAGGGCGTCGAGGCCCCGGCTGCGGGCGGCGCTGAAGGGCTGAGCACCGGGGTACGCTGGATGGTCACCCCTGCCGGTCCAGCTCACGAAAGTCCTCAGATGTCTGCCGAGTCGGTCTTCCCACAGCTCGAAGCTCTGCTCCCGCATGTGCAGAAGCCCATCCAGTACGTCGGCGGTGAGCTGAACTCCACCGTCAAGCCGTGGGACGAATGCGACGTCCGCTGGGCACTCATGTACCCGGACGCCTACGAGGTCGGGCTCCCCAACCAGGGCGTCATGATCCTCTACGAGGTGCTCAACGAGCGCGAGGGCGTCCTCGCCGAGCGCACGTACAGCGTCTGGCCGGACCTCGAGGCGCTGATGCGCGAGCACGAGGTTCCCCAGTTCACCGTGGACAGCCACCGCCCCGTCGGCGCCTTCGACGTCTTCGGGCTCAGCTTCTCCACCGAGCTCGGTTACACCAACATGCTCACCGCACTGGACCTGGCGGGCATCCCGCTGGAGGCCAAGGACCGCACCGTCGATCACCCGATCGTGCTGGCGGGCGGGCACGCCGCGTTCAACCCCGAGCCGATCGCGGACTTCATCGACTGCGCGGTCATCGGCGACGGCGAGCAGGCCGTCCTGGAGATCACCGAGATCATCCGCGCCTGGAAGGCCGAGGGCAGGCCGGGCGGCCGCGAGGAGGTCCTGTTCCGGCTCGCGAGGACCGGAGGCGTGTACGTCCCGGGCTTCTACGACGTCGAGTACCTCCCCGACGGCCGCATCGGCCGCGTCGTGCCCAACAAGTCCGGGGTGCCGTGGCGCGTGTCCAAGCACACCGTCATGGACCTCGACGAATGGCCGTACCCCAAGCAGCCCCTCGTTCCGCTCGCCGAGACCGTCCACGAGCGGATGTCCGTGGAGATCTTCCGCGGCTGCACCCGTGGCTGCCGTTTCTGCCAGGCCGGCATGATCACGCGCCCCGTACGGGAGCGAAGCATCACCGGCATCGGCGAGATGGTCGAGAAGGGCCTCAAGGCCACCGGCTTCGAGGAGGTCGGCCTCCTCTCGCTCTCCTCCGCGGACCACAGCGAGATCGGTGACATCGCCAAGGGCCTCGCCGACCGGTACACCGAGGACAAGATCGGCCTCTCCCTGCCCTCCACCCGTGTCGACGCGTTCAACGTCGACCTGGCCAACGAGCTGACCCGCAACGGCCGCAGGTCCGGGCTCACCTTCGCCCCCGAGGGCGGCTCCGAACGCATGCGCAAGGTCATCAACAAGATGGTCTCGGAGGAGGACCTGATCCGCACGGTCGCCACCGCGTACGGCAACGGCTGGCGCCAGGTGAAGCTGTACTTCATGTGCGGTCTGCCCACGGAGACCGACGAGGACGTCCTCCAGATCGGCGACATGGCGGTCAACGTGATCGCCAAGGGCCGCGAGGTCTCCGGCCAGAACGACATCCGCTGCACCGTGTCCATCGGCGGCTTCGTCCCCAAGCCGCACACCCCCTTCCAGTGGGCCCCGCAGCTCAGCGCCGAGGACACCGACGCCCGGCTGAAGAAGCTCCGGGACAAGATCCGCGACGACAAGAAGTACGGCCGGTCCATCGGCTTCCGCTACCACGACGGCAAGCCCGGCATCGTCGAGGGCCTGCTCTCCCGCGGCGACCGCCGCGTCGGCTCGGTCATCCGTGCCGTCTACGAGGCCGGCGGCCGCTTCGACGGCTGGCGCGAACACTTCAGCTACGACCTGTGGATGAAGAGCGCCGAGAAGACGCTGCCCGGTTTCGGTGTGGACGTCGACTGGTACACCACCCGCGAGCGGACGTACGAGGAGGTCCTGCCGTGGGACCACCTGGACTCCGGCCTCGACAAGGACTGGCTCTGGGAGGACTGGCAGGACTCGCTCGACGAGACCGAGGTGGAGGACTGCCGCTGGACCCCGTGCTTCGACTGCGGCGTGTGTCCTCAGCTCGACCTCGACATCCAGATCGGCCCCACCGGCAAGAAGCTCCTGCCGCTCACCGTGGTGAAGTAGCCGTGGACCGGCGGGTGATGTAGCCCTGCCCGGGTGACAGCCCGGTGACGAAGGCCCAGACCGGGAACCCCCCGGTCCGGGCCTTCGCGTCTTGGCGCGGCACGGACTACGACAGGGACCGGTAACCCACGCCGTACGGGTCCCGTCCGGCGTGGGTGACCGGCCGGCGCCGCTGCGACGTGGGTCCACCGGACGGTGTGCACGCCGGTGGGGCGCGTCCTGCGGGCCGGGGTCCGGACGCCCGTCCGGCGGGCCGCCCTGGAAGCGGGGCGCGCGGTCCCGGAGACCCTGCGCACGGTGCGCCGCTGGGAACCGAAGGTCACAGAGGTACGGGAACTCGAGGGGTCGGCTGCGCGTACCCTGGGTAGGACAACGACTGTCCCCAGCGCGGCGCCCGCGCCCGAGATCTCCCCGCACGCCGGCACAACCGTCGAGCGGGGGTGAGCCGGAGCGGCACCCCGGGGCACCCTGTACTTCGTGGGCGGTACGCCACCGCGTCCGCCCCGCACCGAGGAGAAGAACCACTGGGCAAGCGACAGCCCGAAGGCCCGCCGCCCGCACCGGCGGTGCAGCGCATCCGACTGCGCTACACCAAGCGGGGCCGCCTCCGGTTCACCAGTCATCGAGATTTCCAGCGTGCTTTCGAGCGGGCGCTGCGCCGCTCCGAGGTACCCATGGCCTACTCGGCGGGCTTCACCCCGCACCCGAAGGTGTCGTACGCGAACGCCGCACCCACCGGTACGGGCAGCGAGGCCGAGTTCCTGGAGATCGCGCTCACCGAGGCGCGTGATCCGCGGGTGCTGCAGGAGCTGCTCGACGCGTCCCTGCCCGACGGCCTCGACATCGTCGACGCGGTGGAGGCCCGCACCTCGGGCCTCGCCGACCGGCTGACCGCCTCCGTTTGGGAGATGCGGCTGGACGGAGTCGCCGTGGAGGACGCCGAGAAGGCGGTCGCCGCCTTCCTGGGCGCCGAGACCGTGGAGGTCCAGCGCCGGGCGAAGAACGGCATGCGCAGCTTCGACGCCCGCGCCGCCGTCGCCGACCTGCAGGCGCTCGATCCACAGCCTGATAGGCCCGGGGCCGGGCCTTGTGCGATACTGCGGCTGGTTGTTCGGCACGTGACACCTGCCGTGCGACCCGACGACGTCCTGTCCGGTCTCCGAGCTGTGGCCGACCTGGCGCCGCCGGTCCCCGCAGCGGTGACCAGGCTGGCGCAGGGGCTCTTCGACGAGGAGTCCGGCACGGTGACCGACCCGCTCGCGCCCGACCGCGAGGCAGCCCCGGCCGTTGGTATCCCGGCCGACCCGGCCGCCGTCGCGACGGCGCCGGAAGGTGCAGGTTCCGCGTAAGGCGGTCGTCGTAGCGCAGCCCTCGGACCCGGGAGCCACCTGGGTCGGGCCGCGCACCGCCCCCAATAAGACTTTCGCCAGGCCGTGGGCAATCGCGTACGGAACCGGCGAGCCAGACATCAGCTCCCGTGCGGCGCCCGCGCCCCGGACGGCGGTATCGCGCACATCACGCGGACCGGCCGGACCGGAACAAGGCGCGGCGCCCGGGAGCGTGACGGGAGAACCACCCGCATGCCCGAGCCGATCGAATCCGGTACCACCGGGAACACCGAGAACAACAACGCTCCTGGGGACAAGCTGCCGCCGCGCCGCAGGCGCCGCGCGGCCTCCAGGCCCGCCGGCCCGCCCGGCGCACCCACCGCCGAGAGCGTTCGCGCCGCAGTGACGGCCGAGGAGACCTCCGGGAACACGCAGGCCCCGGTGGAGAGCGCCGAGGCCGCCGAGCCGGCGCCCCCGGCCCGTACCCGCCGCCGTGCGGTCCGCAAGGCGACCGCTCCCGCGGGTGCTCCGCAGGCCGCCGAGGTCGTCGAGCCCGTCGCGGACGCCGCGCCCGTCGAGGCCCCGGCCGTCGAGGACGAGGCTGCCGAGCCGGCGCCCCCGGCCCGTACCCGCCGCCGTGCGGTCCGCAAGGCGACCGCTCCCGCGGGTGCTCCGCAGGCCGCCGAGGTCGTGGCCGAGCCCACCGCCCCGGCAGCTGCCGAGACCCCCACCGCGGAGGAGACGGACGAGACCGTCGAGGCGCCTGCCGCCGAGGCTCCCCGTGGACGCCGTCGTGCCACCCGCAAGGCCACCGCCCCCGCCGGCGCCCCGCAGCCCGCCGACGCCGCCCGGGAAGAGCTCCCCGTAGCCGAGCCGGTGCAGGCCGAGGAGCCCGCGGCCGAGCCCGTCGCTGCCGCGGAGCCTGCCGAGCCCGCAGAGCCCGCCGCTCCGCGTGGCCGCGCCCGGCGCCGTGCGTCGGCCCCCGCCGGTGCCCCGCAGGGAGCGCGGACCGCCGGTGCCCAGGCCGTGACCGAGCCGGCCGCCGAAAAGATCCAGACCCCTGAGACGGCCCAGGCCCCTGAGGTCACAGAGACTCCCGAGGCCGCGGAGAGCGCTGAGGCCGCAGAGGCGCCCGCAGCTCCGCGTGCCCGTCGTCGTGCCACCCGCAAGGCCACCGCTCCGGCCGGCGCACCGCAGGCCGTCGAGGAGGTCACCGAGCAGGCCGCCCAGACAGGTGAGAGCCTTCCCGCAGCCGTCGCCGAGGAGCTGGCCGCCGAGACCGAGGAGGTCGAGGAGGCTGCGCCGCGAGGCCGCCAGCGCCGCCGGGCGACCGCCGCAGCGGGCAGGCCGGAGTTCACGGCCAAGGCCGATGAGCCCGTCCGCAAGGGACGGCGCGCCACGCGCCCCGCCGTCGCCGTCTTCCAGGCGCCGGTCTTCGCCGAGCCGATGTTCCAGACCCCTGAGACGGCCGCCGCCGCGGCAGCCGCCGCCGGCTCCGCGCCGCAGCAGGAGAGCGACACCTACGAGGAGCGCAAGGCTCCGGAGCGCACGGCCCGCAAGGTTGCCGACGCGCAGACCGCCGAGCCGGCCGCGGAGACCGCCGCGCCCACCCAGGCGGCAGCCGACGAGGCGCCGCAGGGCGGATCGCGTCGCCGCCGTCGTCGTCGTGGCGAGGCCGTCGAGACCGAGCCGGCCGCGACGCCGGTCACGCTCCCCGCCGAGCAGCCCGTCGAGGACGAGCACGAGGCCGAGCCCGAGGCGGACGTCGACCACGAGGGCGACGACCAGGACGAGTACGGGGACCGCCCCTCGCGCCGCCGCCGCAGGGGTGGCCGTCGCCGTCGCCGCGGTGAGGCAGGCGACGCGGACGAGGCCGAGCAGCACGAAGAGGCCCCCGCCGACCGCTCCGATGAGGAGCCGCAGGCCCAGGACGACGAGGACGACGAGGACGACGACTCGGCCTCCGGGTCCAGCAGCAGCCGGCGCCGTCGTCGCCGCCGCCGTCGCAGCGGGGACGCCTCGGGCGAGGACGTCGCCACGGGCGTGGACGACCCGGAGCGTACGGTCGTCAAGGTGCGCGAGCCGCGTGAACGGCGTAAGGAAGCGGCCGAGCGCGAGCTCGGCACCGGCTTCGACGAGGTCCAGTCCATCAAGGGCTCGACCCGCATGGAGGCCAAGAAGCAGCGCCGCCGCGAGGGGCGTGAGCAGGGGCGCCGCCGGGTCCCGATCATCACTGAGGCGGAGTTCCTGGCGCGCCGCGAGGCCGTCGAGCGCGTCATGGTCGTCCGCCAGAGCGGCGAGCGCACCCAGATCGGTGTCCTCGAGGACAACGTGCTCGTCGAGCACTACGTCAACAAGGAGCAGGCCACCAGCTACGTCGGCAACGTCTACCTGGGCAAGGTGCAGAACGTACTGCCGTCCATGGAGGCCGCCTTCGTCGACATCGGCAAGGGCCGCAACGCCGTCCTGTACGCCGGTGAGGTCAACTTCGAGGCGCTCGGCATGGCCCACGGGCCGCGCCGCATCGAGACCGCGCTGAAGTCCGGCCAGTCCGTCCTCGTCCAGGTGACGAAGGATCCGATCGGCCACAAGGGCGCCCGCCTGACCAGCCAGGTCTCGCTGCCCGGCCGCTACCTGGTCTACGTGCCCGAGGGCTCGATGACCGGTATCAGCCGCAAGCTGCCGGACACCGAGCGCGCCCGGCTCAAGACCATCCTCAAGAAGATCGTCCCCGAGGACGCGGGCGTCATCGTGCGCACCGCCGCCGAGGGCGCGAGCGAGGACGAGCTGCGCCGTGACGTCGAGCGTCTGCAGGGCCAGTGGGAAGAGATCCAGAAGAAGTCCAGGAACACCGCCGGCTCCAACGCGCCGACGCTGCTCTACGGCGAGCCGGACATGACCGTCCGGGTCGTCCGCGACATCTTCAACGAGGACTTCTCGAAGGTGATCGTCAGCGGTGACGACGCCTGGGAGACGATCCACGGCTACGTCTCGCACGTGGCACCCGACCTCACGGACCGGCTGTCGCGCTGGACCTCCGAGGTCGACGTCTTCGCGACGTACCGGATCGACGAGCAGCTGATGAAGGCACTGGACCGCAAGGTCTACCTGCCGAGCGGCGGCTCGCTGGTGATCGACAAGACCGAGGCGATGGTCGTCGTCGACGTCAACACCGGCAAGTTCACCGGCCAGGGCGGAAACCTCGAGGAGACCGTCACCAAGAACAACCTGGAGGCGGCCGAGGAGATCGTGCGTCAGCTGCGGCTGCGCGACCTCGGCGGGATCGTCGTCGTCGACTTCATCGACATGGTGCTGGAGTCCAACCGGGACCTGGTGCTGCGGCGTCTGCTGGAATGCCTGGGCCGGGACCGTACCAAGCACCAGGTCGCCGAGGTCACCTCGCTGGGGCTGGTGCAGATGACCCGCAAGCGGGTGGGCCAGGGTCTGCTGGAGTCCTTCTCCGAGACCTGCGTCCACTGCAACGGCCGCGGCGTGATCGTCCACATGGAGCAGCCGACGACCACCGGTGGTGGTGGCGGCAAGCGGTCGAAGAAGCGCGGCCGCGGCGGCGCCGGGCACGAGCACGACCACGACCACGACCAGCACGCGGAGCACGAACTCACCGAGGACGCCGCGCTCGAGATCGAGAGCGAGGCCGAGGTGGCTGCCGAGGTCGCCGCCCCGGTGGCGCTCCCGGAGCCGGAGTTCGTCGCGGACGAGGAGCTGTACAGCAGTCCCGCCGAGGCGGAGGCCGCCGCCTCGCGCGGTCGTGGCCGCCGCCGTGCCACGCGCAAGGTGTCGGCTCCGGCCGGTGCCCCGAAGGCCCCGGCTCCGGCCCCGGTCGTCGAGGAGCCGCCGGTCGTCGAGGAGCCGGCCGCCGCGCCCGTCGTGGAGCCGGCCGAGGAGGCCCCGGTGGCCGCCGAGGCCGCGCCGCAGGGCCGTACACGCCGCAGGGCGACGCGGAAGGCGACCGCTCCCGCGGGTTCGCCAAAGCCGGCCGGTACGGCGGAGCCGGTGCAGCCGGCCGAGCCGTCGGCCGACCCCGTCGCCGTCGAGGACCCGGTCGTCGAGGCACCCGCCCCGGCCGCCGTGGCCACGGGTGGCGCCGAGGCAGCCGAGACCCCCGAGGTCCCTGAGGCTGCCGAGGTCAAGGCTCCGCGTGCCCGGCGTCGGGCGACCCGCAAGGCGACCGCTCCGGCGGGCTCGCCGTCGGGTGCCGAGGATGCCGAGATCGTCGTGGTGACGGCGGCCCCCGCCACCGAGGCTCCGGCCGTGGCCGACGCCCCGGCGGAGGACGAGGAGGCGGCACCGTCGGCCAGGAAGACGGCTGCGCGCAAGACCGCCAAGAAGGCTCCGGCCAAGAAGGCGGCGGCGAAGAAGACGGCGGCCAAGACGACGGCGGCGAAGAAGACGACGGCGAAGAAGACGACCGCGAAGAAGGCGACGAAGAAGACCGTCGCCGCCGAGCAGCCGTCCGCCTCCGCCCCGTCCGAGGCGTAGCCGCGGGCTGATCCCGCGCGATCGCGGTGGGCCGTTCTCCCGGATCGGGGAGGACGGCCCACCGGTGCGTCGGGTGTTACACATGCCTTCTCGTGGGGGGACGGCATCAAGGGCTTCGATTCCATGGGGTGGGACAGAAGGTCATGCTGAAAGTCAGTGTTGTGGTGCCCGTGTACAACGCCGGGCCGTATCTGGAGCGCTGTGCGCCGTCCCTGCTGGGACAGAGCCTGGCCACGGACGAGTACGAGGTCGTCTACGTGGACGACGGGTCCACCGACGGATCCGGCGAGGTCCTCGACCGGCTCGCCGCCGAACACCCGCACGTACGGGTGCACCACCAGGAGAACTCCGGCTGGCCGGGCAAGCCGCGCAACGTGGGTGTCGCCATGGCGCGGGGCGAGTACGTCCAGTTCGTCGACCAGGACGACAGGCTGGCTCCGGAGGCACTGGAACGGCTGTACGCGATGGCCGACCGCAACGGCTCGGACATCGTGCTCGGCAAGATGGCCGGCTCCATGGTGGGGCCGTCCGCCGTCTTCCGCCGTAACCGCGAGGTCTGCACCGTCGCGGACGCGCCGCTGATCGAGACCCTCACGGCGCACCGGATGTTCCGCCGCGCCTTCCTGGAGGAGCACGGGCTCCGTTTCCCCGAGGGCTACTGGCGGATGGAGGACCTGCTCTTCATGGTCCGCGCCTATCCGAAAGCCCGGGTCGTCTCGATCCTCGCCGACTACCCCTGTTACTTCTGGGACCGCAGGGAGGACGGTGGCAACAACAGCAAGGCGGCGTACGACCTCGCCGACGACTTCGGCCGGCTGCGCACCATCATCGAGGCGCTCGCCGAGGCCACCGAACCGGGCGAGCTCCAGGACCGGCTGATGCGCCGCCTCTACCGCGTCGAGACGATGAGCGGGATCAGCGAGCCGTTCGCGACGAAGGCCGAGGACGAGGAGCGGCTGGCGGCCTACCGCCTCATCCGCCCCCTGGCGACCGGCTGCTTCCCCCCGGGGGTCCGCGAGGGGATGCCCGCGATGCAGAAGCTGCGCGCGACGCTCCTGGAGGACGGGCGCCCCGACTCCCTCCTGGAGCTGGCCCACCGGATCCGGGAGATCCGTCCGCGCCTGGACGTCGGAGCCGTCGAGCAGGACGGGAGCGGGCGGCTGAGCCTGCGCCTGCGGGCGACCTTCCACCGGGCCGACGGCACCGAGCTGACCCTGGTGGGCGAGGAGGGCGGGTACGTGCTCGACCCCCGGTTCACCGAGGGCATCGAGGGCGCCGACGGCCTGCCGGTCACCGACCCGCTGGCGTACGCCGGGGGCGAGGTGTTCGTCCACGACCTCAGCCGCAAGGTGTGGTGGCACGCGGAGGACACCCTCGAAGCCCGGCTGGAGACGCTCGGCGGAGGGCGGAGCCACGTCGTCGTCGAGGGCTCCGTGGTGATCGACCCGGCGACGCTCGCGGGCGGTGAGCCGCTGCAACCCGGGACGTACGAGGTGTGGACCGGGATCCAGGTCCTCGGTGTGGGACGCCGGCCACGGCTGAGCCCGACGGACGCCGCCCAGCGCGTCGCTCTCGCCTCCTCCCCGCTCGGGGGGACCCGCCGCACGGTGCGGCCCGACTGGTCGGGAAGGGGCAGCCAGCTGAGGCTCGTGGTGAAGAAGCCCGCACCCGCCCCGAAGCCGGTGAAGCCCCCGCCGACGGGGCTGCGCCGCATCTACCGCGGGGTGCTGCGCAGGCTGCCACCGCGCCCGCGCAGGGCCGTGAAGCGGATCGTGGCGGGTGTGGGCAGCCCGCTGCGCCGCCGGCGCTGAGGCGTCGCCGTGGGCGCGGCCGGACGAAGGGGCCGCGACACGGGGGGCGCCCCCGCGAGGAACGGCTCGGGGGCGGTTTGACCGGCGGTGCGGTGGCCCCGTAGCCTCTACCTTCGGCGTGTTTGTCTGTGCGTCTGCCCCTGAGCACATCCCTCCCGGTGCGGTTCCGTCCGGGAGAGGCCGCTCATCCTTCCGGATCGTCCCGGGCCTCGGCCCGTGCGGGCGGCTGGCATCAGGGGATCCGTTCCGAGTGAGAGAGAGATCCGCGTGTACGCCATCGTGCGCAGCGGTGGTCGCCAGCACAAGGTTGCTGTCGGCGACATCGTTGAGGTTGACAAGATTTCCACTGCCAAGGTTGGCGACACGGTCGAGCTCTCGACCCTGCTCGTTGTCGACGGCGACGCCGTGACCAGCGACCCCTGGGTGCTGGACGGCATCAAGGTCCAGGCCGAGGTCGTGGACCACCACAAGGGCGCGAAGATCGACATCCTTCGCTACAAGAACAAGACGGGTTACCGTCGTCGCCAGGGTCACCGCCAGCAGTACACGGCGATCAAGGTCACCGGTATCCCCGCGGCTGCGAAGTAAGGGACTGAGGAGACATGGCACACAAGAAGGGCGCATCGTCCACTCGGAACGGGCGCGATTCCAATGCTCAGCGGCTCGGCGTGAAGCGCTTCGGCGGTCAGGCCGTCAACGCCGGTGAAATCCTGGTCCGCCAGCGCGGCACCCACTTCCACCCGGGCACGGGCGTCGGCCGTGGCGGCGACGACACGCTGTTCGCGCTGACCGCCGGTGCGGTGGAGTTCGGTACGCACCGTGGCCGCAAGGTCGTGAACATCGTTCCCGTCGCTGCCTGATCCAGGTCGCAGCTGAACGACACAGCACCTTCCGAGGGCGGATCTCAGCTTTCCCGGTAGCCGGGGAAGCGGGTCCGCCCTCGGCGCGTTACGTCAAAAGACATTCCCGTACTTATCCGCTGTACCTGGAGGCACCCACCATGACCACCTTCGTGGACCGCGTCGAGCTGCATGCCGCCGCGGGTAACGGAGGCCACGGCGTGGCCTCCGTACACCGTGAGAAGTTCAAGCCGCTGGGCGGCCCCGACGGGGGCAACGGCGGACGCGGCGGCGACGTGATCCTCGTCGTCGAGCAGTCCGTCACCACGCTGCTGGACTACCACCACAGCCCTCACCGCAAGGCCACGAACGGCCAGCCCGGTGCCGGTGACAACCGTTCCGGCAAGGACGGCCAGGACCTCGTGCTGCCCGTCCCCGACGGCACCGTCGTCCTCGACAAGGAGGGCAACGTCCTGGCGGACATGGTCGGCCAGGGCACCACCTTCGTCGCCGGCCAGGGCGGTCGCGGCGGCCTCGGCAACGCCGCGCTGGCCTCGGCCCGCCGCAAGGCGCCCGGCTTCGCGCTGCTCGGCGAGCCGGGGGAGAGCCGGGACATCATCCTGGAGCTCAAGACCGTCGCCGACGTCGCGCTCGTCGGCTACCCGAGCGCCGGCAAGTCCTCCCTCATCTCGGTGCTCTCGGCCGCCAAGCCGAAGATCGCCGACTACCCGTTCACGACCCTGGTGCCCAACCTGGGCGTCGTGACCGCCGGCTCGACCGTCTACACGATCGCGGACGTCCCCGGCCTCATCCCGGGCGCCAGCCAGGGCAAGGGTCTCGGCCTGGAGTTCCTGCGGCACGTCGAGCGCTGCTCCGTCCTCGTGCACGTCCTGGACACCGCGACGCTGGAGTCGGACCGCGACCCCGTCTCGGACCTCGACATGATCGAGGAGGAACTGCGGCTGTACGGGGGCCTCGAGAACCGTCCGCGCATCGTCGCCCTCAACAAGGTCGACATCCCGGACGGTCAGGACCTCGCCGACATGATCCGGCCCGACCTGGAAGCGCGCGGCTACCGTGTCTTCGAGGTGTCGGCCATCGCGCACAAGGGTCTCAACGAGCTGTCGTACGCCCTTGCCGGAATCATCGCCGAGGCGCGCGCGAGCAAGCCGAAGGAGGAGTCGACCAGGGTCGTCATCCGCCCCAAGGCCGTCGACGACGCGGGCTTCACGGTGACGAGGGACGAGGAAGGCATCTACCGGGTGCGGGGGGAGAAGCCCGAGCGCTGGATCCGGCAGACCGACTTCAACAACGACGAGGCCGTCGGCTACCTCGCCGACCGGCTCAACCGCCTCGGCGTCGAGGACGCGCTGCGCAAGGCGGGTGCCCAGGCCGGTGACGGCGTGGCCATCGGGCCCGAGGAGAACGCGGTCGTGTTCGACTGGGAGCCGACCATGACGGCGGGTGCCGAGATGCTGGGCCGCCGCGGCGAGGACCACCGGCTCGAGGCTCCGCGCCCCGCGGAGCAGCGCCGCCGCGACCGGGATGCCGAACGCCACGACGCGCAGGGTGAGTACGACGCGTTCGAGCCCTTCGGGGAGTGATCCCGCGGTACCGGGCGGGGCGACGGCGTCTTGGCCGTCGCCTTCCCGGTGCCTGCGGAGCCGGGCGCCGGCCCGGGCCGCGGGGGCGGGGTTCACCCGGCCGAGGAGCCGCCGATGGGCTGCCCGGGTGAGATGCGGAGTGACGGTGCCGCGCTCCTCGGTGATCCATGCCGCTCAGACGTGTGGTGTCGGTCACGCGCCCGCACCGCCGTGGTGCTGGTGTTTTCCCAGTGTGAGCGGGGAACCACAGGTGTCCATCGGGTGAGCCGGGCTCGACGTCCACCTTGCGAGATGGTAACGGAGAGTGTAACCATCGGGATGTTCCCCAGCCCTCGCGAGGTAGGTCGTCTGTGTCTGAGCAGTACATAGCCCAAGTCCGCACCACGGCAGTCGTACTCGCCGGCGGTACCGGTCAGCGCGTGGGTCTGTCGATACCGAAGCAGCTGCTGAAGATCGCGGGCAAAGCGGTCATCGAGCACACCCTGACCATCTTCCAGCAGGCCGACTCGATCGACGACATCATCGTGCTGATGGCCCCGGGCTATGTGTCCGACGTCGAGAAGATCGTCGCCAAGGCGGGCCTGACCAAGGTCGTCAAGGTGATCGAGGGCGGTGCGACCCGCAACGAGACCACCGAGCGCGCCATCGCGGCCCTCGGCGAGGGTCTGGCCGAGGGGGAGGACCGCAACGTCCTGTTCCACGACGCCGTGCGTCCGCTGCTGTCCCAGCGCGTCATCCAGGACTGCGTCGACGCCCTCGACCGCTACCAGGCCGTCGACGTCGCCATCCCGTCCGCGGACACCATCATCGTGACCCGCACCCACGGGGAGGACGGCGCGTTCATCACGGACGTCCCCGACCGCTCCAGGCTGCGCCGCGGCCAGACGCCCCAGGCCTTCAAGCTCTCCACCATCCGGCGGGCCTACGAGGTCGCTGCGGGAGACCCGAACTTCCAGGCCACCGACGACTGTTCGGTGGTCCTGAAGTACCTGCCGGACGTGCCGATCTACGTCGTCGCGGGCGACGAGTACAACATGAAGGTCACCCAGCCGGTCGACGTCTTCATCGCGGACAAGCTGTTCCAGCTGGCCTCCACGGCCGCCCCGCAGCCGACGGGCGACGCGGACTACCGGGAGCTGCTCACCGGCAAAACGATGGTGGTCTTCGGCGGTTCGTACGGCATCGGCGCGGACATCGCCTCGCTCGCCGAGTCGTACGGCGCGAAGGTGTACGCCCTCGGCCGTTCCACCACGGGCACGCACGTCGAGAACCCGGAGCACGTCGACGACGCGCTCTCCAAGGCGTACGCCGAGACCGGGCGGATCGACTACGTGGTCAACACCGCGGGTGTGCTCCGGATCGGCAAGCTGGCCGAGACGGACAACACCGCGATCCAGGAGGCGCTCAACGTCAACTATCTGGCTCCGGTGCAGATCGCCCGTGCCTCGTACAAGTACCTGGCGGAGACCAAGGGCCAGCTGCTGCTCTACACCTCCAGCAGCTACACGCGTGGCCGCGCGGAGTACAGCCTCTACTCCTCCACCAAGGCCGCCATGGTCAACCTCACCCAGGCGCTCTCGGACGAGTGGGCGGCGGACGGTGTCCGGGTGAACTGCGTGAATCCCGAGCGCACCGCGACACCCATGCGGACCAAGGCGTTCGGGGACGAGCCGGTGGGCTCGCTGCTCTCCTCGGAGGCGGTGGCCCGTACGTCCGTCGACGTCCTGTTGTCGGAGATGACCGGCCACGTGATCGATGTCCGGCAGCAGGACCCGACCCGCGGCGCGAGCGAGGCCTCCGGCTTCGAGCAGGCGCTGGCCTCGGTGCTGGACCGGCAGATCGATGTGTAATACTTAATGATCGACTATTCGGGCCCCGTCGGTTCGCCGTAACGGTGAATCGGCGGGGTCCGAATTCGTGAAGTTGCTCTTCACATTTCCCCCGCAAGGTAATCAGTCGGCATCCTCGGGAGCGGTACTTCGTGATTTCGAAAGCCATTCGGTTGGCTCGTGTCGGCAGCGTTTCGGAGCTGGCCGCCGCGCTCCTCGTGGGCCTGGGCTTCCCGTGCGTCATGCTCGCGGCGGTCATTCCCAATCTGTGGTTCTTCGCGTTCGCCGCGTTCGTGACGTACGCGGCCGACCACTATCTGCACCGCTGCGGCAGCTACCTCGTCAACCGGCTGGCCGCGGTGCGCGCGGGTCTGTCGATCCGCTTCCTCGTACGTCAGCTGCTGCTGATCCTGCTGCTCTCGCGCATGGGATACGGGGAGGACCCCCTCTTCTACGTGACCGTGGCCTGCCTGCTGGCCTTCTACGGCCTCCAGGCGCCGCAGAGCGCGATGGTCACCCTCATCCGCCTGCGCCGCAAGCTGCCGGTGGTCACGCGCAACGTGGACCTCAGCGCGCTGGCCGTGCGGGACGCCCCGCCGAAGCTGCTGATGAACCGTCCGGCCGAGAAGATGCTGCACCTGGATCTCTTCGCGATGGTCGGCGTGCTGATCGCGATCGGTTCGGACACCGAAGTCGTCGCGTACGCGGGCCTGGCCCTCATGCTCGGCACGGCGTTCCTCTACCTCGCCGCTCTGCTGCCGCACATCCGTCCGAGCCGGCTCGTCGTCCCGGAAGCCACCGTCCTCGCGGCGGTCGACAACTGGCTGCGCGACTACCGCCCCACCGTGATCCTGTACTTCTCGGGTTCCAAGGACTCGGCGTACCAGGTCAACATGTGGCTCGAGACGATGGCCCGGCTCGGCGGGCGGCCGCTGATCTTCCTGCGTGAGCGCAACATCGTCCCCCAGCTCGCCATGACGTCGGTACCGGTGCTGTGCGTGCCGGGCGGTGTGCACCTGATGAACCTGGACCTCTCCTCCGTACGCGTCGCCCTGTACGCGGCCAACGTCGGCAAGAACATCCACATGCTGCGGGTCCCGACCATGAAGCACGTCTTCATCGGGCACGGCGACAGCGACAAGCTCGCCAGCGTCAACCCGTACAGCAAGGTGTACGACGAGGTGTGGACGGCGGGCAAGGCCGGACGCGACCGTTACGCACTGGCCGACGTCGGGGTGCGGGACGAGGACATCGTCGAGGTGGGGCGCCCCCAGCTGGCCTCCATCAAGCCGTGGACCGGTGCGCCCAGGAACCCGGTCCCGACCGTGCTGTACGCCCCCACGTGGGAGGGCTGGGACGACAACCCCGGCAACACCTCCCTGCTGCTGGCGGGCGAGAACATCGTCAGGCGTCTGCTGACCGCCGAGCAGCCGGTCCGGGTGCTCTACAAGCCGCACCCCTTCACCGGCACGCGCAGCGCGCAGGCGAAGGCGGCGCACTTCCGCATCACCGCGATGATCCAGCAGGCGGCTGCCGAACGCGCCGTGGATCCCCGGTGGGCGAAGGAGCGGGAGGCGCTGCGTGCCGGACAGGCCGAGGCGCAGGCCGAGATGGCCCGCATCGAGGTGCGGCTGTCCCAGCTCGCGGGCAGCGCGAGCACCGACAAGGACGAGGCGGAGCTCTCGCGTGACTCCCGGATCGCCCCGGAGGTGGAGGCGGAGACGCTGAAGCTCAGGGACGAGTGGAACGACGCGTACTGGCGTGCCGCCGGCTGGTGGGAGCACAAGGTCATCGCCGGCCCCGAGCCCCGGCTGTACGACTGCTTCAACGAGTCGGACGCCATGGTCTCGGACATCTCCAGCGTCGTGTCGGACTTCATCGCGAGCGGCAAGCCGTACGCCGTGACGGACTCGGCGGGGGTGGGCGCCGAGGAGTTCCAGCGGCAGAACACCGCCGTACGCGCCGCGGTCATCCTCTCCAACCCCGCGACGGAGCTCGACGCCCTGCTGGCCGCGATCACCGATCCGGCCGCCGACACCCTGGCGGAGGCCCGGCGCGAGCTGAAGCGGTATCTGCTCGGCCCCGACGAGCCCACATCCCTCGAGCAGTTCGACACCGCGGTGCAGGCGCTGGCCGCCAAGGCCGAGGCGCGCAACATCGGCGTCGCCCGGAGCCTCGGCGAACCCGTCGGCGGCTGAACGACCCCGCATCCGTCCGACCGAACGGCCCAGTAGCCCATAAGAGGGAGTTACTGGGCCGTTTGTGTTACGAGTCACATGTCCGATGGGTGACGTCGCACAACCACCGGTCCGTTCCGACTGTCTTCTGTTTGTGTGAACGTCACACATATTCCTGATGTCAGTGTCATCGTGGGCGCCTACGATGCGATGCCCTATCTCATCCGCTGCCTCGAATCGGTGGAGGCGCAGACCATCGGTGCCGATCGCATCGAGATCGTCGCGGTGGACGACGGTTCGACCGACGGCACGGGGGAGTACCTGGAGGAATTCGCGGCCCGGTCGCAGGTTCCCACCCGCGTGATCAGGCAGAAGAATTCAGGGGGCCCGAGCGGTCCGCGCAATGTGGGTATCGACCTGGCGCGCGGCCGCTACGTCTTCTTCCTGGACGCGGACGACTACTTCGGTGACGAGGCCCTGGAGCGCATGGTCGAGATGGCCGACCGCGCCGGTACCGACGTGGTGCTCGGCAAGGTGGTCGGCGTCAACAGGGGGGCGCCCCAGTCGATGTGGACGCGGACGCAGGAGCGTGTCGACGTCCATCGGTCCAAGATCATCTATACGCTGAGCGCACAGAAACTCTTCCGGCGTGAACTGCTGGAGCGCATCGGCCTGCGCTTCGACGAGGAACTCAGAACGGGTGAGGACGCCCTCTTCACCATGGAGGCGTATCTGAGAGCAGCGGGTGTCTCGATCATCTCCGATTACACCTGCTATCACCTCGTCGGCCGTGAGGACGGCAATCACGCCACCAGGAGGGGCAGTTACGTACTGCGCTTCGAAGCGGTGGAAGCCATGATGGCGCTCATCCACCGACTGGAACCGGCCGGTCCGAAGCGTGATCTCCTCATGGTGCGGCCCTTCACGGTCGGACTGCTCCAGCAGTTCGCCCCGGGCATCCTGAAGCAGCCGGAGAGCGAACAGAAACACAAGATGGAACTCGCGGCTCCGCTGATGAAGGCATACTGGACCGACGGTGTGGCCCGCAGGATCAAGGTGGCTGAGCGGCTGAGGCTGGTCTGTGTCGCCCACGGGCGTCTCGACCTGCTGGCCGACGTGCTGAGGTTCCTGCAGGCCAAGGAAGTGCCGGAACTGGTCAGCTCGGAGAACGGCGACAAGCTCTTCCTCGCCTATCCGCACTTCCGGGACGCAAGTGCCGGCCTCCGCGACGCGGACTACGAGGTCACCGTGCCGGACTGGCACGGCAGCCGCCGCGTCGAGAGGCCGAAGAGGGCGCCGAAGCCGGCGCCACGGCCGTCCACGGCGCGGCGCGTCGTCCGGCGGGTGCGCAGGGACCTGCGGCGCTGGCGGGCGCGTCTGGGCGTCGGCTGAGGTCCCGGCCGCACCGGCGCGTGGCCCGTCAGCCGCTCGCGGAGAGCCCTCGTGGCCCCCGTGGGCACCTGGCGACAGGACGGCGGGTGAACGCGAGGATAAACTCGCACAAAAATTCGCGGTCCGGAACAGGGCCGGTACCTCACCATCGGGACAGGACAACGTGAAGGCTCTCGTACTCTCCGGCGGGGCGGGCACCCGCCTGCGCCCCATCACACACACGTCGGCCAAGCAGTTGGTTCCGGTGGCGAACAAGCCGGTTCTCTTCTACGGGCTGGAAGCCATCGCCGAGGCCGGGATCACCGATGTCGGCATCATCGTGGGTGACACGGCTCCGGAGATCCGGGAGGCCGTCGGTGACGGTTCCGCTCTCGGCATCGACGTCACGTACATCCCCCAGGACGAGCCGCGGGGTCTCGCGCACGCGGTGCTCATCGCACGCGACTTCCTCGGTGACGACGACTTCGTCATGTACCTCGGCGACAACTTCATCGTCGGCGGCATCTCAGGGCTCGTCGAGGAGTTCCGCGCGGAGCGCCCCGACGCCCAGATCCTGCTGACGAAGGTGCCCAACCCGACCGCCTTCGGTGTCGCGGAACTCGACGACGAGGGCCGTGTGGCCTCGCTCGAGGAGAAGCCGAAGGAGCCGAAGAGCGATCTGGCGCTCGTCGGCGTCTACCTCTTCACCCCGGCCGTCCACGAAGCCGTGCGTGCGATCGAGCCGTCCTGGCGCGGCGAGCTGGAGATCACCCACGCCATCCAGTGGCTGATCGACAAGCAGCGCGACGTCCGCTCCACGACCATCTCGGGGTACTGGAAGGACACCGGCAACGTCACCGACATGCTGGAGGTCAACCGCTCCGTCCTGGAGACCCTGAAGCCCTCCACGGAGGGAACGGTCGACGAGGGCAGTGAGATCATCGGGCGGGTGCGGATCGAGCCCGGGGCCCGCGTCACCAGCAGCCGCATCGTCGGCCCGGTGATCATCGGAGCCGACTCGGTCATCAGCGACTCCTACGTCGGTCCGTTCACCTCGGTCTCGGAGGGCTGCCGGATCGAGGACAGCGAGATCGAGTACTCCATCGTCCTGCGCGGCGCGTCCATCTCCGGTGTGCGCCGCGTCGAGGCGTCGCTCATCGGCCGGGACGTCGAAGTGACCCCCGCGCCCCGTAACCCGTCCGCCCACCGACTCGTGCTCGGCGACCACAGCAAGGTGCAGATCTCTTCATGACGACCAACATCCTGGTGACCGGCGGGGCCGGATTCATCGGCTCCCACTACGTCCGTACCGTGCTGGGCCCCCAGGGACCGGGCGACGTCTCCGTCACCGTCCTCGACAAGCTCACGTACGCGGGCAACCCGGCCAACCTCGACGAAGTCCGTGACCACCCGGGCTTCGCCTTCGTGCAGGGTGACATCTGCGACGCCGAACTGGTCGGCAAGTTGATGGCCGAGCACGACCAGGTGGTGCACTTCGCCGCCGAGTCGCACGTGGACCGCTCCATCGACGGGGGCGCCGAGTTCGTCCGTACGAACGTCGTGGGCACGCACACCCTGATCCACGCCGCGCACCTGGCCGGTATCAAGACCTTCGTGCACATCTCCACGGACGAGGTCTACGGGTCGATCGACGAGGGTTCCTGGCCCGAGACGCACCCGCTGGAGCCGAACTCGCCGTACTCCTCGGCCAAGGCGTCCAGTGACCTGATCGCCCTCTCGTACCACCGCACGCACGGCCTCGACGTGCGGGTGACCCGCTGCTCCAACAACTACGGGCACCACCACTTCCCGGAGAAGGTCATCCCCCTCTTCGTCACCAACCTGCTGGACGGCAAGACCGTGCCGCTGTACGGCGACGGCGCCAACGTGCGCGACTGGCTGCACATCGACGACCACGTCCAGGGGATCGAACTCGTCCGCACGAAGGGCCGTGCCGGCGAGGTCTACAACATCGGCGGTGGCACCGAGCTCTCCAACAAGGAGCTCACCGGGCTGCTCCTGGAGGCCTGTGGCGCCGACTGGGAGACCAGCGTCACCTACGTCGAGGACCGCAAGGGCCATGACCGCCGCTACTCGGTCGACTGCACCAAGATCCGTGAGGAGCTCGGGTACGAGCCCCGCATGGACTTCGCCACCGGCCTCGCCGAGACCGTGCAGTGGTACCGCGACAACCGGGCCTGGTGGGAGCCGCTGAAGGACCGGGCCGCGCTGTGAGCGCCGTCTGGCTGGTGACCGGGGCCCAGGGGATGCTGGGGCAGGACCTCATGTCCCGGCTCGCCGGGGAGGATGTCACCGCGGTCGCCGCGGGGCGCGGCGTCGTGGACGTCACCGATCCCGCCTCGGTCCGTGCGGCCTTCGAGGAGCATCGCCCCGCGGTGGTCGTCAACTGCGCCGCCTGGACGGCCGTGGACGACGCCGAGGCCCAGGAGGACGCGGCACTGCGGGTCAACGGCAGGGGCGCCGAGGTCCTCGCCGAGGCGTGCCGCGAGCACGGAGCCGTCCTCCTGCAGGTGTCCACCGACTACGTCTTCCCGGGTGACGCCGAGAAGCCGTACGCCGAGGACGACGCCACCGGGCCTCGCAGCGCCTACGGGCGGACCAAGCTGGCCGGGGAGCGCGCGGTGCTCGCGACCCTGCCGGAGACCGGGTACGTCGTCCGCACGGCCTGGCTGTACGGCGCGGCCGGTGGCAACTTCGTCCGGACGATGATCAAGCTGGAGGGCGTCAAGGACACCCTCGACGTCGTGGACGACCAGCGCGGACAGCCGACCTGGACCGTCGATCTGGCCGACCGGCTCGTCCGGCTCGGGCAGGCGGCGCTCGCGGGCACCGCTCCCGCGGGCGTCTACCACGGAACCAGCGGCGGCGAGACGACCTGGTTCGGTCTGACCCGGGAGATCTTCGGGCTGCTGGGCGCCGACCCGGAGCGTGTCCGCCCCACGACCAGCGAGGCCTTCGTGCGTCCGGCCCCCCGCCCCGCCTTCAGCGTGCTGGGGCACGACCGGTGGACGGCGGCGGGGATCGAGCCGATCCGCGACTGGCGCTCCGCCCTGGGCGAGGCGTTCCCCGCGCTGGTGGCCGCCGAACGGCCCTGACTCCCACCGCACGACGGCAACGGCGACGGCCGGACCTTTCGGGGGTCCGGCCGTCGCCGTACCACCGCTCCCGAATGCCACGCGCATGTCGCACGGAATGGGTGTCGTACGTCACATCCATGGGATAGCTTCTTCGGAAAACCTGGCCAGCTGGTCCCTGCCGAAGGGCTGCTCCACGTGAACCGCCATGAATTCCTCCGGTCCTTGCACCGCGTCTACCGTCCCCGGAACTACCTGGAGATCGGAGTCAACGACGGCAGGAGCCTGGCCCTCTCCAGGGTTCCGTCCATCGCTGTCGACCCGGCTTTCCGCGTGGTGACGGACATCAGCTGCGATGTTCACCTGGTCAGGGCCACGAGCGACGACTTCTTCGCGCGCAAGGACCCGCTGCTGCACCTGCGCAACGGCCGCAATCCGTTCCGCGCCCTCGCCCGCCGGGACCCGCTGAACCTGCTCGGCGCGGAGCCGAAGCTGGAGCTCTCCTTCATCGACGGCATGCACCTCTTCGAGTACGCGCTGCGGGACTTCATGAACGTCGAGCGGCACTCCCGGTGGTCGAGCGTGATCGTCCTGGACGACATGCTCCCGCGCAACGCCGACGAGGCGGCCCGGGACCGGCACACCAAGTTCTGGACCGGAGACGTGTACAAGGTGGCGCAGGTGCTGCGCCGCTACCGACCCGACCTGCTGGTCGTCGAGGTGGACACGGAGCCCACCGGGGTGCTGGCCGTCTTCGGCGCCGACCCCGGCAGCACCGTCCTGAAGAACGTGTACGACAAGGTCGTCGAGGAGTACGTCGTACCCGACCCGCAGGACGTGCCCGACGAGGTGCTGGTGCGCAAGAACGCCGTCGAGCCCGAGGCCCTCCTCGGCGCGGACTTCTGGCCCGCGCTCGCCCGGGCACGCAACCTGCGACGCCCCCGGTCGGCCTTCGGCCCGCTGCGCAGGAGCATCCAGGCCGTGACGGCCTGAGCCGGCCGAGGACGCCCGCCGCGGCGCCCGCCGGCCTCGTCCACCGACGACGCCCGCGCACGGGGGAGCCCCCGGCCCGTACCTCCGGACCGGGGGCTCCCCGCCGCTTCGCCGCCTGCGCGGATCAGCCGCGGGCGCGCAGCTCCGCGTAGTACGCCTGGCAGGCCTCGTACGAGGGCAGGAGGCCCTGCTTCTCCGCCTCGTCCAGGGTCGGGGCCGCGGCGTCCTTGTCGGAGAGCAGCGGGGTGACGTCGGCGGGCCACTCGATGCCCAGAGCCGGGTCGAGGGGGTTGATGCCGTGCTCACGGCCGGGGGAGTAGCCCTCCGAGCACAGGTAGACGACCGTCGCGTCGTCCGTCAGCGCCATGAAGGCGTGGCCGAGGCCTTCCGCGAGGTAGACGGACCGGTGGTCGACGTCGTCGAGCCGTACCGCTTCCCACTGCTTGTACGTCGGGGAGCCGACCCGGATGTCCACGATGACGTCGAGCACCGCCCCGCGTACGCACTTGACGTACTTGGCCTGGCTCGGGGGTACGTCGGCGAAGTGGATCCCCCGCAGGGTGCCCCGGCTGGAGACGGAGCAGTTGGCCTGTTCGAGGCTCAGCCGGTGGCCTGCCCCCTCGGCGAAGCCGGCTCCCTGGAACCACTCGTGGAAGCTGCCGCGGCTGTCCGGGAAGACCTTCGGTTCATGGACCAGGGCACCCGCGATGGAGAGCTGCCGCATGTTGATCACGTCCTTGTGCTTGTTGCCGGTTCTGTCGTGCTCGGGGCGGGCGTACGGTCAGCCGATGATCCGTGCGGCCAGGCGGCGGGCGCTCTTGCGGGCCCTGGGGGGGAGCCGGCGGGCGATCGGGCCGCCGACGGTGCGCAGCGCACGGCGCACGGTCACCTTCCGGCGCTTGGAGACCACCCTGCTGACGAGCTCCGGGTCGGCCTCGGCCAGACCGGCGGGCAGCTTGATCCGGCCGCGGGAGTCGACGGAGACCTCGAAGAGGGGAAGCGGGGCGCTCTTCCCGCCGTCCAGACGTACGGACAGCTGCCAGGCGCCGGCCGGGACGCCCGCCGCCCGGGTGGGCAGGGGGAGGTGGGCGCGTCCCTCCGTGGGCACCAGCACGGCCGGGAGCGTGTGGGAGGTGCCGGACGAGGACAGCACCAGCTGCACCGAGGACTGCGCCGTGGCGGTGACGGTGAAGAGGTCCAGCCGGAGCTCGGGACGGCTGCCGGGAACGAGCAGGACCGGACGGCCTTCGAGGTACGTGGCCAGCTTCTTGCTGCGCCGGGCGACGTCGAGCGTGAGGTTGCCGTGCGGGTCGGTGAAGTAGGGGATGACCGCGCGGGCGGGAGAACCGAGGGAGGCGGGCAGGCAGGCGGCGTCCACGTGCTGCGCGCGGTCCGCGCCGAGCCGGGCCTTGCGCACCAGGCCCAGGCCGCGCAGCGGGACCCACACGTCCCAGAAGCCGCGGGAGACACGGCCACGGCCCTTGACGGCCTCCGAGGTCACGTGTCCGGCGCCGTGCAGGACCACTTCGCAGGTGTCGTCGCCGAGATCCTCGATCTCGGTGGTGAACGTCGCCGGGCAGGGCCACTCGACGGCCGTCTCACGGTTGCGCAGGGAAATCTCCGCGGCGTACCCGTCGATGTCGTCCGTGACGTCCAGGAGCTCGCCCTCGGGCAGGAGCCCCTCGGTCAGGTCGGGGTGCAGGTAGTAGCGGTCGTCACGGCGCAGCAGCTTCAGCGGAGCCTGGTCCTCACCGTGCACGAGGCGGCCGGTCACGGTGACGGCGATCCGGCCGTCCGGCTGCCAGGTGAAGTCCTGCAGGCGGGCCGTCGCCTTGACGGAGGCGGCGAAACGGGCGATCCGCAGGAGGCCCTGGCGGTCGTCGTTGCGCAGCAGCGTCGAGCGGAGCCGCTGGATGGGACCGAGCCCGTCGTGGACCCCGTCGTCCATGAAGTCCTTGGCCAGGTCCCCGACGGCGTCACACATCTCGTCGAGGTACTCCGGCGTGTACTTCACGACGGCCGGTTCGCTGAGGCGGCCCAGCATCTCCACGCGGTAGAAGCGGCGGAGCAGGAGGTCGCGGAACTCACCGGGCTCGGTGTTGTCCACGACGACGTCGAGGACTTCGCGGAGGTTTCCGTAGTAGCCGGCCGGGATGATCTTCGCGGATCCCGCGTTCTGCCCGTCGTCCCGCTTCGAGTAGTAGTAGCAGGTGTAGTTGCCGAGGATGGAGACGACCTTCGCGGGGAAGTACGCCTGCATCATGTAGAGCTGGTCCTCGAGGCGCCGCTTCCCCTCGGGGTAGGCGATGCCGTTCTCTCGGAGGAACTCCGTGCGGAACATCTTGTGCGGGGTCAGGCTGTCGTACAGAGGGGCGTCGCGCAGCGTGCACTTCTCGCGCGTCTTCTTGAAGACGCCGTGGGGGACGCCGCGGAAGTTGCTCGCCACCTTGCCGATGACGATGTCGGAGCCGTTCCGGTGCCCGATCGCGTACAGGCGCTGCAGCGCCTCGGTGGCGAGGTAGTCGTCCTGGTCGACGAATTGGACGTATTCGCCCTTCGCCTCCGCCACTCCGATGTTCCGGGGCTTTCCGGGCCATCCCGAATTCGGGATGGTGATCACTCGGAAGTGAGGGTGCTCGACCGCCAGTGCCTCGAGCCGTTCACGCGTGTCGTCCGTGGAACCGTCATTGACGAAAAGGACTTCGAAATCCTCCGCCGGCAGGGTCTGGCGCAGCAGCGAATCGATGCAAGGATCGATGTACTTGCCCGGGTTGTAAACCGGAATGACGACACTTACTTTGACTGACACGACTGTGCCCCATCTCTGGAAGAACCCTGGACGACAAGGTGGGGTTGGGACCGGCAGCCGATTTTTAGGCATGGGCCACCGCCCGCATGCACTCTAGCGGTTGTCAGGATCGAACAGTTCGGACACCTGTGGGCCCGGCGCCATGTGCCGGTGGCCCGGGCGTCACCGAAGTGTGTCCAGATCCTCACCCCTGACGTGAGGGAACGCGGTCGCAGTGCGCTAGCGTTCGTTCGTTCTGATGACACGCCCGGTGAGCGGACCCAGGGTACTGGCTCCCGTTCAGCTGTCCTGGGAGGACGCTTATCTCTTCGCGCATCGTCAACGGTATCCGTCGTACACGCTGGTCACGCGGTTCCGTGGCCGAGTGTTTCTCGGGCCGTGACAACAGCCTCGGCGTCATAAGGCTGACGCTGGCCTCCGCCGTCGTCGTCTCGCACGCGAGTGTTCTGGGCTTCGGGGACAGCGAGTTCGGGCACTACTTCAGCCACGGCCAGACGGACCTCGGCAAGATGTCCGTCTACGGCTTCTTCGTACTCTCCGGGATCCTCGTCACACGCAGTGGCAAGAGGCTGTCCCTGGGACGCTTCCTCTGGCACCGCGGGCTGCGACTGCTGCCCGGCCTGTGGGTCTGTCTGGCGGTGACCGCCTTCGTCGTCGCCCCCTTCCTGTACTGGCGCCAGCAGGGCGGGCTGGACGGTTTCTGGGGCCATGACCGCGGGCCCATCGACTACCTGGCCTCCAACTGGGCCGTCGCCCCCCGGCAGAACGACGTCTCCGGCGTCGTCGCCGCCGCGGGTGACTCGGGCCTCGCGCACAGTCCCAGCATCGACGCCGCCCTGTGGTCACTGCGTTACGAGGTGCTCTGCTACTTCGGGGTGGCCCTGCTCGCCCTGACGGGCGTTCTCGCGCGCGCACGCCGCGTCGTGCTCCTCGTCGTCGCCGTGCTGGGCTGGCTGATCCTCCGCGACGCGGTCCACACCCGGTTCTGGGCGGGCTTCGGCGACTCCACGTACCACGGGGCCATCGAGTTCTTCGAGGTGACGGGCAAGTTCGACCCGGACGTCGTCCTCTACCTCGGCTTCGCCTTCGCCCTCGGGACGCTGATCGAGTGCTACCGCGAGCGCATCCCGGTCAGCGATGTCCTGGGTGTGGCGTCGGGGCTGGTCCTTCTGGGCAGCCTGCACTTCGGTTACCTCTTCGTCGTCGGCCTGCCCGCCTTCGCCTATCTGCTGCTGTGGCTCGCCATCCGGCTCCCGGCACCGTTCCGGCGCATCGGCGCGCGCCACGACTACTCGTACGGCATCTACATCTACGGCTTCGTCGTGCAGCAGTCCCTGGTCGCACTGGGACTGGCCCGCTGGGGCTTCTGGCCGTACCTCGCGATGTCGCTGGCGGGTGCGCTGGCCGCCGCGGTGCTCTCCTGGCACCTGGTGGAACGTCCGGCGATGCGGCTGAAGGACCTGGGCTCCGCGCGTAAGACCGGGTCGGGAGCCGCCGGAGCGGCGGTGACCGCGTCCCGGCCGGCAGCCGGTCCGGACACCGGTGCAGCTCCCGGCGTGAACACCGGAGAACTCCCGCCGACGGCGGCAGGGCCCCTCGCGGACGAGGGCGTGCCCGTCTCCTCCGCCGGACACCTGGAGGGTGTGAGCGGGCCGGGCGCCCGCTGACCCCCGGCCGGCCCCGCAGGGCCGCGCGGCCCCTGCCCCTTCGGGGCGGGGGCCGTTGCCGTTCACGGCCGGCATCCGCGGAGTCCGGCGCCTCCGTCGACGTCCGGGTGGAGCAGATCCGTCATCCAGGTGTACGAAGTCGTCCTTCCGAGGCAACCCGGCGCACGAACCGCCCGTCCTCCTCGGGGGAGGGGAACGAACGGCCCGTCCGATGTGCCCGTGCTGTTCCCCTGAGCGATGCGGACCAGGAGCGATGACCAGTAACACGCCAGACGTCAGTGTCGTGATCGGCGCGTACGAAGCGATGCCCTACCTGATCCGCTGCCTCGAGTCCGTCGGGGCCCAGACGCTTCCGGCCGACCGGATGGAGATCATCGCCGTCGACGACGGCTCGACGGACGGCACGGGGGAGTACCTGGAGGAGTTCGCCGCCCGGACCGCCGTACCGATGCGCGTCGTCCGTCAGGAGAACTCGGGCGGACCCAGCAATCCGCGTAACGTCGGTCTCGGCCTCGCCCGCGGCCGTTACGTCTTCTTCCTCGACGCGGACGACTACTTCGGCGAGGAGGCCCTCGAGCGGATGGTCGCGATGGCGGACCGGGCGGGCACGGACGTCGTGCTCGGCAAGACCGTCGGCGTCGACCGAGGGGCCCCGAAGTCGATGTGGAAGGAGACCGTCGAGCGGGCGGACCTCTACTCCTCCAACATCAAGTACACCCTGAGCGCCCAGAAGCTGTTCCGGCGGTCACTGCTCGTCCGGCTGGGGATGACGTTCGACGAAGGGCTGAAAACAGGCGAGGACGCGCTCTTCACCATGGAGGCCTACCTCCGCGGCAACGGGGTCTCCGTCGTCGCCGACCACACCTGCTACTACCTGGTGGGCCGGGACGACGGAAAACACGTGACACGGAGCGGAGGCCACCTCCTGCGCTTCGACTCGGCCCGTGCGCTGATGGAGCTCATCGCGGAGTACGTCCCCCCGGGTCCACGCAGGGACACGCTGATGGTCCGGCCGTTCGCCATCACGCTGCTCCCGCAGTTCGGGCCCGTCCTGCTGAAGCAGTCGGAGGCCGTACGGCAGGAGAAGACGGAACGGGCGGCACCGCTGCTGGAGGCCTACTGGTCCCCAGGGGTGGCCCGACGCCTCAAGGTCCAGGAGCGGCTGAGGCTGCTCTGCCTGGCCGAGGGGCGCACGGACCTGCTCATGGAGATCCTGCGCTTCATGCAGAGCGGGGACGAGCCGGCGGCCGTCCGCGCCGGTGGCCGACTGTACCTGGCCTATCCGCGCTTCCGTGAGCACGGTGGACTGCCCGACCGGGCGTACGAGGTGACCGTGACCGAATGGATCGGCGGCAGAAGGATCGAGGTGCCGGGGAGCCGGTCCCCGGCAGCCTTCGCCCGGCGCCTGGCGCGCCGGGCGCGCAACGGCGCCCGGCGCGTCCTGCACAGGCGGTGACCGGCGTGCGGAGTCCGCAGCGGGGCCGATCCGGCAGCCGGATCCGTCCCTCACTGCTCGGGACGCAGCAGCTTCCTGACCGGACGCCCCACCACACGCCTGGCACGCCGGTAGACCGCCGGCAAGGCGGCCGCGCCGTCGGCCCCCTGCCCCCTGAGACCCACCCGGCGGGGACGCGCGCCGAGCTGGGACAGCAACGCGGCGTTCTGCTCGGTCAGTTCCTCCAGCCTGCTCTGCATCCAGCTGAAGCGGCCGCGCAGCGCCTCCGGATCGCTCTCCGTCCACGGCCGGACGGCCGGCGGGAGGGTGAGTGCGGCCAGCCGCGCGTCGAACGCCGCACCGCCGTCGCCGTGGGTGAACGTGTTCTCCAGGCCGTTCTTCTCCATGAACCCGGTGAAGCGCAGGAAACGCTCCTTGTGGCCGTTGACCAGGTCGCCGAAGTCGGCCGCCGCGTAGAGCTCGGCGGGATCGATGTTCTTGGGCGTCTCGGAGATCTTGCGGTGCGGGATGCCGAAGTACCGGCAGAGTTCCAGGGTCCGGGAGTCGCTGCAGAGCACGGTGCTCGGGACGCCCGCCAGCAGCGCCGCGATGTTGCCGTGGATGCGGGAGCCGAACGAGAAGTCGAAGGAGCGCAGTTCGCTGATCCAGGTGGCCGGGTCGACGTAGAGCCGGACCTTGCCCTCCTGGTACATCGGGTGGGACGGGTGGGTCGGCATGGAGGTCTGCGCGCCGGTGGGGTGCGAGGTCTCGCGCCAGTGCAGCAGCTCGGCCTCGAAGAGGTTCTGCCCGACGAACCGCAGGTTCGGATACCGCTGGTGGGCCTGCCGGATTATGGCGTCGAGACCGTGCGAACGTACGGCGCTGTGCGAGCCGTTGACCGAGATGCGGGACTCCGCGCTGAGCGCCTCGACCCGCTTCTCGAGCGTGAACGCCTCGCCGTTCATGAACATCGAGGGGCAGCCGATGACCTCGACGTCCCGGAAGCCCATGGCGTTGAGGTACTGCTCGGTGAACTCTCCCCGCACGCCGATGGACGCGCTGCGGTTGAGTACCTCGGTGACGAACTCCCTGACGGTCGGCTCCATCGGCTTCAGCCGTGCCGCGTTGTACTTGAGGTCGGCCTGCGCGCCGACACCCAGTACGACCACGGGAATGCGCAGCTTCTTGATCAGCTGCGTCATCCGCTTGAGCGGCCGCTCGAAGGTCGGGCGGAAGGCGTTGGCCAGGGGCACGACGAATACGTCGAACTCCTCGTTTATGCGCTCGGCCGCTGACGGATCCGCACGGATGCCGTTGGAGAAGACCTCGGCCCGCGGCGTCGTCAGAAGTTTGTGCGCCGCGTCGCTGAAGATCAGGTTGCCCGCGTTCGTCGCGAAGACGTCTCTGTGGAGTGACTGCTCCACGGAAGCCACATCGAAGGGGCTTTTACCCGATCTGAGTAGAACGCGTCTTTTGCGGGTTGGTTCATCTGTCACGCGTAGAGGGTAGCCCGATGAATGGCCGGTGGAGAGTACGCAAACAGCTCGTCCCCGACAGCTGCCGAGGTCATGCGGGGCGTCGACGCGCCGTCCGGAGGCTCCCCCCGCCGGCTCCCGGCCCCGGCATCTCGTCCACCCCGGCCGTGGCATCCCGTCCACCCCGGCCTTGGCGCCGGGTACGGCAGCTGAGACGGCACGGCGCGCCCCCGGCCTCCTCGCGTAGATTGGGCGGACCGAGCAGGTCGACGTGATGGGGACGTACGTGTCAGGGGCAACGGAATCCGAGGGCGCACTCCGCACACCCTCCGGGGGCGGCGCGGGGCGGAGGCCGGGCGTGACCGACGCCCGCCGAATCGTCGTCAAGATCGGGTCCTCCTCGCTCACCACGGCGGCCGGCGGCCTGGACGCCGACCGGGTCGATGCCCTGGTCGACGTGCTCGCCAAGGTCAGGAGCGGCGGGGAGCGGGAGATCGTCCTCGTCTCCAGCGGTGCCATCGCGGCCGGCCTCGCCCCCCTCGGACTCGTCCGCAGACCCCAGGACCTGGCCCGCCAGCAGGCCGCGGCCAGTGTCGGACAGGGACTGCTCGTCGCCCGGTACACCGCGTCCTTCGCCCGCTACGGCGTACGCGTCGGCCAGGTGCTCCTCACCTCCGACGACACCAGCCGGCGTGCCCACTACCGCAACGCCTACAGCACGCTCGACCAGCTCCTCGAGATGGGGGCGCTCCCCGTCGTCAACGAGAACGACACCGTGGCCACGGACGAGATCCGCTTCGGCGACAACGACCGGCTCGCGGCGCTCGTCGCCCATCTGGTCCACGCCGACCTGCTCGTCCTGCTCTCCGACGTGGACGGCCTCTACGACGGCGACCCGAGCACGCCCGGCACGTCCCGCATCGCCGAGGTGAGCGGACCGGCCGACCTGGAGGGCGTCACGATCGGCAGCGCCGGCAAGGCGGGCGTGGGCACCGGGGGCATGGTCACCAAGGTGGAGGCCGCCCGGATCGCCACCGCCGCCGGGATCCCGGTCGTCCTCACGTCCGCGAGCCGGGTCGCCGACGCCCTCGCCGGCCGTGACACCGGTACGTACTTCCACCGCACCGGGCGGCGCTCGGCCGACCGGCTGCTCTGGCTGGCCCACGCCTCGACCCCGCAGGGCGCGCTGATCCTCGACGACGGAGCCGTGCAGGCCGTCGTGGAGCGTCGCACCTCGCTGCTGCCGGCCGGCATCTGTTCCGTCGAGGGCGAGTTCTCGGCGGGTGACCCCGTGGAGTTGCGGGACCTGGCCGGCCGGGCGGTCGCCCGCGGCCTCGTCAACTTCGACGCCAAGGAGATGCCCCAGTTGCTCGGCCGCTCCACCCGCGACCTGGCGCGCGAGCTCGGCCCGGCCTACGAGCGCGAAGTCGTACACAGGGACGATCTCGTCGTCCTCACGCCCCGCCCGGCCCCCTGAAACGGCTGAAAGTCCAGCCTCCTGACGGACAGCTTCACCAAAACCGCCCCAAGCCCCGCCCCGGACTGGTCAACTTTGTCGCAGGGGTACGAGGGGCAGCACCGCCACGCATTCAGCACCGCTACGCATTCACAGGAGGCCGCCGGTGAGACGAGCGCGCCCGGGGGCGCCGCCCCGCGGAACGGGCAGCCGTGCCCTGACGAGCGTCGGAGCGGGGACCGACTTCCACGGTCCGCCCGCGGACCACACCCCCGAGCAGAAACCGGTGGTGACGGAAGAGGAGCGGGTCAAGTCCAAGCTGTGGCACATCACCCTCAGCGTCTCCGGCAGTGAGACACCGCTGAAGGAGGTCAGACGCGGACTGGAGCAGCTGGCGCACGATCACCCCTTCCTGCTGACCAGCCGGTACGCCAACGACCACGCGGAGGTCCGCTACTGGGAGGAGGCCCGCGACCTGCACGACGCCGCGGCGGTGGCCCTGCGGCTGTGGGGTGAGCACCGCTCCAGCGCCGGACTGCCGCCGTGGGAGATCGTCGGTCTGGAGGTCATCGACCGGGAGACGTACCACCAGCGCATCGCGGAGGGCTACGGCCCGCCGCCGGCGGCCCCGGTCGGAGTGCACCCGTACTGACGGGCCGCTGCGAACATGGCGCGAGCATGGCGCAGGGCGCCCCGTACCGGGCGGAGCGAGGACGGGAACGCGCCCGTGCTGCTCGCGGGGCGCGAGGCGGGGAGGTCAGCGGGGAGGTCCACGTCCCTGGGACGGCCGTCTCGCATCACGGGATACGGAGCGGATGCCCGCGGCCCGCGCATTACCCTGCGGGCATGACCACGCTTTCGCCTTACGACAACATGTCTCCGGTCGTCCAGGCCGCCTACCGGTCACGCGCCGCCGCCGCCGACATCGCGCCGCTCCCGCGCGCGGCGAAGGACGACGCGCTGCTGGCGATCGCGGACGCGCTGGAGGTGCGCACCAGCGAGATCGTCGCGGCCAATGCCGAGGACGTCGCGCGTGCCCGAGAGGCCGGGACGAGCGAGTCGATCGTCGACCGGCTCACGCTCACGCCGGAGCGCATCCGGGCGATCGCCGCCGACGTCCGCGACGTGGCGGCGCTGCCCGACCCGGTCGGCGAGGTGGTCCGCGGATCCACCCTTCCCAACGGCATCGATCTGCGCCAGGTGCGGGTGCCGCTCGGGGTCGTCGGCATCATCTACGAGGCGCGGCCCAACGTGACGGTCGACGCCGCGGCGCTCTGCCTGAAGTCAGGCAACGCCGTGTTGCTGCGCGGGTCGTCGTCCGCCTACGCGTCCAACACCGCCCTCGTGCGGGTGCTGCGCGACGCGGTGGGCGGTTCCGGACTGCCGGCGGACGCGGTGCAGCTCGTTCCGGGTGAGAGCCGCGACTCCGTACGCGAACTGATGCGAGCCCGCGGCCTGGTCGACGTACTGATCCCGCGGGGCGGTGCCTCGCTGATCCGCACGGTCGTGGAGGAGTCCACGGTCCCCGTCATCGAGACCGGCACCGGCAACTGCCACGTGTACGTGGACGCGCAGACGGACCTGGACATGGCCGTCGACATCCTGATCAACTCCAAGGCCCAGCGCCCGAGCGTCTGCAACGCCGCCGAGACCCTCCTCGTCCACAAGGACGTGGCCGCGGACTTCCTGCCGCGGGCGCTGGACGCGCTGGCCGGGGCGGGGGTGACCGTGCACGGCGACGAGCGGGTGCTGGAGCACGCCGAGGGCACCAAGGCGACGGTCGTGGCGGCGACGCCCGAGGACTGGGAGACCGAGTACCTCTCGTACGACATCGCGGCGGCGGTCGTGGAGTCGCTGGAGGCGGCCGTGGCCCACATCCGGCTCTGGTCCTCCGGGCACACCGAGGCGATCGTCACCACTTCGCAGGCGGCGGCCCGCCGATTCACCCAGTTGGTGGATTCGACGACCGTGGCGGTGAACGCCTCCACGCGCTTCACGGACGGAGGGGAATTCGGCTTCGGCGCCGAGATCGGCATCTCCACGCAGAAGCTGCACGCCCGTGGCCCGATGGGGCTGCCGGAGCTGACATCGACGAAGTACATCGTCACGGGCGACGGCCACATCCGGTAGGGCGGGTGGCAGCCCGGTGAGCCGCCGGCGGGGTCGGAGAGTTCGTGGGCTCTCTGCCCAAAACGCCCCGCCGGGGCTACCCTGAACCTGTGCCGGACGACGTGGGGGGCAGGCCGTTTCCGGACGGCCGGGAGCCCGACGACGACCGCGGGGGTGCGGACGAGGACTTCGCCTCCGTGGCGTTCGACGAGGACTTCGTGCGGTCGGCGGAGGTCCATGAACCCACCGCAGTCGAGCGCCTGCTCGCGGCCGCACAGGCTCGGGCCGACGCCGAGGCGGGCCGAGCGCGCTCCGGCGGCGGCGCCTTGGACGACGACCCCTACGACGACTACGGCCCGGACGGCGCGTACGGCCGCGAGAGGGCCTTCGGGGACTCCTACGGGCTGGACGAGCCCTATGACGACGACCAGGACCTCGACGGTCCGTACGGGCGTCATGGCGGCGCCCTGCGGCCTTACCGGGGCAGTGTGCGCTGGCACCGGCCGGTCGCCTGGCTCCTCGCCGTGCTGATGGGGATCGGGATGGTGGCCCTGGCCTTCAGCGCCGTCTACCGCGGAGGCGCCGCCCATCGGCAGGAGCAGGTGCCGTCACCGGTGACGAGCGGCCTCGACACACCTGGTGCCGCGCCGTCCGCGTCGGCCGGCGCCTCCCGCCCGGCCGTCTCCGCGGTGCCCCGCACCCCCTGAGCCGAGCCCCGGAGCCGGACCGCGCACAGTCCGCAGGCCGTGACGAGCACCGGTGACGAGGACCGGTGACGAGGGTGTGGCTCGAACCGGTGGTGCGGTGCGGCTCGATCGGTGACGAGGGGTGCGGCTCGACCCGGTGGCGTAACGGCGCCTGCTCCCGGCTGCGCTCCCACCTGCGGGGCGTTTACCTTGAGGGCGATCGACCTACTCTGAATGTATGACCTGGTGACCCTTCCCCCGCCCGCGTTCCCGCCTCCCGGGCAGAGGGTCACGCACTCGTCCATGTGTCACCCGTGACGGACAGGTCCGCCGAAGGCCACTCGCCCGAGGCGGAAACCCGGCACCCGCCCTCACCGGCGGCGTGGAGATCGGGAGTAGTCATGACAGGCCACGGAGAACCGCCGGAAGGACCGCCCGAGAACCCGCCGGGCGGCGAGGACGAGTACCGCTCCCTCGTCTTCGACGAATCGTTCGTCCGAGCTGCCCAGTTGCAGGAATTCTCCGCACAGGAACGGATGGGCGAGCACGCACGGGCCGTGCGCTCCCTGCCGGGCCGCGGCACCCGTCGGCGCTCCCGGGCCGCCATCGCTCTCGTCCTGCTGATAACCCTCGCCTTCGCCACGGCGGTCTACATGGGATTCCGCAACCCCTATCCGACGCCCGTCGGCAGACACGCGGAGCCGCTGCGGACGACAGTGGTTCCCCTCGCGCCCCGGGGCCCCGTGCCAGGAGGCACCTCCGACGCACTACTGGGCGACGGCCCGGCAGCGGCGTTCCGGACCGGCGCCGCAGGGATCAACCTGCCCTCCGCCCGGCGGACGGAGAACTTCTCCGACAGCCAGGTGACCATCGCGCTGAGCACGGTCAAGGACTACCTGGTGGCGTCCTCGCTCGACCCCGACGTCATCACCGGTGGGGTCGTGCGGCCGGTCGGGCGGCTGCTCGACCCGGACCAGACGAGCCAGTTCGAGGCGAGCGTGAACTCACCGGCCGACGACGGCGCGCACTCCGCCACCGGCTGGCTGGTGCGCTTCGACCCGGCCGACGTGGAGCTCGCCGACCCCGACATCCGCGTCAAGGGGACCCTCGCGTACGCGGAGGCGGGATCGGACACCCTGGAGGTGGTGTCCGACCACACCTTCACGTACGCACTGCGCCATGCCGGGCCCGGCCCCCACCGGGCGGACGACGCGTCGCTGTTCACCGTGCGCCGCGTGCTGCACTTCCTCCTCGACCGGGAGGACCTGCGGCTGCACCGGCTGGAGGTGCGCAGCGCCTACGTCCAGGCCGGCCCGCAGTCGTGCTCGGCAGAGACGGCAGGCGGCCTGCGGCCGCTGCTCGCCGGTGAGCGGACGGACACCCGGGGGCCGGACGGCACCGACCCGTACGCCACAGGTCCGCCCGCGGCGGCGCTGTGCGGGACGCTGGCCGTCAGTCCCCCGCCCCCGGGGCCTCCTCAGGGCCCCGAGGCCGCCAGGTCCCCTCGGAGCCGTCCGTAGCGTCCCCGGACGGGGCGGCACCGCCCTTGGCGGCCGTACCGCCGCCACCGCCGCCCGCGCCGGTGAACCTGTCCCTCAGCTTGCCGCCGAGGTCGCCGGCCCCGCCCGCGATGTCACCGACCAGCTTCATCAGCGGGTCCTTGCTGGTGCGCACCGTGTCCGCGTAGTGAGCCGCCGACTCCCGGAAGGAGTCCGTCACGGAGGTGTCCTTGTCCTCCTCGCGCTTCGGGTAGTGGCCGTCCATGATGCGCTGGTGGTCCCGCGTCTCCGACCACTTCTTCAGCTCCGCGGCCCGCACGGTGGTGAAGGGGTGCGAGCGGGGCAGTACGTTGAGAATCTTGAGAACCGAGTCGCGGAGGTCCCCGCCCTTCTCGTACTCGTCGGCCTGCGCGAGGAACGCGTCCACGTTCATCTCGTGGAGGTGGTTACCGCCCGCGATCTTCATCAGGCCGCGCATGGAGGCCTTGAGGTCCTGCCCGACCAGCAACCCGGCCCGGTCGGCCGACAGCTCCGACTTGCGGAACCATTCGCGCAGAGCCGTCACTATCGCCATGATCGCGACATTGCCGAGCGGGATCCACGCCACCTTCAGGGCGAGGCTGGTGAGGAAGAGAAGTATCGTGCGGTACACCGCGTGACCGGAGAGGGCGTGGCCCACCTCGTGGCCCACGACGGCCCGCATCTCCTCCTCGTCGAGCAACTCCACCAGCCCGGTCGTCACCACGATGATCGGCTCGTCCAGACCGATGCACATGGCGTTGGGCCGGGGGTCCTGCGTGACGTACATCGGCGGGACCTTCTCCAGGTCGAGGATGTAACAGGCGTCCCGCAGCATGTCGTTGAGGTGCGCGAACTGGGCGTCGCTCACCCGGACGGAGTCCGACAGGAAGAGCAGCCGCAGACTGCGTTCGGGAAGCAGGCCGCTGAGTGCCTTGAAGACGGTGTCGAAACCGCTCAGCCTGCGCAGGGCCACCAGGGCCGAACGGTCCGCCGGGTGCTCGTAGGCCCGGGAGGAGATACCCGGAAACCGCTTACGCTGCCTGCTCGGCACGCTCTCGTGACTGTTTTCGGTCATGGATGGCCCCCTGTTCGTACGAGTCGTCGCTCGTCCCCCTGACAAAAGCCAGCGTATGTGCTGGCGCTACGGTGTGCGGGGGGCTGTGGATAACTTTGAGGAGCGCCCGAGATGCCGCACACCGTCGCACTGCTCGCTGCCGTGTCCGAGGACCAGGGGCCGGGCGACACGCTTCGCATCGTGCTGCTCGCGTCCCTCGTCGGCGCTGCCGTGCTCGCCTGGTTCCTCCTGCGTGGATACCGCAACGACGACAACAACGACTGAGTCGGCGTGAGCGTGCCCGTGGCTCCCGCATACGATGTGCGCGACGTCTTCCTTCCGACTCCCGATCGATAGGTCCTGCAGAAGATGAGCCTCACGAGCACCGCGCACCAGCTGGTCACCCTCGCCTCCGAAGGTGGCGAGCAGGGTGGTAACCACGAAAGCCTCAGCCCGTACCTCACCGGTGGTGGCGCGTTCGTCGTCCTGCTGCTCCTGCTGTGGATCACCACCCGCTTCAACCGCGACCGCTGACACCAGGCGAACAGCCGTGCCAGTAGGGTCTGCACGCATGGGAGAGCAGGAAGTGCCTACCGGCCGGGGCAAGCGCCGACTCGGCGTGATGGGCGGGACGTTCGACCCGATCCATCACGGACACCTGGTGGCGGCCAGCGAGGTGGCCGCCCAGTTCGGCCTCGACGAGGTCGTCTTCGTACCGACCGGGCAGCCGTGGCAGAAGAGCCACAAGCAGGTGTCCCCTGCCGAGGACCGTTATCTGATGACGGTCATCGCCACGGCGTCCAACCCGCAGTTCTCCGTCTCCCGCAGCGACATCGACCGCAGCGGGCCGACGTACACGATCGACACGCTGCGGGATCTGCGTGCGGTCAACGGCGACGCGGACCTCTTCTTCATCACCGGCGCCGACGCGCTGGCCCAGATCCTCACCTGGCGGGACGCCGAGGAGTTGTTCTCGCTCTCCCACTTCATCGGGGTGACCCGCCCCGGGCACGTACTGACGGACGACGGGCTGCCCAAGGGCGGCGTGTCCCTCGTGGAGGTGCCCGCACTGGCGATCTCGTCCACGGACTGCCGTGCGAGGGTCGCACAGGGGGAGCCGGTCTGGTATCTGGTGCCGGACGGTGTCGTCCGCTACATCGACAAGCGCCAGCTGTACCGCGGCGAATGAGCCACGGAGAGGGGCACCGGTGAACGACCGACAGAACCCGTACGACCCGTACTACCAGCAGCAGCCGCAGATCATCGGCTACGACGAGTTCGGGCAGCCGGTGTATCAGCAGCAGGGGCAGCAACAGTACGACCCGTACGCCCAACAGGCCCAGCACGGCGGCGGACAGGACCAGCAGGGCGGGCAGACTCAGCAGGATCTCGGCGCCGGTCAGGGGTACGGCTACGACCCGTACGGCGGCACGCAGCAGCAGTACGACCCGTATGCCGCCCAGCAGGCCCAGCAGGCCCAGCAGGCCCAGCAGGGCTATGCCTACGACGACGGGTCCGGCGGTTACGGCTACGACACCGGCCGGCAGACCGCCGTGGACGACGCCCAGCAGTGGGCCGCCCCGCCGGCCACCGTTCCCGAACCCCGGCACGAACCGGAGCCTGCGCCCGAGGCCGCCGTCCCCGAACAGCGGCGCGCCGACCGTGACTACCGGACCGAGCAGTTCTCGTTCATCGAAGAACCGGACGAGGACTCCGAAGACGTCATCGACTGGCTGAAATTCACCGAGAGCCGCAGCGAACGGCGCGAGGAGGCACGGCGCCGGGGCCGCAACCGGATGGTCGCGCTCATGGTCGTCGTGGCCCTGGTGGTCGTCGGCGGCGCCGGATACCTCTGGTTCGCGGACAAGTTCCCCGGCATCTCGGGCCAGGACGAGCGGAAGTCCACGGCGACGGGCCCGGAGAAGCGGGACGTCATCGTCGTCCACCTGCACAACACCAAGAAGGGCGGCACCTCCACGGCGCTGCTCGTCGACAACGTGACCACCGGACAGGCCACCACCGTCCTGCTCCCCAACTCACTCGCCGTCGCCGCGGAGGACGGTTCCACCACCACACTCGGCAAGTCGGTCGACGAGGACGGTTCCACCGGCACACGCGAGGCGATCGACACCCTGTTCGGCACTGCGATCAGCGGCACCTGGCGGCTCGACACCCCTTACCTGGAGAACCTCGTCGAGCTGGTCGGCAACATCGAGGTCGACACCGACGCCGACGTACCCGACACGAAGAAGGGCGCGGCACCGCTCGTCAGCAAGGGGGAGGCGCAGACGCTGAACGGGCAGATGGCCGTCGCCTACGCCACCTACCGCGGGCCGGGCGAACCGGACACCCGACAGCTGATGCGCTTCGGGCAGGTCCTCCGCGGTGTGCTGCGCAAGATGCCCGAGGACCCCAAGTCGGCGACGGTCACCGTCGAGACGCTGGCGCAGATCCTCGACCCCTCGCTGCCCGAGCAGGATCTGGGCGCCTCCCTGGCGAAGCTCGCCGGGCACGCGAAGGTCGGTGACTACAAGACGTCGCTGCTTCCGGTCCAGGACGACGGCACACTGACGGAGAAGGCCACCGAGGATGTCGTCAAGGACATCCTGGGCGGCGCGGTGAAGGCTCCGGAACAGGATGCGGCGCTACGCGTCGGGATCAAGAACGCCACCGGCGACCCGGCCGGTACGGACGCCGCCAGGGTCCAGCTGGTCAACGGCGGCTACACGTTCGTCGACAGTGGCAAGGCGGATACCGAGGCTTCCTCCGAAGTGCTCTACGGCACGGCCGGGGACAAGGCGAAGGCGGTCGAGATCGCCAAGACCCTGGGGCTGCCGACGAGTGCGGCGAAACAGGGCAAGCCGGCGGCGAACGCGGATGTGTCCGTCGTCCTGGGGCAGGACTACACGATCGCGGAGTCGACGTCGTAAGGGCTGTCGGCGGTCCGTGAGACCCTAGGAGGGTACTGAAGAGAGTGGCTCGGCCCGCGACCACGATCTTCAGCACCCTCCCAGAGGGTGACCCCGACCGCCGACGAAAGCCTGCATGTGACCGCCACGGACCGCTCCATCGAGCTCATCACCACTGCCGCCCAGGCGGCGGCCGACCGGCTCGCGCACGACATCATCGCCTACGACGTCAGCGACGTGCTGTCGATCACCGACGCCTTCCTGCTGGCCTCGGCTCCCAACGACCGCCAGGTCAAGTCGATCGTCGACGAGATCGAGGAGCGGCTCCAGAAGGAGCTCGGTGCCAAGCCGGTGCGCCGTGAAGGAGACCGCGACGCCCGCTGGATCCTTCTCGACTACGTCGACATCGTGATCCACGTCCAGCACAGCGAGGAGCGCGTCTTCTATGCGCTCGAGCGTCTGTGGAAGGACTGCCCCGAGATCGGCCTCCCCGAGGACGCGCTCAAGACCCGCGGCAAGGCCGAGGAGCACGCCCAGCTCCACGGCGTCACGGAAGGTGAACAGAACTGAACGGCAGCACGAGCGGCAGGGGCCGCAGAATCGTCCTCTGGCGGCATGGTCAGACGGCATGGAATCTCGAGCGCCGCTTCCAGGGCTCCACCGACATCGACCTCACGGAGGCCGGTGTCGGCCAGGCCCGTCGGGCCGCCCGGCTTCTCGCCTCGCTGAAGCCGGACGCCATCGTGGCCTCCGACCTGCGGCGGGCAGCGGACACGGCCGCCGAGCTTGCCGCGATCACCGGTCTCGAGGTCGCACACGACTCGGGACTGCGTGAGACGTACGCGGGTGCCTGGCAGGGGCTCACGCACGAGGAGATCGTCGGGCAGTACGGCGAGCAGTACGCCGCGTGGAAGCGTGGCGAGCCCGTGCGCAGGGGCGGCGGCGAACTGGAGACCGAGGTCGCCGACCGGGCTGCCCCGGTGGTCCTGGAATACGCCGGCAAGCTGCCCGACGCGGGCACGCTGGTCGTCGTGAGTCACGGCGGCACGATCCGCACGACCATCGGTCGTCTGCTCGGTCTGGACTCCCACCACTGGGAAGGGCTCGGTGGCCTCTCCAACTGCTGCTGGTCCGTGCTGGGTGAGGGCGCTCGTGGTTGGAGACTCCTCGAACACAACGCCGGGACGCTCCCCGAGCCGGTGCTCGGCGACGACGACTGACGGGTGCTCCGGGACCCTTCCCAGGAGGCGAGGGCCGGATTTCACTTTCCGGCTGGTCGCAGGCTAAAGTTCTTCTTGTTCGCAGCGCGGAAACGCAGGGAAACACAGCGGACAGCGGGGCTATAGCTCAGTTGGTAGAGCGCCTGCATGGCATGCAGGAGGTCAGGAGTTCAATTCTCCTTAGCTCCACAGTCAGGATCCCGTCCCCAGCAGGGGGCGGGATCCTTTTGTCTCTCCCCCCTTATCTCCGCGCCTTCGTGTCTCCCGGGCCTTCGTTCCGCGCCGGCACCCGCCCGTGCGTGACCGAGGCGGGTGGCGGGTTCCTCACCGGGCTGACCCCCTTGCGGGGGCATGGCAGAATCGGAGCGCCGGAGGGGGCGACGGACCGATCGGGAGGGAGCGCGATGCCTGCGAGCCGCGTACAGGTCCTGGACCTGCCCGTCACCTCCACCTCGCCCCCCGGTCTCCCCGCCTTCCCGCCCGACTGCAGCGCGCGCACGGCCTGCCCCAGCAGTCGGGGCTGACCGGATGGGTGCACACAGGCGGAAGTGCGACTGGTGCGGCAGCGGTACGCCCATCGTCAGGGACATGGACCCGGTCAACACCGAGTTCCAGTACTGGTGCGAGGAGTGCGCGCGGGCGCTGATCATAAAAGGCGACCCCATCGAGACGTACCGGGAGCTGGAGGGGGAGCCCATCTACGGCCGGCTCCTGGAGGAGCACTGCACCCTCAAGCGCTTCTACTCCTTCGCCACCGCCTGACCGGTCCCGGCGGCCGGACCACCTCCTGCTCCTGGTCAGAGCGTTGCCCACCGGGCAGATCGGGGCACAGTGGAAACGATTTTTGATGGGCAGGGGGGACCGTGTAATGTTCTCGATGTCGCCAGGGAAACCGGGCGGCACACAGCACGGGGCTATAGCTCAGTTGGTAGAGCGCCTGCATGGCATGCAGGAGGTCAGGAGTTCAATTCTCCTTAGCTCCACAGTGAAGAAGCGGGTCGTCCGAATCGGACGACCCGCTTCTTTTCGTACCCGGCGGACCGCCGGTCAAGGACCGCGGGAGGATCAACCGCGTCCGCTGCCCAGTGCCTTGCGCTGCGGGCTCGGGAGGGCGGGGCGTTCGGCTGGTGCCTGTTCGATACGGAGGGCAAGCGCCGGACAGCGCCGTACGGCCCGCTGGGCGCGGCCCCGCAGATGCATGGGCACGGCGGCGTCCGCCAGCGCCGGGTAGCCGTCAGGGCCCAGCCTGATCAGCTCCGGGACGATGTCCGCGCACAGGCCGTGTCCCTGGCAGAGCGTCCAGTCGACCGCCAGCCTCTCGCCGCTCGGGATCGACTCCTCCACGTCCTCGTAGCCCGCCGCGGGCAGGGGGAGGACGCCGAGCGTCTCCCGCCCGCAGCCACCGTCCAGCACGTGCGCGGCCAGGTCGTCGGTGAACGCGGACAGGGTGGACGCCAGGAAGCGCGCGGATCCGTCGGGATGCTTGCACGCCCCGCGGCCCTTCACCGCCTGGGTCACCTCGCGCAGTGCCTCCAGGGCGGTGGGACCGCCTCCGTTCAGCACGTCGGAGAGGCCGCCTGCCGCGGCAGGCAGTCCCAGCTTGCAAGGCCCGCACTGGCCCGCCGTCTCGGCGGCCAGCCAGTTGGCGATCCGCAGCGACTCCCCGATCGGGCACGTCTCCGGGCCGATCGGAAGAATGGCGCCCGCGCCGAGCGCGCCGCCCGCCGCCGCCAGTGAGGCGCGGGAGACCACGGCGTCGTGCGCGGCGATCGAGTCGATCCAGTTGCCGTGGTAGCCGCCGGTCAGGACGCCCTGCGGCAGCGGTGGAGCACCGGCCATCTGCAGGACGTACCGCAGGGGGACGCCGGTCGGCACCTCGACCACCATCGGCTGCGCCACGGCCCCGGAGACGGTCAGCAGGACCGTCCCGGGCTCGTCCGCCAGGCCGGTGTGCCCGTAGCGGCGGGCGCCGATCCGGGCGGCGACCGCCAACTGCGCGTACGTCTCCGCATTCGACAGGAGCGTCGGCGCGCCCGCCACCCCTGACTCCGCTGCGCGCTCCCGTCGCCCGGGGGGCAGGGCGGGACCGCCGTTCACCGCGCGGATGACCGCGGAGGCCTCGCCGGACACCATGCGCTCCGGGGTGCGTACCACCCGGGCGCGCAGGTGCCGCCCCCGCCGGTCGGACAGCCCGCGCTCGGCCAGCGCGGCCCGGACGGAGATCTCCGTGGAGTTGCGTGTGACGGCCACGACGAGGGTGCGGGCGCCGAGCGCCTCCGCGGCGAGCAGCGCGCCGTCGAGGATGAGGTGGGGGGCCCGGTTGAGGAGCACGGTGTCCTTGCGGCAGGCCGGTTCGCCCTCGCTTCCGTTGATCACGACGACGGGCCGTACCCCGCGGCGTATGGAGGCTTTCGCGACAGCGCGCAGCTTCTTGCCGAAGGGGAACCCCGCACCGCCGCGGCCACGCAGCGAGATGGCTTCCGAGAGCTCGGCCAGGCGCTCGCCCGTCATCGGTTCGAGCGGTCCGTGCACCTTGAGGTGCATCGCGAGGTCCAGGCGTTCCACCAGGTCGAAGCCGGTGGTCAGCTGGGGAAGGCCGACGACGCGGACCTCGGGTACATCGGGGAGGGGGACGTTCACGGTCGGTCTCCTGCGGGTGCGTGCCATGGTTCTCCGGCGGGGGGCGGATAGAGCGGCCCCGGCAGCTGTTCGGTCTCGGCGTCGTACCGGACGGGACCACCGCCCCGGCCGGCCGGATCCGCGGCGGGGAACGGGTGCGCAGCGGAGGCCTCCGGCGCGGAGCCGTACGCGGCCGGTTCCCCGGACCGGCCGTACGCGGAGGGTTCCCCGGACCGGCCGTACGCGGCCGGCTCCTGGCTCTGGCTGTAGGCATGGCCGGCGTCGCCGGTGGCATCGGGTGGGTAGGACGGCCCGAGCGCCCACGCGGGGGGTGCGGGGGACGGTGCCGGCCAGTGGTCGTCCGTGCGTCCGTCGGGCGGCTGCGCAGCAGGTCGTGAGACGGCCCGGTAGGCCGCGAAGATGCCGGACTCCGCTCCGGAGGGCGGCGCGTACGTCCGTACGAAATCGTGGTCGAGCCGCTCGGAGCTGCGAGGAGGCGGCTCGAAGGGCGCCGGCTCGAAGGGCGGGGGCGTGTACGAGGGGGCGGCGGGGTCCGGAGCCGCGAACGACGGGGGCGCCGGGGCGGCGAGTGTCCGTGGACGGACCGGGGTGGCGCGCACGTCATGCCCCTCGTCGCCCCACCCGTGCCCGTCACGCCGGTCGTACCCCCGTCCGTGCCCGTCGTCCCCCCAGCCCGGAGCGTCGGGCGGCAGTCCTTGGCGGGGGAACGGAGCCACGTGGTCCGCGCCGGGCAGCGGGGAAGTCCGCACGGCCGGGTCGGAGTCCGGGGCCGGCGGGAGGTCGGGCCGGATCAGAGCCGTGACCAGTTCGGTGATCAGGCGCCTGGCCGGGCCGGGGAGGAGGCGCAGCCCCAGGGCGGCGGCCGCCGCGAGCAGGCAGAGCATGTACATCACGACGACCCAGGTCGCGGGCTGCCGCCCGGCGTACAGGCCGTGTACGAGTGCGAAGCACCACGCCGGATAGGCGAGCGCATGCAGTGCGCGCCAGCGGCCGGCGATCCTGCCCGGGGTGGCGAAGGCGCTGCGCATGGCACCGGTCGCCGCGGCGACGATCATCAGCAGCCCGGCCAGTGAGCCGAAGCCGATGAGGCCGGCGGTACCGCCGAACCCGAGGCCGAAGGGTATGAGGGCGCCGAGCAGCTCCACGTGCCCGAGCGCGACCTTCACCGTGCCGTGCAGCAGCAGGAAGCCGAGCGAGGCGACCGCGGCTGCCCGGTGGATGCCCTGGGCGATCAGCCGCTGCCGGGTGGAGAGGAAGAGGCGGTCGGTGGCCAGCAGGCCCCAGGCGACCGCCGCCGTGAGCGATACGAGCGTCAGGACGCCGGTCGTGAAGTCGAGCGTGGCGCGCAGACCGTCGCTTCCCGCGACGGCGAGCAGCGGGATGAGAACCAGCGCCGCGACGGTCAGGCCGCCCTGCACCGAGCGGCTCATGGCTGGGCTGCGGTTCATGGAGGGGGACGAGCGGATCCTGCGATGAGGCTTCATGGGGGCGACTCCGAATGGTTCGGCAAAGCGGTCCCGTTGCCGCATGCTAAGTCGCTGCCTACCAGCCGGTATGGGATTTGAGATGTTGCCCCGATAGAGGGCAGTACGCGGAGTAACCCCCGGAGTGTGTGGGTCCTGCGCAGAGATCGTGCCGATGGCGTGCGTGCCGTGCCCGCAGGGGGCACGACCGGGGCCGGTCTTCCGTACGGGTATCTGCCGGGCAGGGCTCAGGGCCCGTGCGGTACCCTGGCGCCGTGCGTGCCGTAGGCCTTCTGCTTAGCGAGCCGCGCTGATCAGTACCGACCGGTGAGAGCGCCTGGTCGGACTCGGCGCGGCGTCCCCTCCTGTGCGAGGGGATTTTTCGTTTCCGTAGACGTGTGTCCGTAGACGTGTGTCCGTGGACGTGGGCGCCGCAGATGACGATCGATGGAGCTTTGAGGATCATGAGCGAGACGAACACCGCGGCCGAGGTCGCCGCGCCGCACCGCTACACGGCGGCGATGGCCGCTGACATCGAGGCACGCTGGCAGGACTTCTGGGACGCCGAAGGGACGTACGAGGCGCCGAACCCGGCCGGCGACCTGGCGGGCGATCCGGAACTGGCTGCGAGGCCCAAGAAGTTCATCATGGACATGTTCCCGTACCCGTCGGGTGCGGGACTGCACGTCGGCCACCCGCTCGGCTACATCGCCACCGACGTCTACGCCCGCCATCAGCGGATGACCGGACACAACGTCCTGCACACCCTGGGCTTCGACGCCTTCGGTCTGCCCGCGGAGCAGTACGCCGTGCAGACCGGCACGCACCCGCGGGTCTCCACCGAGGCCAACATGGAGAACATGAAGGTCCAGCTGCGCCGGCTGGGCCTGGGTCACGACAAGCGCCGGTCGTTCGCGACGATCGACGCGGACTACTACAGGTGGACCCAGTGGATCTTCCTGCAGATCTTCAACTCCTGGTACGACACCGAGGCGGACCGGGCGCGTCCGATCGCCGAGCTCGTCGCCCAGTTCGAGAGCGGTGAGCGCCCGACCCCGGACGGCCGCGAGTGGGGCGTGCTGAGCGCTGCGGAGCGCGCCGACGTCCTGGGGCAGTACCGCCTGGCGTACGCCTCGGACGCGCCCGTCAACTGGTCCCCCGGACTGGGCACCGTGCTGGCCAACGAAGAGGTCACGGCGGACGGCCGCTCCGAGCGCGGCAACTTCCCGGTCTTCAAGGCCAAGCTGCGCCAGTGGAACATGCGCATCACCGCCTACGCGGACCGGCTGCTGGACGACCTGGACGGGCTGGACTGGCCCGAGGCCATCAAGCTGCAGCAGCGCAACTGGATCGGCCGTTCCGAGGGTGCGCGCGTCGGCTTCCCGGTCGACGGAGCGGGTGACATCACCGTCTTCACCACCCGTCAGGACACCCTGTTCGGCGCCACCTACATGGTGCTGGCGCCCGAGCACGAACTGGTCGAGCGGATCATTCCCGCCGCCTGGCCCGAGGGCACCCACCCGGTGTGGACCGGTGGCCACGCGAGCCCGGCCGAGGCCGTCACGGCGTACCGCAAGCAGGCCGCCGCCAAGTCCGACGTCGAGCGGCAGGCCGAGGCCAAGGACAAGACCGGCGTCTTCACCGGCGCGTACGCGACCAACCCGGTCAGCGGCGAGAAGGTCCCCGTCTTCATCGCCGACTACGTCCTGATGGGCTACGGCACCGGCGCGATCATGGCGGTACCGGCGCACGACGCGCGCGACTTCGCGTTCGCGCGCGCCTTCGAGCTGCCGATGCGCTGTGTGGTCGAACCGTCGGACGGCCGCGGTACGGACCCCTCGACGTGGGAGGACGCCTTCTCGTCCTACGAGGCCGAGCTGGTCAACTCCGCCAACGACGAGATCTCGCTGGACGGCCTGGGCGTCGTCGAGGCCAAGGCGAAGATCACCGAGTGGCTGAAGGCGCACGGCCTCGGCGAGGGCACCGTCAACTTCCGGCTGCGGGACTGGCTGTTCAGCCGTCAGCGCTACTGGGGCGAGCCCTTCCCGATCGTGTACGACGAGGAGGGCATCGCCCACCCGCTGCCCGAGTCGATGCTGCCGCTGGAACTGCCCGAGGTCGAGGACTACTCGCCGCGCACCTTCGACCCGGAGGACGCCGACACCCAGCCCGAGACACCGCTGTCCCGGAACGCCGACTGGGTCAACGTCACCCTGGATCTGGGCGACGGGCCGAAGAAGTACCGCCGCGAGACCAACACCATGCCGAACTGGGCCGGTTCCTGCTGGTACGAGCTGCGCTACCTGGACCCGAACAACGACCGCCGGCTGGTCGACCCCGCGATCGAGCAGTACTGGATGGGGCCGCGCGAAGGGCAGCCCACCGGAGGCGTCGACCTGTACGTCGGCGGTGCCGAGCACGCCGTACTGCACCTGCTGTACGCCCGCTTCTGGTCCAAGGTGCTGCACGACCTGGGGCACATCTCGTCCGCGGAACCGTTCCACAAGCTGTACAACCAGGGCATGATCCAGGCCTTCGTCTACCGGGACAGCCGCGGCATCGCGGTCCCGGCCGCGGAGGTCGAGGAGCGCGACGGTGCGTACTACCACGGGGGCGAGAAGGTCAGCCGCGTCCTGGGCAAGATGGGCAAGTCCCTGAAGAACGCCGTGACGCCCGACGAGATCTGCGGCGAGTACGGGGCGGACACCCTGCGGCTGTACGAGATGGCCATGGGCCCGCTGGACGTCTCGCGCCCCTGGGACACGCGTGCCGTGGTCGGCCAGTTCCGGCTGCTGCAGAGGCTGTGGCGCAACGTCGTCGACGAGGAGACCGGCGAGGTCACCGTCGTCGACACCGAGCCCGACGAGGACACGCTGCGTGCACTGCACAAGGCCATCGACGGTGTCGGCCAGGACATGGCGGGGATGCGCTTCAACACGGCCATCGCCAAGGTGACCGAGCTGAACAACCACCTGACGAAGGCGGGTGGCCCGCTGTCCCGGTCGGTCGCCGAGCGGCTGGTGCTGCTGATCGCCCCGCTGGCGCCGCACGTCGCGGAGGAGCTGTGGCGCCGGCTGGGCCACACGGAGTCGGTCGTGCACCAGGACTTCCCGGTCGCCGACCCCGCGTACGTCGTCGACGAGACCGTGACCTGCGTGGTGCAGGTCAAGGGCAAGGTGAAGGCGCGTCTGGAGATCTCCCCGTCGATCACGGACGAGGAGCTGGAGGCGCTGGCGCTGGCCGACGAGAGCGTCGTCGCCGCGCTGGGCGGGGCCGGGATCCGCAAGGTGATCGTGCGTGCACCGAAACTGGTGAACATCGTCCCCGCGTAGCGGCGGGCCGGCGGCAGGCTCCGAAAGGCTTGGGGCTTTCCCCTACGGGCAGGTTGGGGGTTCCGGTGGAACCCTCGGCCTGCCCGTTCCGTTTACGGTAGAAGGGGCGACCGCACACCGGCAGCCGAGTCGACAACCGAGGGACGTTCATGGAAGCCGTGATCCTGATCCTGACGCTGCTGTTCGTCGCGTTCGTGGCACTCGGGGTGTACGCGGGCGTGAAGGCCGTGCGCGCCGCCAAGCGCGGCGTGGACCGCACGATCACCCAGGCGCGCCGTTCCGTGGAGGACACCGCGCTCCGGGCCAAGAGCTACGGGCAGCCCGGTGTGCCGGGGGAGCTCGCGCAGCTCCGGCTCTCGCTGCGCACCTCGATGCGGGCCACGCAGGACGCGCTGAACGCCCAGGCGGCGGAGGATTCCTCGCTCTCGGAGTCCCTGGGACTCTTCCAGCGCCTCAGCGCCCACGGACGCGAGCTGGACAGCGAACTCAAGCGCCTGGAGCGGGAGCCGGACCGGGTGACCGTGGCCACCCTGCTGCCGGGGCTGAAGGAGCGCACGGAGCGCATCACACACTCGGCGGAGTCCCTGCGCTGGGCCGCCCGTGACCGCGCGCGGCAGTACGCCGAGGACGATCTGGCGGCGCTGAACGCCCAGATCGACCTGGAGGCGGGAGCCCTGCGGCACTGGACGACGGAGGAGCCGCCGGAGCGGAGCGGCACGGCCGCCTCCGCGGCCGGCGCCGGGGACACGTGGAGCGGGACGGGCAGCGGAGACCCTGACGGCGGGGAGACGCCGCAGGCGCTCACCCCTCCGGACCCGCGGTTGCGCACCGGCTACCCGTGGCAGAAGTCCGCCCGGCCCGAGACCACGAACTGACGCCCCGGGGTCCGGGACCGGCCGGAAGTGTTCCACGCCGACCGGAAATGATCAGTAGACCGGGCCCGGGCTGCCGTGCCTCCGCCCCGGAAGGTAACCTCCGGCTCATGTCCCGCCATGTCGCGATCGTCACCGATTCAACGGCCTACCTGCCGCCAGAGACGATGGAACGGCACAGCATCACCGCGGTGCCGCTGACCGTCGTTCTGGGCAACCAGGCTCTGCAGGAGGGTACGGAGATCTCGGCCCGGTCGCTGGCGCTTGCCCTGCAGAAGCGCCGCTCCGTGACCACGTCCCGGCCCAGCCCAGAGGTCTTCGCCGCCGCCTACCGCGCCGCGGCCGATGCGGGGGCGGCCGGTATCGTCTCGCTCCACCTCTCGGCCGAGTTCTCCGGTACGTACGACGCCGCGCTGCTCGCGGCGAAGGACGCGCCGGTGCCGGTGCGCGTCGTCGACACCGGAATGGTCGCCATGGCCCTGGGCTTCTGCGCGCTGGCCGCGGCCGAGGCCGCGGAAGCGGGTGGGGGCCTGGACGAGGCGGTCGCCGCCGCGGAGAAGCGGGCCGCGGGCACGTCCGCGTACTTCTACGTCGACACGCTGGACTACCTGCGCCGGGGCGGCCGGATCGGTGCGGCGCAGGCACTGCTGGGCTCCGCTCTCGCGGTGAAACCCCTGCTGCAACTCGCCGGTGGCCGTATCGAACTGCTGGAGAAGGTGCGGACGGCGTCCAAGGCGATCGCGCGGTTGGAGGAGATCGTCGCCGAGCAGGCCGGATCAGGGGCGGTGGACATCGCCGTGCACCACCTCACCGCGCCCGAGCGCGCCGAGCGGCTCGCGGAGCGGTTGCGGGAACGGGTGCCGGGTCTTGTGGAGCTGCACGTGAGCGAGGTGGGCGCGGTGATCGGGGCGCACACCGGGCCCGGGCTCCTGGCAGCGGTCATCTCGCCGCGCTGAACCGCACCCCTTCGGGTGAGGGGAATATCCACAACGGGCGGGTTGTCCACCGGAATCGGGGCAGACCAGCGGGTTCCGGCGGAAGTGTCTAGCGTCGTGCGCCATGACCCCGCGATCACCTCACACATCCATCCGTGCCACCGTCCGGCAGGCCGGCGGCGCCATCGCCGAGGCGATGCCCCGCGCCACCGGCCCGGGGGTGCACCGGGCCACGCGCCCGGTCGCGCACCGGGCCGCTCCTCGTCCGGTGAGAAGGCACCGGCCGGCCGACGGGGCGCGGTACGGGCCGGGGACCGGGCCCGGAGGCGCGGCCGGCACCGGGCCCGCCGCGCGTCGCGGGCGCCGGCGGCGGGCCCCGGGCGGGCCCGACGCCGAAGTCGTGGCGGCATCCCGGCTCCGGGCGGAGGCGCTACTGGCCGCAGGCCGGTCCTCGGCGGGGGCGGTGCCACCGGGCGATGACAGCTCCCGCGAGGAGACGTCGCACGAACCGCCGGTGCGCGGGACGCCCCCCTCGCGACCCCGCGCCGTACCCTCGTGGGCCTCGGCGCGAGTGCGGTCCACGGTCCAGGCACCGCCCGCGGTTCAGGAACCGCCTGCACCGTCCACGGTTCAAGCACCGTCCATGGTTCAGGCACCGTCCATGGTTCAGGCACCGTCCATGGTTCAGGCACCGTCCATGGTTCAGGCACCGTCCACAGCGTCAGCGCGGTCCTCCGCCCCGGCAGGTTCCTCGATTGCCTCCCGCCACCCACCGTCCCAGGCACCGTCCTCCTCGGCGCCGTCGGCGTTGACGGCCCCGCCGACAGCGTCGGCTCCTCCCGGGGTGGTCCCGGGTCTCCGGGCCTCGTCTCCTCCGTGTGCGTCCTTGCCCCCGCCGCCCCCGCACGTATCGGTCCTCCCGGCTCCGACGGCGAGTCCGCTCCCGACCGGTGACGGGCTGCACGCCGACCCGGCCCGGCGGCCACGATGGTGGCGGGTGGCCGGGCCCGCTCTGCGCGAACGGCTCCCGCTGTGGGTCCAGCTGCGATGCGGCCTGGAGCCCCGGACACTTGCCGCGCTCGCCGTCGTCCTGGTCGGGGCAGCGGTCTTCGCCGCGGCCCACTTCTGGTCGGCTCGCCCCGAGCCCGTGCGAGCTCCCGAGCAGGTGACGGAGGCGGCCGCGGCCCGCGTGGTGGGGCCCGAGGGCGCGGACCGGCTCGTTCCAGGGCCCCTGCCAGGGCCCGAGCCTTCCTCCAGGGCTTCCGCCCCTGCGGCGGGCGGCGGGCAGATCGTCGTCGACGTGAGCGGCAAGGTGCGCCGGCCTGGGATCCGGCGTCTGCCGGCCGGCTCACGGGTGGCTGACGCGTTGCGGGCGGCGGGAGGCGTGCGCGAGGGCACGGATGTCACCGGACTCAACCGGGCCCGCGTTCTGACGGACGGCGAGCAGGTGGCCGTGGGCGTGCCCGCGGCACAGGCCGCCACCGGCACGACAGCGGGAGGCGGTGGTGGCGGCATCGGCGCGGGGCAGGCAGGACCGGCAGCGCCGGTGAGCCTTTCCACGGCCACGGCCGAGCAGCTCGAAACCCTGCCCGGGGTCGGGCCGGTCCTCGCCCAGCACATCCTCGACTACCGCACGGAACACGGGGGTTTCCGGTCCGTCGACGAGCTCCGCGAGGTCAACGGCATCGGTGACCGCCGGTTCGCAGACCTGCGGCCACTGGTCCGGCCGTGATCCGCCCCGGCGTGAGCGGCCCCGCCGGCGCCCCGCACAGGCCACGCGACCACGAGGACGAGGGGTTACCGCCCGCCGCCGATGGCACGCAGGAAGGCCCGGTCGATCTCCGGCTCGTCCCGCCCGCCCTGGCCGCCTGGGCAGCCTCTGCCCTGGCTCTGGACGTGCCCGGGCGGTGGGCAGCGGTGGGGGCTCTGCTCAGCGCGTGCGCCGCGCTCGGACTCCTCGTCCTCCCCCGGGCAGCGGCGGCGGTCCGCGCGCGCCACCCGGAAGCGGATGAGCGCGGTGCCGACCTGTCCCGAGGCGCCGGTGAGCATGGTGGCGGGATCCGGGGCGCCGCTGAACGCGGTGCCGACCAGGTACGCGGCACCGATGGGAGCCGTGCCGGCCGAGCGCGCGAAGCCGGCGTGAGCGGTTCTGGCCGGCACCGGCAGACGCGGCTGCGGACGACCGCCGCTGCCGGAGTGCTCCTCTGCGCCGCGGCCGGAGCGGCCACGGCCGGACTCCACGGCGCGGACACCCGTACGGGCCCCCTCCCAGGGCTGGCCCGGGACTACGCACGGGTCGAGGCGGAGGTGACCGTCACCTCCGACGCACGGCAGACCAGGCCGCAGGTGCGGGGCGACCACAGCACGCCCGTCTCGCTGCTCCTGAACGCCGAAGTCGATCGGCTGACCGCCCCCGACGGCACGGTCACCAGGGTGCGTACCCCGGTCCTCCTCATGGTCGCGCCGGGTGCCGCCGCCGATCGGTGGGAGCGGCTGCTGCCCTCCACCGGGCTCCGTGTCAGCGGGAGGCTCGCACCACCGCACCACGACGGAGAGCGCATAGCAGCCGTGCTCGGCACGGACGCGGACGAGCCACCCCGCGTCATCGCGGTGCCGACCTTTCTCCAACGCGGCGCGGGGTATCTCCGCGCCGGCCTGCGGGATGCCACCGACGGGCTCGACGCCGACGCGCGGGCGCTCCTTCCGGGGCTCGTGGTCGGTGACACCTCGCGGGTCCCGCCCGAACTGCACGATGCCTTCAAGGCCACCGACCTCACCCACCTGCTGGCCGTGTCAGGTGCCAACCTGTCAATCCTCCTCTTCCTCCTCATCGGGCCACCGGGGACGGCCCTGCGCAGCGAACGCCGCGGTCTGGCACCCCGGCTGGGCATCTCCCTGCGCGGGACGGCTCTCCTCGGCGGGGCGCTCGCGCTCGCCTTCGTGATCGTCTGCCGCCCGGAACCGAGTGTGCTGCGCGCAGCCGCATGCGGTCTGATCACGCTGCTCGCCATCGGCACGGGACGCCGCAGGTCCCTGCTGCCCGCCCTGGCCGCCGCCGTCCTCCTGCTGGTGCTGTACGACCCATGGCTGGCGCGCAGTTACGGCTTCCTGCTGTCCGTGCTGGCCACCGGGGCGCTGCTGACCCTCGCACCGCGCTGGAGCAGCGCCCTGCAGCGGCACGGGTTCCCGCCGAGAATCGCCGAGATGCTGGCTGCCGCGGGTGCCGCTCAGGCCGTCTGCGCGCCCGTGGTCGTCGTCCTGGCCTCCCGGGTCAGTCTGGTCGCGATCCCCTGCAATCTGCTGGCCGAACCGGCGGTGGCGCCCGCGACGATCCTCGGGTTCGCCGCTCTCTCGGTGGCCCCGCTGTCGATGCCCGCGGCCGGCGCGCTGGCGACCGTCGCGGGATGGCCCGTCGGGTGGATCGCGTCCGTGGCCCGCACCGGAGCTGCCCTGCCCGGCGCGGAGGCCGAGTGGCCGGGCGGCTGGCGGGGCGCGGCGCTGCTGGCCGTCCTCACGACCGTACTCGCGCTGTCCGCCCGCCGTGTCGCACGTCATCCATGGGTCTGTTCGGCCGCCGCGTTCCTCCTCGTCCTGGCGGTCCTGCGCCCGGTGCCACTGACCAGGCTCATGACCGGATGGCCGCCGCCGGGCTGGGCGTTCGCCATGTGCGACGTGGGGCAGGGAGACGCCATGGTCCTCGCGGCGGGGAAGGCCACGGGAGTGGTCGTGGACACCGGCCCGGACCCCCGGCTCGTCGACCGGTGCCTACGCGATCTCGGCGTCACCCGCGTGCCGTTGCTGTTGCTGACCCATTTCCACGCAGACCACGTACGCGGTCTGCCGGGTGCGCTGCGGGGGCGGGAGGTCGGCACCGTCCAGACGACGGGACTCGACGAACCGGCGGATCAGGCCGCCTTCGTCCGGAGAACGGCCGCGGCGGCGCACGTCCCGGTGGTCCGAGCCTCGCCGGGGGAGCGCCGCAGGGTGGGCCCGCTCGACTGGCGGGTGCTCTGGCCGACGGCAGACGCGCGGGGAGCGGCCCTGATGACGGAGGAGCCCAACGACTCCAGCGTGACCCTGTACGTACGGTCCGGTGCGCTGACCCTGCTGCTCCTGGGCGACCTCGAACCGCCTTCGCAACAGGGGCTGTTGCGCAGTTATCCGGCGCTGCCCCAGGTCGATGTGCTCAAGGTCGCGCACCACGGCTCCGCCCATCAGGACCCCGCACTCCTGCGCAGCGCTCACCCGCGGCTCGCCCTCATCAGCTGCGGCGCGGACAACCCGTACGGGCACCCGGCGGCGCGTACGGTGCGGACTCTCACGGAAGGCGGGGCGCGGGTGCTGCGTACGGACACCGACGGAGCGGTCGCCGTGACGGGCGCCGGTGCGGGGCTTCGCGCGGCAGGCCGTTCATGAACCGGGACGGCGACCGCTCGCGCCGGTCAGACCAGCCACACGCCATCCGTCATCAGATCGCGTCCGGCCAGCTCGTTCTCCTCCCGCCAGGCCTTGACCGTGCGGGGCGTGATCCGCAGGTACACCCAGGCGGGCCGGCCGCGAAGGTCCCAGTCGAGCTTCGCCGCGAAGGCGTCCCCCGACGCGCCGGGGAGCGCGGACCCTTCCACGATCTCGGCAGTGCCCTCGATCAGCACCACGTCCCGTGTATGGCCCAGGCTGACCCTGATCTCCCCGGACGGCGTCACGTTGACAGCGGTCGGGTTGGTGCGCCGGGTGGCCAGGAGCAGCGTTTCCCCGTCCCACACGAACGACAACGGCACCAGGCACGGCACACCGTCGTGGGAGGCCGTGGCCACCCAGGCGTCGTCGTCCTGCTCCAGACGATCGAGTACGTCCTGCTTGCGCTGCTCCGGGCTGCGTGCCGGCTCTCGCTCCGTCATGGCCCACACGGTAGCCAACAGCCGCGCCCACGGCTTCCGTCCGCGGACCTACGCCCACGGCTTCCGTCCGTGGCTCTACGCCCCCGAACTCCGTCCGCGGACCTACGCCCTGCGGCGCATGGCGCCGCAGGGCGGACCGGGACAGACTTCTGCCATGGAGCAGGAACCGTCGCCACCTCACCCGACGCCCACCGCCCCCACGCCCGCCGGCGCGGAATGGACGGGCGCCTACCTGGAACGCATCGACGCCGCACGTCCCGCCCGCGCCGACGCGGCGGCCCTGCACGCACTGCAGCTCCGCCACCTGATGGCAGTGCCCTTCGAGAACCTCTCGGTCCACCTCGGCGAGGACATCGTCCTGGACGAGGAGAGGCTCATCGACAAGATCGTGACGAGTCGCCGCGGTGGCTTCTGCTACGAACTCAACGGCGCCTTCGCCGCACTGCTGCGGGAGCTCGGATTCCGCGTCACCCTGCTCCAGGCACGGGTCTACGGCGAGGGCGGGCGCCTCGGCATCCCGTACGACCACATGGTGCTGCGCGTGGAGACCGACGACGACACGGGCCCGTGGCTCGCCGACGTGGGCTTCGGCGACCATGCCCTGCGGCCGCTCGCGCTGGACGACCGTTCCGGACAGGACGATCCGTGCGGTGTCTTCTGCCTGCGGGCGGCGCCGCAGGGGGACCTCGACCTCCATCGCGACGGCTCGCGTCGGTTCCGGCTGGACCTGCGGCCACGTGTGCTCGCGGACTTCCGGGCGGGTGCCTGGTACCACCGCACCTCGCCGGACTCCCACTTCACACGGTCGCTCGTCTGCTCACGGCGTACCGGCACGGGGCGGGTGACGCTCAGCGGCCGCACCCTCGTCACGACGGTGCGGGGCGAACGGCACGAGACGGTCCTGGACGACGACGCCGATGTGCTGGCCGCCTACCGCGACCACTTCGGTCTGCGTCTTGCGTCCCCGCCCGCGGTGCGGCAGGCCGCGAACGCTTGATACGTGCGACACGCGCAGGCGCGACGGTCGATCGACACGCGCAGGCACGACGGTCCATCGACACGCGCAGGCGCAACGGTCGAGCGTGCCTCGGTGACACTTCGCCACAACCTTCTGCGAGCCGCCGCGTGAACGCCGGACGCGCGACGACCACCTCCGCTCCGGTGACGTCCTCGACGTCGGGCACCACCCGGCCCCCGAGTGCCACGAGCGCCTCGTCCACCGCGGCGGCGCCCGATGGGGTGTCAGCGGTGCGCTCACGCTGCACGGTGCGAGCCGCACCGTCCCGCCGGACACCCAGTACCTCGGGCCGGGTAACGGCCTGGAGGGCGAGACACGCGCCGTCTGCCGGACCCTCGCAGAGCTGCACGGCTGTACCGCGGATTTCACCTCACGTGGCAGACGGTGCCGGCCCGCGGCGTCGCGGTCGTCGGCCCAGGTGTCAAGGTCGACATGGACGCCAGATCGTCTCCAAGGGCTGACATCCCTCGGGCAGCCGGAGCCATGCTCGTCTCGAGGCAACCCGAGCCACCCTTCAGGGCGTCTCCAGCCACCCCTCGTACTCCGCGGCGAACGCGTCGAGCGCCGCGGAGTCCAGCCGGCCGTCCGGGTCCTCCACCACGACCAGCCACTGGGCGTCCTCGGCGTCGTCCTCGCCCGCCAAAGCGTCCCGTACGAGTTGCGGCTCCTCGGCGACGCCGAACCGGTCGGCCAGTGTGTCGGCAACCTCCTGGGCGGTGTCGCGGTCCGGCAGCACCAGTACATGTCTCACGTCGCTCACCCGGTCATTCTCCGATATGCCCAGCACTCCGGTATGCCCAGGGCGGGCCGGCCGCGTTGTCACAGGGGCGTGGGATGCTGGAGCGCGATGGCCACCAGAAGTAGATCCTCCGACGACCCGCTCGCCCCCGTCACGCTCGCCGTGGGCCAGGAAGACCTGCTCCTGGACCGTGCCGTGCAGCACGTGGTGGCCGCGGCCCGCGCCTCCGACGCCGACACGGACGTCCGCGACCTCGCCTCCGACCAGCTGCAACCGGGCACGCTCGCCGAGCTGACCAGCCCGTCGCTCTTCGCCGAGCGCAAGGTGGTGATCGTGCGCAACGCCCAGGACCTCTCCGCCGACACCGTCAAGGACGTCAAGGCGTACCTGGGCGCACCCGCCGAGGAGATCACTCTCGTGCTCCTGCACGCGGGCGGGGCCAAGGGCAAGGGCCTGCTGGACGCGGTGCGCAAGGCGGGGGCGCGCGAGGTCGCCTGCCCGAAGACGACCAAGCCGGCCGAGCGGCTCTCCTTCGTGCGGTCGGAGTTCCGGACTCTCGGGCGCTCGGCGACCCCCGAGGCGTGCCAGGCGCTCGTTGACTCCATCGGCAGCGATCTGCGGGAGCTGGCCAGCGCCGTCTCGCAGCTGACGGCGGACGTCGAGGGCACCATCGACGAGGCCGTCGTCGGCCGCTACTACACGGGTCGCGCGGAGGCCTCCTCGTTCACCGTCGCAGACCGTGCGGTCGAGGGGAGGGCGGCGGATGCCCTGGAGGCGCTGCGCTGGTCCCTGTCGACAGGAGTCGCGCCCGTCCTGATCACCAGCGCGCTCGCCCAGGGGGTCCGGGCCATCGGCAAGCTGTCGTCCGCCCGGGGTGGACGGCCCGCCGACCTCGCCCGCGAGCTGGGCATGCCGCCCTGGAAGATCGACCGGGTGCGCCAGCAGATGCGCGGATGGACCCCGGACGGAGTCGCGGCCGCGCTGCAGGCGGTCGCGGCGGCCGACGCAGGGGTCAAGGGCGGCGGGGACGACCCGGAGTACGCACTGGAGAAGGCTGTGGTCGCCGTCGCCCGCGCGGCACGTTCCGGCGGCCGCTGAGCGGCCCGCCCTGCGGGCTGGGCGATCAGCCCCTGCGGGTCGAGCGATCCGCCCCGCCTGCTGGGCGGTCCGCCCCCTGCCGGTCGAGCCACCCGCCCGCCGGTCGAGCCGCCCGCCCGCCACGTCGGTGGGCCCGGTGCGGGGAGGGCATCGCCCTCGGGGACGGGACCGGGCCACGCCTTCGTGCAGGCCCGGAAACACGGCCTGGGTACACACGGCCAGGGTCCGGGAACACACGCGGCCCGGGAACACGCACCCGGACAGAGCGAAGGCCCCGGCGGCGTCCTGGGGAGGACGTGGCCGGGGCCTTCGCTTCACGCTTGGTGCGCCGCACCCGCGTGGCGAACGCAGGTTCGGTGTGCGGCGCGGGGTGCCGGTCAGGAGCGGGAGAGAGGGCCCGCTGTGTCCGTCCCGGCGATCACATCAGTAGTTCAGCCCTGGAGGGCGGCAACCTTGAGCGCCAGCGCCGACTTCTTGTTGGCGGCGGCGTTCTTGTGGATGACACCCTTCGAGACAGCCTTGTCGAGCTGGCGGGAGGCGTCACGGACGGCCACAGTGGCCTTCTCGACGTCACCGGCAGCGGCAGCCTCACGGGCCTTGCGGATCGAGGTCTTGAGCGAGGACTTGACGGCCTTGTTGCGCAGGCGCGCCTTCTCGTTCGTCTTGTTCCGCTTGATCTGGGACTTGATGTTCGCCACGAAAGAGCCTTTTCAGGTTCGTTGGATCTTCTATGTGCGCCCCGCCGCTTCTTCAGGCCACGAGGCACAGCTGCCCACGGTAGCAGTCACCCTCGGACCGGCCCAAACCGGTCCCGGGCCCGCAGGCGTGGGACCATGGAGGCTACGTATCGATCCGTCCGACCCGACATCGACCCGAGACACGGCGTCCGGCGTCTCAAGAATCAGGACCCTGCGTGCCCGCGACTCCTACCAACGTGCCCGAGCCGAGCCGTACCGACCCGGCGCTGATCCGCAATTTCTGCATCATCGCGCACATCGACCACGGCAAGTCGACTCTTGCCGACCGGATGCTCCAGCTGACGGGAGTGGTCGACCAGCGGCAGATGCGCGCCCAGTACCTCGACCGGATGGACATCGAGCGCGAGCGCGGCATCACCATCAAGTCCCAGGCGGTCCGTCTGCCGTGGGCGCCCACGGAGGGTGAGGACAAGGGCGCGACCCACATCCTCAACATGATCGACACCCCGGGCCACGTGGACTTCACCTACGAGGTCTCCCGGTCCCTGGCCGCATGCGAGGGCACCGTCCTCCTGGTCGACGCGGCCCAGGGCATCGAGGCGCAGACGCTGGCGAACCTCTACCTGGCGATGGAGAACGACCTCACCATCGTCCCGGTGCTCAACAAGATCGACCTGCCCGCCGCGCAGCCCGAGAAGTTCTCCGAGGAGCTGGCGAACCTCATCGGCTGCCAGCCGGAGGACGTGCTCAAGGTCTCGGCGAAGACGGGTGTCGGCGTGGACGCCCTGCTCAACCGGGTGGTCAGGGACGTCCCGGCCCCCATCGGAGTGGCGGACGCGGCGGCCCGCGCGATGATCTTCGACTCGGTCTACGACCCGTACCGCGGTGTCGTCACCTACGTCAGGGTCGTCGACGGCCAGCTCAACAAGCGCGAGCGCATCAAGATGATGTCGACGGGCGCCACCCACGAGCTGCTGGAGATCGGTGTCTCCTCCCCGGAGATGACGCCGGCCGACGGCATCGGCGTGGGCGAGGTCGGCTACATCATCACCGGGGTGAAGGACGTCCGGCAGTCCAAGGTCGGTGACACCATCACCTCCCTGAACAAGGGAGCGACCGAGGCGCTGGGCGGCTACAAGGACCCCAAGCCGATGGTGTTCTCGGGCCTGTACCCGCTGGACGGCTCGGACTACCCGGACCTGCGCGAGGCACTGGACAAGCTGCAGCTCAACGACGCCGCCCTGGTGTACGAACCGGAGACGTCGGCCGCACTCGGCTTCGGCTTCCGCGTCGGCTTCCTCGGCCTGCTGCACCTCGACGTGATCCGCGAGCGGCTCGAGCGCGAGTTCGGCCTGGAGCTCATCGCCACCGCTCCCAACGTGGTCTATCGCGTGGAGATGGAGGACGGCTCGGAGCACATCGTCACCAACCCGAGCGAGTTCCCCGAGGGCAAGATCGACAAGGTCCACGAGCCGGTCGTCCGGGCGACGGTCCTCGCGCCCAGCGAGTTCATCGGCGCGATCATGGAGCTCTGCCAGAACCGGCGGGGCACCCTGCTCGGCATGGACTACCTCTCCGAGGACCGGGTGGAGATCCGCTACACCCTGCCGCTCGCCGAGATCGTGTTCGACTTCTTCGACCAGCTGAAGTCGAAGACGCGCGGCTACGCATCGCTCGACTACGAGCCCACGGGTGAGCAGTCGGCCCAGCTCGTCAAGGTCGACATCCTTCTGCACGGCGACAAGGTCGACGCCTTCTCCGCAGTCACGCACAAGGACAAGGCGTACGCCTACGGCGTCCGGCTCGTCGCCAAGCTCCAGAAGCTCATCCCCCGGCAGAACTTCGAGGTGCCGATCCAGGCGGCCATCGGCTCCCGGGTCATCGCCCGTGAGACCGTCCGCGCCATCCGCAAGGACGTCCTCGCCAAGTGCTACGGCGGTGACATCTCCCGTAAGCGGAAGCTGCTGGAGAAGCAGAAGGAGGGCAAGAAGCGGATGAAGATGGTCGGCAACGTCGAGGTGCCCCAGGACGCGTTCATCTCCGTCCTGTCGACCGACGAGTCGGCCGGTGAGGGCAAGGGCAAGAAGTAGCCCGCGACCGCGCGATCGGGTGACCCCGTACGTGCGCGAGCGGGTGACCCGGTAACCGTGCGAGCGGGTGACGCGGCACCGGCGCGGGGGGACAACCCGCACGTGAAGCCGTCACTCCCGCCACTCGCCACCCCCGAGGAGCTCGGTGGGCCCCCGCGTCGCAGAGCTCTGCGGCGCGGGGGCTCGTTCGTTATGAAGCGGCGGCCTGTTGCCCCTTACGCCGCGGTCCCGTGCGCTCTACTCTGATCACCACCCGTTAGTTACTCGCCAGTTAAACAAGCAGGTCGAGCGGGAACGAGAAGCAGGAAACCCAAGCAGCAGCAATTAGCGACCGGCCATAGCAATGCCGCAGGCCCGGAGGACGTCGTGAGCGACAATCTGACCTTGATCGACAATCGGCCGCCCTCCGTGGCGACTCTCTTCATCGACCGCGTGGCGGCCACCCCGGACGGGGAGGCGTACCGCTACCCGGTGCCGTCCCCGTCGGGGCAGGGGCCGGACGAGTGGAAGTCGCTGACCTGGGCCCAGGCCGCCGAGAGGGTCTACTCGGTCGCCGCCGGTCTGATCGCTCTGGGCGTCGGGCCGGAGGAGCGGGTCGCGCTCGCCTCCTCCACCCGGGTCGAATGGATCCTGGCCGACCTCGGGGTGATGTGCGCCGGTGCCGCGACCACGACGATCTACCCCTCCACGAACGCCGAGGAGTCGGCCTTCATCCTGGCCGACTCCGACAGCCGCGTGCTGATCGCCGAGGACGCCGCCCAGCTGGCGAAGGCCCGGGAGAGCCGTGCCGGACTGCCCGGCCTGGCCCATGTCGTCGTCATCGACCCTGCCGGGGCCGAGCCCGCGGAGGATGACCCGGAGGGCTGGATCCTCACCCTTGCCGAACTGGAGGCCCGGGGGAGCGAGTACCTGGCGAAGAACCCGGACGCGGTCACCGAGCGGGTCGCCGCCATCACCGCGGACCAGCTGGCGACCATCATCTACACCTCGGGCACCACCGGCCGCCCCAAGGGCGTCCGGCTGCCGCACGACAACTGGTCGTACATGGCCAAGGCGACCGTGGCCACCGGGATGATCAACGCGGACGACACCCAGTACCTTTGGCTGCCGCTCGCCCACGTCTTCGGCAAGGTCCTCACGTCCGGCCAGATCGAGGTCGGCCACGTCACGGCGGTCGACGGCCGAGTCGACAAGATCATCGAGAACCTCACGGTGGTCCAGCCGACCTACATGGCGGCCGTTCCCCGCATCTTCGAGAAGGTCTACAACGGGGTGGCGGCCAAGGCGCGGGCCGGCGGCGGCGCCAAGTACAAGATCTTCCAGTGGGCGGCAGGCGTCGCCCGGGAGTACGCGGCGGTGTCGCAGGACAACTTCCGCCGGACCGGCAAGGCCTCCGTGCCGTTCGGGCTCAATGCCAAGCACAAGGTCGCCGACGCACTCGTCTTCGCGAAGATCCGTGAGGCGTTCGGAGGCCGGCTGCGCGCCTGCATCTCCGGTTCCGCCGCACTCGCACCCGACATCGGCCTCTTCTTCGCCGGCGCGGGGATCCACATCCTGGAGGGCTACGGCCTCACCGAGTCCAGCGCCGCCTCGTTCGTCAACCGGGGCGAGGCCTACCGCACCGGGACGGTGGGCAAGCCGCTCCCCGGCACGGAGGTCCGGATCGCGGACGACGGCGAGATCCTGCTGCGCGGCCCCGGCGTCATGGAGGGCTACCACCGGCTGCCGGACAAGACCGCCGAGGTGCTGGAGTCCGACGGCTGGTTCCACACCGGTGACATCGGCGAGCTTTCCCAGGACGGCTACCTGCGGATCACCGACCGGAAGAAGGACCTGATCAAGACGTCCGGCGGCAAGTACATCGCTCCGGCCGAGGTCGAGGGCCAGTTCAAGGCCGTGTGCCCGTACGTCTCCAACATCCTCGTGCACGGCGCGGACCGTAACTTCTGCACCGCCCTCATCGCGCTCGACGAGCCGACGATCCTCGGCTGGGCGCAGGAGAACGGCCTGGGCGGCAAGCCGTACGCGGACGTGGTGGCGTCGCCGCAGGCGGTGGAGCTCGTCGAGGGATACGTGAAGCAGCTCAACGAGGGTCTGCAGCGCTGGCAGACCATCAAGAAGTTCCGGCTGCTCCCTCGCGACCTCGACATCGAGCACGGCGAACTGACCCCCAGCCTCAAGCTGAAGCGGCCGGTCGTCGAGCGCGAGTACCAAAACCTGATCGACGACATGTACGCGGGCTCCCGCGAGGCGTGAGCCGACGGCCAGGGGTCTCGGGTCCCGGACGGGACCTCGGGTCCCGAGCCGGGGCCTGACGCCCCGAGCCGGGGAGCGGGCGGAGAAGAGCAGGTGGCGGGCGGGGCCGGTGGGTGCGCAAGCGCCGCCGGCCCCGCCCGCCACCCGGCTCGTTTCTTTTCGACTGTGCCCACTTCAGTCACTCGGTGCTTATGGACGCGTTCCTTCTGTCACTCTGTCGTAGACGTCAGCGGCGTTTCGCGAGAACTGTCAGGAGCCGCACCGTGGGGCCCATTCCCTTGCAGCGGGACATCGTTCACCGTCCCGGATCCGTCGTCGCCGGTCAGGGCGACGACCCGCGTCTGGTCACGCGTACGAGCCTGCCCGGAATCCCGCTGGCCCCCTCCGCGGGCCGGCGGTTCGTCCGTGCGGCACTCGCCGACTGGACCGCGCTCGGCCTGCCTTCCACCGGCGGGTTCAGTGACCGGCTCGCCGACGACGCGGTGACCGTCGCCAACGAACTGGTGACCAACGCCGTCGTACACGCCGGTACGACGGTCGAGCTGCTCCTGAGGCTGGAGGACGCGGCAGGGCAGGAACCCGCCGCGCTGGTGCTGGAGATCACCGACCACCACCCCGCCCGTTCGGTGCGCGACGGTCGGGCCGAGCGGCCGGATCCCGCCGAGTACGGCCGGGGCCTCCAGCTCGTCGCCACCCTCGCCGAGTCGTGGGGCATCACCTACCGCGCCGGCCTCAAGACCGTCTGGGCCCGCCTCCCCGCCGACGACTGGGAGGGCCTGCCCGAGCCGTCGCCGAGCGAGGAGGCCGCCCGCCGGCGTGGTCTGCGTGCCGCCGAGATCCTCGCCCCTGCGGCCCGGCGTGCCGACCGCGACGACGCGGGCTGGGCCGGCGGCGGGGCGCTCTCCTTCCTGGCCGAGGCCTCCGACCTGCTCGCGGGCCAGCTCGACGAGGACCTCGTGGCGTCGATAGCGGGCCAGCTCCTCGTGCCCCGGCTGGCGGACTGGTGTGCGATCTGGCTGGAGAGCGACGGTGCCGGCCCTGCCGCCGCACCACGGCTGGCAGGGGTCTGGCACAGCGACGAGGCGGGGAGGGAGCAGCTGCGCCCGGCTCTGGAGAAGGAACCGCTCCGCTTACCCGGCAGTGTCGGCACCGCCCCCGTTCCCGTGCCGTGGCCCGGCGACGCCACGCCGGAGCGCGGGAGCGGCACCGGCGCCGCGCTCGCCCACCGCATCACCTCGGGCGGCCGCACGCTCGGCGCCGTACTCGTGGGCCGCGAGGACGTCGCCCAGATCCCCGAAGAAGTGGCCGCCCTCATCGCGGACTTCGTGCGCCGCGTCGGCCTCGCCGTGGGCGCCGCCCGCGCGTACACCCGCCAGGCCACCATCAGCCGCATCCTCCAGCGCGGACTGCTGCCCAGCAAGGTGGCCGAGATACCCGGGGTCACCAGCGCACTGGTGTACGAACCCGGTGACGACGGTGTGGTCGGCGGCGACTTCTACGACCTCTTCCCGTGCCCCGGCGGCCGCTGGTGCTTCGTGCTCGGCGACGTCCAGGGAAGCGGTCCCGAGGCCGCCGTCGTGACCGGGCTCGCCCGGCCGTGGCTGCGCCTGCTGTCCCGCGAGGGCTTCCGCGTCGGTGAGGTGCTCGACCGGCTCAACCGGCTCCTCCTGGACGACGCGATGGAGGCCGCCGAGGCCGCCGCGCTGATGGTCGCGGCGGCGGGCGGGCAGCAGATCCAGGACGGCCTGCGGATGCAGGACGGCCTGCAGACCCCGGACGGCTCCCAGTCCCGCTTCCTGTCCCTGCTCTACGGTGACATCGTCCCGCTCCCGGACGGCGGTGTGCGCTGCACCGTGGCGAGCGCCGGCCATCCGCTCCCGCTGCTGCTGCGACCCGACGGCTCCGTGCGCACGGCCGCCGAGTCGCAGGTGCTGCTCGGGGTCGTCGAGGACGTGGCGTACGAGAGCCAGAGCTTCGACCTGGCCCCGGGCGACAGCCTTCTCTGCGTCACCGACGGGGTGACGGAGCGGCGCTCCGGACGGCTGATGTTCGACGACGGCGACGGCCTCGCGCGGGTGCTGGCCGACTGCGCCGGGCTGTCCGCCGACGGGATCGCCGACCGGATCAAGCGGGCCGTCCACGCCTTCGCCGAGCGCCCGCCCGACGACGACCTGGCGCTGCTCGTGCTCCAGGTCGACTGAACGGAGCGTGGACCGGGGAACTCCGCGGGCGAGTGACAATGGACGGTATGCCTTCCGTACTGCCCGATGGTGAGCCCGTGCCCGACGACGGGGCACTGCCCCGCCATGCCCTGGAAGGCGCCGCCGGCCGGCCGCTCGGCTTCTACCTGCACGTGCCCTACTGCGCCACCCGCTGCGGCTACTGCGACTTCAACACGTACACCGCGACGGAGCTGCGCGGTTCCGGCGGCGCCCTGGCCTCACGGGACAACTACGCGGCCCACCTGGTCGAGGAGGTCCGTCAGGCCCGAAAGGTGCTCGGCGACGACCCGCGGCCGGTCCGTACCGTCTTCGTCGGCGGCGGTACGCCCACCCTGCTCCCCGCCGCCGACCTCGTCCGGATGCTCGCCGCGATCCGGGAGGAGTTCGGGCTCGCGGACGACGCCGAGATCACCACGGAGGCCAATCCCGAGTCCGTCGATCCGGCATATCTGTCGGCGCTGCGCGACGGTGGCTTCAACCGTGTCTCCTTCGGCATGCAGAGCGCCCGGCAGCACGTCCTGAAGGTCCTGGACCGCACCCACACGCCGGGCAGGCCCGAGGCCTGCGTCGCCGAGGCGCGCGCGGCCGGCTTCGAGCACGTCAACCTCGATCTGATCTACGGCACCCCGGGGGAGTCCGACGACGACTGGCGGGCCTCCCTGGACGCGGCGATCGGGGCCGGTCCGGACCACGTCTCGGCCTACGCGCTGATCGTCGAGGAAGGCACCCAGCTCGCCCGGCGCATCCGGCGCGGCGAGGTGCCGATGACGGACGACGACGTCCACGCCGACCGCTACCTGATCGCCGACGAGGCGATGGCGGCCGCAGGTTTCTCCTGGTACGAGGTGTCGAACTGGTCCCGTACGCCCGAGGGCCGCTGCCTGCACAACGAGCTGTACTGGCGCGGCGCCGACTGGTGGGGCGCCGGGCCGGGGGCGCACAGCCACGTCGGCGGCGTGCGCTGGTGGAACGTGAAGCACCCCGGGGCGTACGCGCAGGCTCTGGCCGAAGGGCGTTCGCCCGGGGCCGGTCGGGAGATCCTCGGCGAGGAGGACCGCCGGGTCGAGCGCATCCTGCTGGAGCTGCGCCTCGTCGAGGGGTGCCCCCTGTCGCTGCTGGCGCCCGCCGGGCTCGCGGCGGCCGGCCGGGCCGTGACGGACGGGCTGCTGGAGCCCGGCCCGTACGGCGAGGGTCGCGCGGTCCTCACCCTGCGCGGGCGGCTGCTCGCCGACGCCGTGGTGCGGGACCTGGTGGACTGAGGCCCGCACCAGCTCCCGGGCGGACCCGGGCCGCACCGGCTCCCCGGCGGACCCGGGCCGTACCGGACCCAGGCAGCACCGGGCCCGGTTCCGGGTGCCGGCCCCGCCCGGCGGGCGGGCCCGGCGCTGCCCCCGGCGCGTAGCCCCTGCGGCCCCCGGCGCGTAGCCCCTGCGGCCCTCGGCGCGCAGGCCCTCCGCCCTGGCGTTCAGGCCGGAAGGGTGACGAAGTCGATCAGCTCCTCGACGCGGCCGAGCAACTGCGGTTCCAGGTCCTTGTAGGAACCGACCCGGGACAGGATGTGCTGCCACGCCGCACCCGTGTTCTCCGGCCAACCCAGCGCACGGCACACCCCCGTCTTCCAGTCCTCGCCGCGCGGCACCACCGGCCAGCCCGCGATGCCCACGGACGACGGTTTCACCGCCTCCCAGACGTCGATGTACGGGTGTCCCACGACCAGCACGTTCCCGTCCGTGACCTGGGCGGCGATACGCGACTCCTTCGACCCGGGCACCAGGTGGTCGACCAGCACCCCCAGACGGGCGTCCGGGCCCGGCCCGAACTCGCGGACGATCGCGGGCAGGTCGTCGATGCCCTCCAGGTACTCCACGACCACGCCCTCGATGCGCAGGTCGTCGCCCCAGACCCGCTCGACCAGCTCGGCGTCGTGGCGGCCCTCCACGTAGATGCGGCCCGCCCGCGCCACACGGGCCCGTGCCCCCGGGACGGCCAGCGAACCGGAGGCCGTACGGGCCGGACGGGCGGGTCCCCCGGCCGAGGGCCGTACGAGGGTGACCACCCTGCCCTCCAGCAGGAAACCGCGAGGCTCCATCGGGAACACCCGGTGCTTGCCGAACCGGTCCTCCAGCGTGACCGTGGGCCCCTGGGCCGTCTTCTCGCACCGGATCACCGCTCCGCAGAAGCCGGTGGAGACCTCCTCCACGACCAGATCGGGCTCGGCGGGTACCTCGGGAACGGTGGCGGACCTCTTCCACGGCGGGGTCAGATCCGGCTGATAGCTGCGCATGGCACGACGATAAACGGCACGCCGGCGCAGGAGACGTGTTCACGGCAGGACGGGCAGGGAGCCCCCTCACGACACGCCGAACCGGCGGGCCAGCCCGTCGCGCTGCGCCCGGACGAACGCGGCGTCCACGACCGCCCCGTGCCCCGGCACGTACAGCGCGTCCTCGCCGCCCAGCTCCAGCAACCGGTCCAGGGCGGCCGGCCAGTGTGTGGTGACGGCGTCCGGGCCCGCCTGCGGCTCGCCGGACTCCTCGACCAGATCCCCGCAGAGCACCACGACGGGTGAGCCCGGCACCAGCACCGCCAGGTCGTGGCCGCTGTGCCCCGGGCCCACGTTCGCCAGCAGTACCTGCAGGCCGTCGCCCAGATCCAGGGTCCACTCACCGCTCACCTGATGCCGCGGCGGTACCAGCACGTCCGTCGCGGTGACGGCGTCGTGCTCGCTCAGCCCGTGACGCACCGCGTCCTCGCGCAGTTCCCCGGCGCCGTGCCTGAGCAGTTCTGCCGTGCCGACCGCGCCGTAGACCTCCGCCCCGGCGAAGGCGGCGGTGCCCAGTACGTGATCGAAGTGCGGGTGGCTGAGTGCGATATGCGTCACCCTGCGGCCGAGGAGGCCCTGCACCTGGGTCCGCAGTTCGACCCCCTCCCGGAGCGACGAGCCGGTGTCGTGGAGCAGCACGGCGTCCGCTCCGACCACCAGGGAGACCGTCGCGTCCCAGACAGGAAGGCGCCGGCGCCCCGTGCCGTTGCCCAACCGCTCCCAGCCGAACTCTTCCCAAGAGACGTCCATACGGCGACGCTATCGGCAACGACCTGCGCAGTCCCGCGACGGCATGGCCGGTCGCCCTTGCCCAGGTACCACTCCGCCCCCGTACACTGGCCGGGGGAATTGCTGGCACTCGAAAGCGCAGAGTGCCAGGCAGACACCGGAGAACCACAGCTGGAGGTGTGCGCGGTGCTCAGTGAACGCAGACTCGAAGTGCTGCGCGCCATCGTCCAGGACTATGTCGGCACCGAGGAGCCGGTCGGCTCCAAGGCGCTCACCGAGCGGCACAGCCTGGGAGTCTCCCCGGCCACTGTCCGCAACGACATGGCAGTACTGGAGGACGAGGGCTTCATCGCCCAGCCGCACACCAGTGCGGGGCGCATCCCCACGGACAAGGGCTACCGTCTTTTCGTCGACAAGCTCGCGGGCGTCAAGCCCCTGTCGTCGCCGGAACGCCGGGCCATCCAGAATTTCCTCGACGGCGCGGTCGACCTCGACGACGTCGTGGGCCGCACGGTCAGGCTGCTCGCGCAGCTGACCCGGCAGGTCGCCGTCGTGCAGTACCCCTCGCTGACCCGCTCGACGGTGCGGCACGTGGAGCTGCTGTCACTGGCCCCGGCCAGGCTGATGCTCGTACTGATCACGGACACGGGCCGTGTCGAACAGCGTATGATCGACTGCCCTGCACCGTTCGGTGACACCTCCCTGGCCGACCTGCGGGCCCGGCTCAACAGCCGGGTCGTGGGACGCCGCTTCGCGGATGTCCCGCGTCTGGTGCAGGACCTGCCGGAGTCCTTCGAGAGCGAGGACCGGGGAACCGTGTCCACGGTGCTCTCCGTCCTTCTCGAGACTCTGGTCGAAGAGACGGAGGAGCGGCTCATCATCGGCGGCACCTCCAACCTCACCCGCTTCGGGCACGACTTCCCTGTGATGATCCGGCCGGTGCTGGAGGCACTGGAGGAGCAGGTCGTGCTGCTGAAGCTGCTCGGTGAGGCGACGGACTCAGGCATGACCGTACGGATCGGGCACGAGAACGCCCACGAAGGCCTCAACTCCACATCCGTCGTCGCGGTCGGCTACGGTTCGGGCGACGAGGCAGTCGCCAAACTCGGCGTGGTCGGACCGACCCGCATGGACTACCCCGGAACGATGGGAGCGGTACGCGCAGTGGCACGTTACGTCGGACAGATCCTGGCGGAGTCGTAAGTGGCCACGGACTACTACGCCGTACTCGGCGTGCGCCGCGACGCATCTCAGGACGAGATCAAGAAGGCATTCCGCAGGCTCGCCCGCGAGCTGCACCCGGATGTCAACCCGGATCCGAAGACCCAGGAGCGGTTCAAGGAGATCAACGCCGCTTACGAGGTGCTGTCGGACCCGCAGAAGAAGCAGGTCTACGACCTCGGCGGCGACCCGCTGTCCGCCTCGGGCGGCGGCGGTGGCGCGGGCGGTTTCGGGGCCGGCGGCTTCGGCAACTTCAGCGACATCATGGACGCGTTCTTCGGCAACGCCACGCAGCGCGGACCGCGTTCGCGGACCAGGCGCGGCCAGGACGCCATGATCCGGCTGGAGATCGACCTCAACGAGGCGGCCTTCGGCACGACCAAGGACATCCAGGTCGACACGGCGGTCGTCTGCACGACCTGCAGTGGCGAGGGCGCCGCTCCCGGCACCTCCGCGCAGACCTGTGACATGTGCCGCGGCCGTGGCGAGGTCTCCCAGGTCACCCGGTCCTTCCTCGGCCAGGTCATGACCTCGCGGCCCTGCCCGCAGTGCCAGGGCTTCGGTACGGTCGTGCCGACCCCGTGCCCCGAGTGCGCCGGCGACGGCCGCATCCGTTCGCGGCGCACCCTCACCGTGAAGATTCCCGCGGGCGTCGACAACGGCACGCGTATCCAGCTCGCGGGCGAGGGCGAGGTCGGCCCCGGCGGCGGCCCTGCCGGTGACCTGTACGTCGAGATCCACGAGCTGTCGCACGCGGTGTTCCAGCGGCGCGGCGACGATCTGCACTGCACGGTCACCATCCCCATGACGGCTGCGGCACTCGGCACCCAGGTGCCGCTGGAGACGCTGGACGGCCTGGAGGAGATCGACATCCGGCCGGGCACCCAGTCCGGCCAGTCGGTCCCGCTGCACGGGCGCGGCATCACGCATCTGCGAGGCGGCGGGCGCGGGGACCTCATCGTGCACGTCGAGGTCACCACTCCGATGAAGATGGACCCCGAACAGGAGCACCTCCTGCGGGAGCTGGCGAAGCTGCGCGGTGAGGAGCGCCCCACCGGCCAGTTCCAGCCAGGGCAGCAAGGCCTTTTCTCCCGGTTGAAGGACGCTTTCAACGGCCGCTGACACCGGACGCCGGACAGGGCGGTGCAGACCGCCGCCCGATGCCGGGAGGCAGCTGAAGCGCCCGCCCGCACCGCACCACCGCACCGCCCGCCGGTCCCGTACCGGCGGGCGGTGCCGCGTGCGGGAGGTCCCGCCTGCCGGCGGACCGGCCGGCTGGCGAGGGAGGCCGGGGCTGCGTAAAACGGCTGATTCGGCACGGTGCGCGGGACGTGGCACGATGCGGTCATGTCCTTGGCGCTGACCGATCTCTGCCGGTATCCGATCGTGCAGGCCCCGATGGCCAGCGGGGTCTCCGGCCCGCATCTGGCCGGGGCCGTCACCGAGGCCGGGGGGCTCGGTTTCCTCGCCGCCGGCTACAAGACCGCGGACGGGATGTACAACGAGGTCGAACAGCTGCGCCGGCTGACCGGCGGGGCCTTCGGCGTCAACCTGTTCATGCCGCAGCCCCTGCTCGCAGACCCGAGCGCCGTCGAGGTGTACCGCCACCAGCTCGCGGGTGAGGCCTCCTGGTACGAGACCCCGCTCGGCGACCCCGACTCCAGCGGCGACGACGGATACGAGGCCAAGGTCGCGATCCTGCTCGAGGATCCCGTACCCGTCGTCTCCTTCACCTTCGGCTGCCCCACCCGCGAGGTGCTCGACGCCTTCGCCCAGGCCGGTACCTTCACCGTCGTGACGGTCACCTCCCCGCAGGAGGCGCGCAACGCGCAGTGGGCGGGCGCCCAGGCGGTCTGCGTCCAGGGCGCCGAGGCGGGCGGGCACCGGTCCACGCACCGGGACGATCCCCAGGGCGGTCTCACCGGCACCGGGCTCCTCACCCTGGTCGCCGAGGTCCGCGAAACCGTCGGGTTGCCCCTCGTGGCTGCCGGCGGGCTGATGCGCGGCTCCCAGATCACGTCCGTGCTGGCGGCCGGCGCGGACGCGGCGCAACTCGGGACGGCGTTCCTGGCCTGCCCCGAGTCGGGGGCCCACCCGCTGCACAAGCAGGCCCTGACCAACCCGCTGTTCGTGACGACCGCCCTGACCCGGGCCTTCTCCGGCCGTCCGGCGCGAGGGCTGGTCAACCGCTTCGTACGTGAGCACGGCCGGTACGCCCCCGCCGCCTATCCGCAGGTGCACCAGCTGACCAGTGGGCTGCGCAAGGCCGCCGCCGAAGTCGGGGACGCCCAGGGCATGGCCCTGTGGGCGGGCCAGGGGCACCGGATGGCACGCGAGCTGCCCGCCGGGGAACTCGTGGAACTGCTCGCCGCCGAAATGGAAGCCGCGCGTGCGGCAGTGAGTGGGAGGGATGCCCGATGACGGCACCGGTCTTCGTCGTCGAACACATGCCCAGCGGACCGGAGTTCGCCCTGGAAGGGCCCGAGGGGCGGCACGCCGTCTCCGTGAAGCGGCTGAACCCGGGGGAGGACGTCGTCCTGACCGACGGACGGGGCCGCTGGGCCGAAGGGGTCGTACGAGCGGCGGAGGGCAAGGACCGTCTGCTCGTCACCGGTCTGGACCCGGTGCACGAGGAGCCGGCGCCCACGCCGTTCGTCACCGTCGTCCAGGCCCTGCCCAAGGGGGACCGCGGGGAACTCGCGGTCGAGACGATGACCGAGACGGGCGTCGACGCGATCGTCCCCTGGCAGGCGTCACGGTGCATCACGCAGTGGAAGGGCGACCGGGGACTCAAGTCCCTGGCCAAGTGGCGCAGTACCGCCCGCGAGGCGGGGAAGCAGTCACGCCGGGTGAGGTTCCCCGAGGTCGCGGAGGTCATGTCGACCAAGCAGGTCGCCGCGCTGCTGGCCACCGCGGACTTCGCGGGCGTCCTGCACGAGGACCGGGAGACCGGCAGCGCGCCGCTCGCCACCGCGGCGCTCCCCGACCGGGGCTCCATCGTGCTGGTGGTGGGCCCGGAAGGCGGAGTCTCCCCCCAGGAGCTCGCCGCCTTCGCCGCCGCGGGAGCCCCGCCCTACCGGCTCGGTCCCAGTGTGCTGCGCACCTCGACGGCGGGGACGGCCGCCGCCGCGCTGCTGATGGGGCGCACCGGGCGCTGGGGCTGAGAGCACGGTCCGGGCCGTCGCCGAGCCGTACCGGCGCGCCCGGTGGCCGGGGACGCCGGGCGTGCGCGGCCCGATAGCATGCCGGTGTACTGATCAGACCCCGCGCACCGAGCAGGACCGCCGGCTCCGATCGGTACGACCGGCACGGAGCACGATCACCGAAAGAGACGACCGAGGAGGCCCGGCCATGGCGGGAGAGCCGCAGACCGACTGCCTGTTCTGCAGGATCGTTACGGGTGACATCCCGGCGACCATCGTCCGCGAGAGCGACACGACCGTCGCCTTTCGCGACATAAATCCCCAGGCCCCCACCCACGTCCTGGTCATCCCCAAGGCGCACCACCCGGACGCTGCCGCACTCGCCGCGGCCGAGCCCCAGATCGCCGCCGACGTGCTGCGTGAGGCCGGTCTCGTCGCCGCGGACGAGGGAATCGCCGGGACGGGCTACCGCATCGTCCTCAACACCGGCTCGGGTGCCGGACAGACCGTGTTCCACGCGCACGCCCACGTCCTGGGTGGCCGCGGGATGCAGTGGCCCCCCGGCTAGGACGGTCCGCACACCGTGTCCGTACGAGAACTCGTGGTCCTCGGCACCGCCAGCCAGGTGCCGACACGCCACCGCAACCACAACGGCTACCTGCTGCGCTGGGACGGCGAAGGCATTCTCTTCGACCCGGGCGAGGGGACCCAGCGCCAGATGCTGAGGGCGGGCGTCGCCGCGCACGACATCAACCGGATCTGCGTCACGCACTTCCACGGCGACCACTCGCTCGGCCTGGCCGGGGTGATCCAGCGGATAAACCTCGACCAGGTCCCGCACCCCGTCACCGCGCATTTCCCGGCCGGTGGACAGCAGTTCTTCGACCGGCTGCGGTACGCGACGGCCTACCGCCAGTCCGTCGAGCTGGCCGAGGCACCCGTCGCCGCGGACGGCATCCTGGCCACCACGGACGCGTACACCCTGGACAGCCACCGGCTCTCGCACCCGGTCGAGTCCTACGGCTACCGCCTCACCGAACCCGACCGGCGGCGCATGCTGCCCGCGAAGCTCGCCGAGCACGGAATCGGCGGCCCGGACGTCGGACGGCTCCAGCGCGAGGGCGCCCTGCGTGGCGTCACTCTCGAGGAGGTGTCCGAACACCGTCGCGGACAGCGGTTCGCCTTCGTCATGGACACCCGGCTCTGCGACGGCGCGTTCGCGCTCGCCGACGGGTGCGACATGCTGGTCATCGAGTCGACCTTCCTCGACGAGGACAGCCGCCTCGCCGCCGACCACGGTCACCTCACCGCCGGACAGGCGGCACGGGTGGCGAAGGAGGCGGGCGTGCGGCACCTGGTGCTGACGCACTTCTCGCAGCGCTACACCGACCCCGGCGCCTTCGAGCGCCAGGCCAGGGCAGCCGGCTTCGATGGCGAACTGACCATCGCGCAGGACCTGATCACGATCCCCGTACCGACCCGACACCAGTGACGAGAACACCGTGCACCTCCCCAAAGCAGAGCTCCACCTCCACATCGAAGGGACCCTCGAACCCGAGCTGGCCTTCGCCCTCGCCGCACGCAACGGCGTGGACCTGCCCTACGCGGACACCGAAGAGCTGCGCACCGCCTACCTCTTCGAGGACCTGCAGAGCTTCCTCGACCTCTACTACGCCCTCATGGCCGTGCTGCGCACCGAGGACGACTTCGCCGAACTGGCCGACGCCTACCTCGCCCGCGCGGCCGCCCAGGGCGTCCGGCACGCGGAGATCTTCTTCGACCCGCAGGCCCACACCGACCGAGGCGTCCCGATCGGCACCGTGATCGAGGGACTCGGCAGGGCACTGGAGCGCAGCGAGGAGACGCACGGCGTCTCGACCCAGCTCATCATGTGCTTCCTGCGCGACAAGTCCGCGGAGTCGGCGATGGAGACGCTGGAGGCCGCCGGGCCGTACCTGCACCGGATCAGCGGCGTCGGCCTCGACTCCGCGGAGGTCGGCCACCCGCCCGCCAAGTTCCGTGAGGTGTACGAGGCGGCCGGCGCGCTCGGCCTGCGCAAGGTGGCCCACGCCGGCGAGGAGGGGCCGCCCGCCTACATCACCGAGGCCCTGGACGTCCTGGGCGTCGAACGCGTCGACCACGGGCTGCGCTGCATGGAGGACCCGGAGCTGGTGAAGCGGCTGGTCGCCGAGCGGGTACCGCTCACGCTCTGCCCGCTGTCCAACGTACGGCTGCGCGCGGTCGACGTGTTGGAGGAGCACCCGTTGCCGGCCATGATGGCCGCCGGACTGCTCTGCACGGTGAACTCCGACGACCCCGCCTACTTCGGCGGTTACGCCGGGGACACCTTCCACGCCGTCCACGAGGCCCTCGGCCTGGACCGCGAGCAGCTGCGCACCCTGGCGCGCAACTCCTTCGAGGCGGCTTTCCTCGACCACGACGAGGAGCGCAGGGCGCGTTACCTCTCCGAGGTCGAGGCGTACGCGTTCGACTGACCGGCTCCACCCGCGGGACCGGCCGCACGGAACGCGCTCCTGACCGGCCGCCGGCGGCGCAGCCCGGGCACGCTGATCTCCGTGACCGCCTGCTCCGGCGCACCCAGCTTGGGAACCGCGCCGGGCAGGCTGCCGGTCGTGGCCGCGAGCAGCGCGGCGGGGGCGCCGCCACGGCGGCGTACCGAGCCGGGCACCAGCGGGCGGCCACCGGTGTGCAGCGCGACGGCGGTGACCGGGGCGGCGACCAGGAGCGTGGCCGCCCCCAGGATCAGGCCCATCACCGCGTAGCCCGCCTGCTCCGAGAGCACACTGCCGAGGACGGGGCCGCACGCCGTACCGACGGACGCCGCCGAGCCCGCGAGGACCGCCCAGCGGCCACGCACGTCCAGCGAGGCGGCCAGGCCGATCAGGTAGGACAGGACCACCGGGTAGAAGGTGTTCCACACGATCTCGCCGGTCGCGAACGAGTCGATGTCCTGGGCCGACGAGCTGAGCACGATGCTCGCCGCGATGATCATCGTCCCGACGCCGATCGGCACCGCCCGTCCGAGCCGCGCACCCAGCATGCCGGCGCCCATGACACCGAGCAGGCCGGCCCCGAGCGCCGCGGCGAACACCGCGCCGACCGTCACCTCGGAGAGCCCCACCTGCGCGACACCGATGCGGCTGCTCACCCCCCACAGGGCGTTCTGTGCCATGGACCAGACGAGCATCCCGCCCGCGAGCACCAGTCCCGAGCGCCGGTGCGGCAGCCGTCCCCCGCCGGACGTGGCCGCGCCCGCGGGCAGGGAGCCGCCCAGCCGTGAGGTGGCCGGCCAGACGAGGAGGGCGACCAGGGCGATCGAGGCGAAGGGCAGCCGGTGGCCGCCGCCCAGGTGAGGGACCGTCAGGTAGAGGGCGCCCGCCGTCGCCGAGACGCTCAGCAGCCCCAGCGACGAGGTCCGGTGCGGATCGCGCTGCGTGGCGATGCCGGCCGCCGCGACCGCGGTCGCCGTACCCGAGCCGAGCCCGCCGATCACCACGCCGGCGACCACCAGCGGCACCGAGCCGGTCAGCGCCGCACAGCCGTATCCCAGCACCGCCAGCACCAGCCCGGCGCGCGCGAGTCTGCGCGAGCCGTACCGCTCGACGCGTCCCGCCAGGGCGAAACCGGCCGATGCGGAACTCAGCAGGAGGGCACTGCCGACCAGGCCGGCCTGGGCGGAACTCAGCCCCAGGTGGACGCCGAGACGGCCGACGATGGTGGGGAGCAGATAGGCGGCGAGGTAACCGGCGGTGAACACGGCGACCAGGGGCCACGCGGCGCGCGGGCGCGAGGACATTGGGCGTTCCTGAGGACATGCCAGAAGAGGCGGAAGAAGGCAGGGGGGAGTGGAGCGAAAAGAAATGAGGCAGGGGAGGGTGAAGCGGGGGGAAAACGAGGCAGGGGAGGGTGAAGCGAGGAAAAGCGGGAGACGCGGCACTTGTCGTCACTGTCCCGAACGGTGCTCGCGGGCCAATTTGTATCAAGCGCGCACAGCGGACGGAAAGCTGCCCTGATGTGATCTGGGTCACTTCCGGGTTTACGCACTTTGCGTCCGGGTAACAGCGGATGTTTACGCAGGTCGGAGCGAGAATGCCCGAGGCGGTGCGGACCCGCCGAACACCCCCGGTCTTCCGGCACACTGGCCGGGTCTCGCACTGTCCAGATCGACCACGGCCGGGAGCGCACGGTGAGCACAGACGACGCACGCATCGACCAGCTGCTCGACCCCCTGCTCGGGCTGCGGGCTCCGCAGGACCCCGCCTGCGACGTCTTCCTGACGGGCACGGTCTTCCTGGACATCATCTTCACCGGTCTGGACAGCGCACCAGTCCGCGGCACCGAGTCGTGGGCCCGGGGCATGGGCTCCAGCCCCGGAGGCGTCGCCAACATGGCCACCGCGCTCGCCCGGCTCGGACTCCACACGTCGCTGGCCGCGGCGTTCGGCGAGGACCACTACGGGGAGTACTGCTGGGACGCCCTCGAACAGGGCGAGGGCATCGACCTCTCGATGTCGCGCACGGTTCCCGGATGGCACTCGCCGGTCACCGTCTCCATGGCGTACGAGGGCGAGCGCACCATGGTCTCGCACGGCCACGAGGCGCCCGCCCCCGCCGGCTCCGCCGTGCCCGGCCGGAGCTTCCCGCACTGCCCGCCGCGTGCCCGTGCCGCCATCGCCTCGCTGACCCCCGGCCGCAGGGAGCCGTGGGTGGCCGGCGCGGCCCGCAACGGCGCTCTCGTCTTCGCCGACGTCGGCTGGGACGAGACCGGCCGCTGGGACCTGGACGCGCTGCCCGACCTCGAACACTGCCAGGCCTTCCTCCCCAACGCCGAGGAGGCGATGCGTTACACCCGCACCGACTGCCCCCGCGCGGCGGCCCACGCCCTGGCCGAGCGGGTGCCGCTCGCCGTCGTCACCCTGGGTGCGCAGGGCGCGTACGCGGTGGACCGGGAGGCCGGGACCGCCGCCGAGGTGCCCGCCATCGAGGTGGAGGCCCTGGACCCCACCGGAGCGGGCGACGTCTTCGTCGCCGGGTTCGTCACCGGCACCCTGGCCGGCTGGCCGCTCGCCGACCGCCTCGCCTTCGCCGGACTCACCGCGGCCCTCTCGGTGCAGGAATTCGGCGGATCGCTGTCCGCCCCCGGCTGGGCGGAGGTCGCCGCCTGGTGGCAGCGCGTGCGCACCTGCGCCGGCCAGGACCCGGCGGCACTGGAGCGGTACGCGTTCCTCGACGAACTGCTGCCGGCCGCGAGCCGGGGGTGGCCGCTGCGCCGGGCCGTACCCACGATCGGCTTCCGGCAGTGACGCGGGGACGACCGGCGGACGATCACTCGGTAAAACCCCTCGGTGTTGTCGGTGGGGAGTCGTACGCTTGTAGTCCAGAGGCCGTCGACCGGCGACTGCCCTGCATAGGGAGGTATGCGCAGGCCTGAGGGCCGGCCCATGACTCAGTCACCCACACAGCCGCAGGCGCGTGCCCAGATCACGATCCCGGCCGCACACCCCATGGTGATGCTCCTGGGATCGGGCGACTCCCTGCTTCGCGTGATCGAAACGGCGTTCCCGGCCGTCGATATCCATGTCCGGGGCAATGAGATCAGTGCGACTGGAAGCGCGGCGGACGTCGCTCTCATCCAGCGCCTGTTCGACGAGATGGTGCTGGTGCTCCGCACGGGGCTGCCGATGACGGAGGACGCTGTGGAACGCTCGATCGCCATGCTCAGGGCGAGCGGCAATGGCGACGGGGACGGCGACGAGACCCCCGCGGAGGTGCTGACCCAGAACATCCTCTCCAACCGCGGCCGCACGATCCGCCCCAAGACGCTCAACCAGAAGCGCTACGTCGACGCCATCGACAAGCACACCATTGTCTTCGGTATCGGCCCCGCGGGCACCGGCAAGACCTACCTCGCGATGGCCAAGGCGGTCCAGGCCCTGCAGTCCAAGCAGGTCAGCCGGATCATCCTGACCAGGCCCGCCGTCGAGGCGGGGGAGCGGCTCGGCTTTCTGCCCGGCACGCTCTTCGACAAGATCGACCCGTATCTGCGCCCGCTCTACGACGCGCTGCACGACATGCTCGACCCCGACTCCATCCCCCGGCTCATGGCCGCGGGCACGATAGAGGTCGCGCCACTGGCGTACATGCGGGGCCGCACGCTGAACGACGCCTTCATCATCCTCGACGAGGCGCAGAACACCAGCGCCGAGCAGATGAAGATGTTCCTCACCCGGCTCGGCTTCGACTCGAAGATCGTCATCACCGGTGACGTCACCCAGGTCGACCTGCCGAGCGGCACGAAGAGCGGCCTGCGCCAGGTCCAGGAGATCCTGGAAGGCCTGGACGACGTGCACTTCTCCCGGCTCACCTCCCAGGATGTCGTCCGGCACAAGCTGGTCGGCCGTATCGTCGACGCGTACGAGAAGTACGACAACGCAGAGGGCCGTGACGGCCGCAACGGGAAGTAGTCGCAGCGCACCATGTCGATCGACGTCAACAACGAATCCGGGACCGAGGTCGACGAGCAGGCGATCCTCGACATCGCCCGCTACGCCCTCGCCCGGATGCGGATCCACCCGCTGTCCGAACTCTCGGTGATCGTGGTGGACACCGCGGCCATGGAGCAGCTCCACATCCAGTGGATGGACCTCCCTGGCCCGACGGACGTCATGTCCTTCCCGATGGACGAGCTGCGCCCGCCGTCCAAGGACGACGAGGAGCCCCCGCAGGGGCTCCTCGGCGACATCGTGCTCTGCCCGGAGGTCGCGAAGAAGCAGGGCGAGGAGGCGGAGACCCGGCACTCGATGGACGAGGAGCTCCAGCTGCTCACCGTGCACGGTGTGCTGCACCTTCTCGGATACGACCACGAGGAGCCGGACGAGAAGGCCGAGATGTTCGGGCTCCAGGCGGCGATCGTCGACGGCTGGCGCGGTGAGCACGGGCTGACCGGGCCGTCCCCGGCCCCCACCGTCTCGTGAGCGTTCCCCTCGTCACGGGCGCCGTACTGCTGATCGTCGTCGGCTGGCTGGCGGCGTGCGCCGAGGCCGGTATCGCCCGCACGTCCAGTTTCCGGGCGGCGGAGGCGGTCCGCGTCGGGCGGCGGGGCAGCGCCAAGCTGGAGCAGGTGGCCGCCGACCCCACCCGCTACCTCAACGTGGCGCTGCTCGTCCGGGTCGCCTGCGAGATGTCGGCCGGAGTGCTCGTCGCCTACGCCTGCCTGCAGGAGTTCGCCCAGACGTGGGAGGCGCTGGCCGTCGCCATGGGAGTGATGGTCCTCGTCAGCTACGTCGCCATCGGGGTCTCGCCGCGCACCATCGGCCGTCAGCACCCGCTGAACACGGCGACGGCGGCGGCGTACGTCCTGCTGCCGCTGGCAAGGATCATGGGCCCCGTCCCGCAGCTCCTGATCCTCCTGGGCAACGCCCTGACCCCCGGCAAGGGCTTCCGCAAGGGCCCCTTCGCCAGTGAGGCCGAACTGCGGGCGATGGTCGACCTCGCGGAGCAGGAGTCGCTCATCGAGGACGAGGAACGCCGCATGGTGCACTCCGTCTTCGAGCTGGGTGACACGCTCGTGCGCGAGGTGATGGTGCCCCGCACCGACCTGGTCGCCATCGAGCGCTACAAGACGGTCCGCCAGGCGCTCACCCTCGCCCTGCGCTCCGGCTTCTCCCGGATCCCCGTCACCGGGGAGAACGAGGACGACATCGTCGGGATCGTGTACCTCAAGGACCTGGTCCGCAAGACGCACATCAACAGGGAGGCGGAGGCCGACCTGGTCTCCACGGCGATGCGCCCCGCGGCGTTCGTGCCCGACACGAAGAACGCCGGTGACCTGCTGCGCGAGATGCAGCAGGAGCGCAGCCACGTCGCCGTCGTCATCGACGAGTACGGCGGCACCGCGGGAATCGTCACCATCGAGGACATCCTCGAGGAGATCGTCGGGGAGATCACCGACGAGTACGACCGTGAACTACCGCCGGTCCAGGAGCTGGAGAACGGCTGCTACCGAGTGACGGCGCGACTCGACATCGGCGACCTCGGTGAGCTGTTCGGTCTCGACGAGTACGACGACGAGGACGTGGAGACGGTCGGCGGCCTGCTGGCCAAGGCGCTCGGGCGGGTCCCGATCGCCGGCGCCTCGTCGGTGGTCGACCTTCCCGACGGGCGGAAGATCCGCCTGACCGCCGAGTCCCCGGCCGGGCGCAGGAACAAGATCGTGACGGTGCTCGTGGAACCGGACGGGACGGAAGCGGAATGACACCACAGGAACTGCGCGCGTTCTGCCTGGACTTCGACGCGGGTACGGAGGAGTTCCCGTTCGGGCCCGAGACCTCGGTGTTCAAGGTGCTCGGGAAGATGTTCGCCCTCAGTGCCCTGGACGCGAGACCGCTCACGGTCAACCTCAAGTGCGACCCGGACGAGGCGCTGCGACTCCGCGAGGAGCACGACGCGATCGTGCCCGGCTGGCACATGAACAAGCGGCACTGGAACACGGTGACGGTCTCCGGACTCCCGGACCGGATGGTCCGGGAACTGGTGGAGGACAGCTACGACCTGGTGGTGGCCGGCCTTCCGAAAGCGGAACGGCTGCGCCTGGACCGGCCGTAGGGCCTCCCGCCCGGATCACGCCCCGGCGGAGCCCCGCGCGGAGCGAGGGACCCGGGCCCGGCATGGGCGACCCCGTTGCCGGGAGGGGGAGCGCCGCCTTCGTATGCTCAGCACATGACCGACAGCATCGACCTCGGCCCCGAGGACCTCAAGATCGTCACGCTGGCACGCAGCGTCCGTGCCCGCAACGGAGTGCCGGAGGGCGCGGCGGTCCGGGACGAGACAGGACGTACGTACGCCGCGGGCACCGTGGAGCTGGAGTCGCTGAAGCTCAGCGCACTGCAGACCGCCGTCGCCATGGCGGTGGCCGGCGGTGCCACGTCCCTGGAGGCGGCGGCCGTCGTCTCCCAGGCCACGACCCCCTCGGACGCGGACCGCGCGGCCGTGCGGGACCTCGGCGGCCCGGAGACGCCCGTGCTGCTCGCCGGGCCCGACGGGACGCCTCGCGTGCAGGTGACCGCGGGCTGAGACGGGGTGTCCGTCCCTCCGCGCGGGAGCCGTCCGGGAGTCCTCGGGGGGAGCCTTCCCGGGGCCCTCGGGGAGTCCTGCGGGAGATTTCCGGGAGATCTCCGGGAGGACGAAGCGCCCTGCTGTGCATCGGCGCCGCCGGGATCGGGGAGAATGGGCGCCATGAGCGCTCGACCGAACACAGAAGCTGCTGCGGAGCAGGCGGAGAACAACGCCCCCCACCGGGCCGGCTTCGCCTGCTTCGTGGGCCGCCCCAACGCGGGCAAGTCCACCCTCACGAACGCTCTGGTCGGTCAGAAGGTGGCGATCACCTCCAACCGCCCCCAGACCACCAGGCACACCGTTCGGGGCATCGTGCACCGTCCGGACGCACAGCTGATCCTGGTGGACACACCTGGTCTCCACAAGCCGCGCACGCTGCTCGGAGAGCGGCTGAACGACGTCGTGCGGACCACCTGGGCCGAGGTCGACGTCATCGGCTTCTGCCTGCCCGCCGACCAGAAGCTCGGCCCCGGCGACACGTTCATCATCAAGGAACTCGCCGGGATCAAGAAGACCCCGAAGATCGCGATCGTCACCAAGACCGACCTGGTCGACTCCAAGGCGCTCGCCGAGCAGTTGCTGGCCGTCTCCCGCCTCGGCGAGGAGCTCGGCTTCGAGTGGGCGGAGATCGTCCCGGTCTCGGCGGTCAAGGATCAGCAGGTCGGTCTCCTGGCCGATCTGATCGCCCCGCTGCTCCCCGAGAGCCCGCCGCTCTACCCGGAGGGCGACCTCACCGACGAGCCCGAGATGGTCATGGTCGCGGAGCTGATCCGCGAGGCCGCCCTGGAAGGCGTACGGGACGAGCTGCCGCACTCCATCGCGGTCGTCGTCGAGGAGATGCTGCCCCGCGAGGACCGCCCGGCGGACAAGCCGCTGCTGGACATCCACGCGAACGTCTACATCGAGCGGCCGAGCCAGAAGGGCATCATCATCGGCCCGAAGGGCAAGCGGCTGAAGGACGTGGGCACGAAGTCGCGCAAGCACATCGAGGCGCTGCTGGGCACGCCCGTCTTCCTGGACCTGCACGTGAAGGTCGCCAAGGACTGGCAACGCGACCCGAAGCAGCTGCGCAAGCTGGGGTTCTAGGGATACGGAATCCCGGGCGCGGGCCGGGATTCCGTGCACGTCCCCCATGCGGCGGCCTGTGCGTCCGGGCGCCCGGACGCTAGGCACCCTCTTTCAGGACCCGTGAGATCAGCGTCCGCTGGGCGTCCGTCAGGCGGGGGTCCGCGCAGTGCACCGTCCGGTCACCCACCGTGATCCGGTAGCGGAAGCCGTCCGGCACCCCCGCGGGCGGGCCGTCCCGGCCGGCGGCGAGCGCCGCATCGGCCAGGGACTCCCACTCCGCGGCGTCGGGCCGTTCCGAGGTGTCGACCTCGCCGTGTCGTGCGATGCCCGCGAATCCACCGGTCCGGCTCACCTGAATGCGCATGCGTAGCGGCTCCTGCCCTACCTGTCCGGACGATCCCGGTCCGTATCCGTATCTACCCGTTCACCTCGTCGGCACGCCCACCTCCGACCAGGCCTTCAGGACCGCCTCCGCCTCGTCACCCTCCCCGAACCGGCTCCGGGCCGCGGCGACGGTGCGCTTGGCGAAGTCCGCGAACGACGCGTCCTGGGCCAGTTCGCCCCCCGTCAGCACGTCGAACCAGATCCGGCCGGCCCGCTCCCAGGCGTTGCCGCCGAGGGCGGTGGCGAGCAGGTAGAAGGCGCGGTTGGGGATGCCGGAGTTGAGGTGCACCCCGCCGTTGTCCTCCTCCGTCTCGATGTAGTCGTCCATCGAGGCGGGCTGCGGGTCCTTGCCGAGCACGTCGTCGTCGTACGCGGTGCCCGGGGCCTTCATCGAGCGCAGCGCGACCCCGCTGACCCGCGGCGCCAGCAGCCCCGCGCCGATCAGCCAGTCGCCCTGTTCCGCGCTCTGGCCGAGCGAGTACTGCTTGACCAGGGAGCCGAAGACGTCGGACATCGATTCGTTGAGCGCGCCCGGCTGGCCCTGGTAGGTCAGGTTGGCCGTGTACTGGGTCAGTCCGTGCGTCAGTTCGTGGGCGATGACGTCGATGGCGACGGTGAAGTCGAGGAAGATCTCCCCGTCCCCGTCCCCGAAGACCATCTGCTCGCCGTCGAAGAACGCGTTGTTGTACTTCTCGTCATAGTGCACGGAGCCGATGAGCGGCAGCCCCCTGCCGTCGATCGAACTGCGGCCGTACTCCGAGAGCAGCAGTTCGAAGGTGGCGCCGAGTCCGGCGTACGCGCGGTTGACGCCGGCGTCCTGGGTGGGCTCGTCGCCCTCGTCGCGGACCTTGCGGCCGGGCAGGTCCGTGCCGTGGCGGCAGTCGTACAGGGTGCGGTGGGGCTTCGTCGGGACCGGATCGGCGGTGCGTGGGGCGAAGGGCGTCCGGGCCAGGGCGGTCACACGCCGGTGGTGGCGCCGGGCCCCGTCGGCCTCCAGGGTGCGGCGTGCGGGACCGGCCAGGGCCGGGTCGTCGGCCTGCGACAGTTTGTCGAGGAGATGGGGCGGCACGATGGTGCAGAAGACGGGCCTGAACCCGTTGTTCGGTCGAGGCTGCATGCATGCGACTGTGGCACTCCGTCACCGCACTGTCACCGCTTGCGACCGTGATTGACGAAATAGAGTGATGAGTCACCGTTTTGCCCCCATGAGTACCCGATCCCGCATACTGATACGGGCCGACGCGGCAGGAACCTCTCGGTTAGTCTCGTCGCATCATGCGTTTCGGGCTGCTCCTCCTTAGCTGCCGCGGCGAGGGCCTGTAGTCGTAGGCCGACTCCCTCCCCGCGGAGTTCGCTGGTGCAGCGACCCAGTCGGCCGCCCTGCTGGACCTCAGAGGAGCCGTACGCCATGACTGCCGTAAACCCCGCCCCGAACGCCGTGGACGCCGAGAGCGCCGCCCCCGTCGGCGGACCCACCCCGGTCACCAACGCGACGCAGCTCCAGAAGCCGTCGGGGATGCCCGTCCACAAGTACCGCGGGTACGAGGCCGTGGACATCGCCGACCGCACGTGGCCGGACAACCGCATCACCCGGGCGCCCCGCTGGCTCTCCACGGATCTGCGTGACGGCAATCAGGCGCTGATCGACCCGATGTCCCCCGCCCGTAAGCGCGAGATGTTCGACCTGCTCGTACGCATGGGCTACAAGGAGATCGAGGTCGGCTTCCCGTCCTCCGGCGAGACCGACTTCGCGTTCGTGCGCTCCATCATCGAAGAGGGCGCGATCCCCGAGGACGTGACGATCTCCGTCCTGACGCAGGCGCGTGAGGAGCTGATCGAGCGCACTGTCGAATCGCTGGTCGGCGCCCGGCGCGCCACCGTCCACCTGTACAACGCCACCGCACCCACCTTCCGCCGCGTGGTCTTCCGCGGATCGAAGGAGGAGGTCAAGCAGATCGCCGTGGACGGCACCCGGCTGGTCATGGAGTACGCGGACAAGATCCTGGGTGACGAGACGATCTTCGGCTACCAGTACAGCCCGGAGATCTTCACCGACACCGAACTGGACTTCGCCCTGGAGGTCTGCGAAGCCGTCTGCGACGTATGGCAGCCCGAGGAGGGCCGCGAGATCATCCTGAACCTGCCCGCCACCGTGGAGCGTTCGACGCCGTCCACGCACGCGGACCGGTTCGAGTGGATGTCCCGTCACCTGACCCGCCGCGAGCACGTCTGCCTGTCGGTGCACCCGCACAACGACCGCGGCACCGCCGTCGCCGCCGCCGAGCTGGCCATCATGGCGGGGGCCGACCGCATCGAGGGCTGCCTGTTCGGGCAGGGCGAGCGCACCGGCAACGTCGACCTGGTCACCCTGGGCATGAACCTCTTCTCGCAGGGCGTCGACCCGCAGATCGACTTCTCCCAGATCGACGAGATCCGCCGCACCAGCGAGTACTGCAACCAGATGGAGATCCACCCCCGCCACCCCTACGCGGGCGACCTGGTCTACACCGCCTTCTCCGGCTCCCACCAGGACGCCATCAAGAAGGGCTTCGACGCCATGGAGGCCGACGCCGCCTCCCAGGGGAAGACCGTCGACGAGATCGAGTGGGCGGTCCCGTACCTGCCGATCGACCCGAAGGACGTCGGCCGCTCCTACGAGGCCGTCATCCGGGTCAACTCGCAGTCCGGGAAGGGCGGAATCGCCTACGTCCTCAAGAACGACCACAAGCTGGACCTGCCGCGCCGGATGCAGATCGAGTTCTCCCGGATCATTCAGGCCAAGACCGACGCCGAGGGCGGCGAGGTCACGCCGTCGCAGATCTGGTCGACCTTCCGGGACGAGTACCTGCCCAGCCCGGAGAACACCGCGGGTCGATGGGGACGCGTGCAGATCCGCTCGGGCCAGACGACGACCGGCTCCGACGGCCAGGACACGATCACCGTCGAGGCGACCGTCGACGGCGCGGACACGGTACTGACCGGCACGGGCAACGGCCCGATCTCCGCGTTCTTCGAAGCGCTGCAGGCCATCGGCATCGACGCCCGTCTGCTGGATTACACCGAGCACACGATGAGCGAGGGAGCGAGCGCCCAGGCGGCCTCCTACATCGAGTGCGCCATCGACGGCAAGGTGCTGTGGGGCATCGGCATCGACGCCAACACCACGCGCGCCTCGCTCAAGGCCGTGGTCTCCGCGGTCAACCGCGCGACCCGCTGACGTCCTCCGCCCGCCGGGGGACAAACGTCCGACAGGGCGCGGATCCCTCCGGTCCACGAGCCCCGGCCACCCGTCATGGGGGGCCGGGGTTCGGCCATGTCCGGGTGTTGTGACATCCGGGATGCTGACGTCGCCACACACATGTGGCTAACATCACGTCCAACGCGGCAATGTTGCCTGTGGGTACCTCCCGTGCCCGAAGGGCTACGGGGGAGTTACGGAGGTGTACGACGTGCGGTCGGCCAAAGGACAACGCGCCATGAGACTGCGCGTGTACGGCATCCGTACCGTGTGGGACACCGTCGGTGACGGGGAATTCTTCTGCCCGGGCTGCGGTGGCGACCGCAACTACCGGCGGCTCAGCGGGCGCCGGCGCTTCACCGTGCTCGGTCTTCCGCTCCGTGCGCGCGGGAGCGCGGGGCCCGTCGTCGAATGCGCCGCCTGCCGGGCGCACTTCCCGGTCGGCACCCTCGACCACCCCACCACCACACGCTTCTCCACCATGCTGCGCGAGGCTGTGCACACCGTCACCCTCGCCGTGCTCGCGGCGGGCGGCACCACCTCCCGTACGGTCCTGGAGGCGGCGGCGGCCACCGTCCGCGACGCCGGACTCGACGAGTGCACCCAGGAGCAGCTCTTCACGATCGTCGAGGTGCTCGCCGCGGACACCGGACCGGAGGGCGCAGACTCCGCGGCCGAGGCCTGCGGCGCCGCCTTCGCCATCGAGCTGCACGAGGTGCTGGGCCCGCTCGCCCCGCATCTGGCCGCGGCCGGCCGGGAGTCGGTGCTGCTGCAGGGCGCCAGGATCGCGCTCGCCGACGGCCCGTACGGCCAGGCGGAGCTCGAGGTGCTGAGCACGGTGGGCAGCGCCCTGCAGATCGGTCCCGACGACACGGCGAGGCTGCTCGCCGCCGCGGCGCGTACGCCCTCGTAGGACCACCCGCCCACCGCGCCCGGCCGGCGCGGGCGGCTCAGCAGGGCGGCTGCGGGCCCGCGACGCGGACCCGGGGCCCGGGGGGCGCGCCGGTGGTCCGGGCGGGCACACCGGCCGTGGGGCCCCTTCCCGGGCCGGTTTCCGAGGCCGCGCGCGGTCCTTAGACCCTGTCCGGACGCCAGGTGGTCGTGGGGACCGACGACGGGCGGCCCTCCCGGTGGGCGACAATGGGCGCATGAGCTTGTTCCGGGACGACGGCGTCGTGCTGCGTACGCAGAAGCTGGGCGAGGCCGACCGGATCATCACGATCCTGACCCGCGGCCACGGCCGGGTGCGCGCCGTCGCGCGCGGTGTGCGCCGTACCAAGTCCAAGTTCGGGGCGCGACTCGAGCCCTTCTCCCACGTGGACGTGCAGTTCTTCGCACGCGGCAGCGAACTGATCGGCCGCGGGCTGCCCCTGTGCACGCAGAGCGAGACGATCGCCCCGTACGGCGGCGGCATCGTCTCCGACTACGGGCGCTACACCGCGGGCACGGCGATGCTCGAGACCGCCGAACGGTTCACCGACCACGAGGGCGAGCCCGCGGTCCAGCAGTACCTGCTGCTCGTCGGCGGCCTGCGCACCCTCGCACGCGCCGAGCACGCGCCGAACCTCATCCTGGACGCGTTCCTGCTGCGTTCCCTCGCCGTCAACGGTTACGCCCCGAGCTTCGACGACTGCGCCAGGTGCGGAATGCCCGGACCGAACCGGTTCTTCTCCGTCGCCGCGGGCGGCGTCATATGCGGGGACTGCCGGGTGCCCGGCAGCGTCGTACCCTCGGCGGAGGCCGTCGAGCTGCTGAGCGCACTGCTCACCGGTGACTGGGAGACGGCGGACGCGTCCGAGGCGCGTCATGTCAGGGAGGGGAGCGGGCTCGTGTCCGCCTATCTGCACTGGCATCTGGAGCGCGGCCTGCGCTCGCTGCGGTACGTAGAGAAGTGACACAGGGAGACGAGAGAAGCTCATGGCAGTACGCGGGATGCTCGGCGGCCGTAGCCGGCGTGAGTACAAGACCCCCGAGCCGCACCCCTCCGGCGCCACCCCGCCGAGGATCCCCGGCGAGCTCGTGCCCAAGCACGTCGCCGTCGTGATGGACGGCAACGGTCGCTGGGCCAAGGAGCGGGGCCTCCCGCGCACCGAGGGCCACAAGGTCGGCGAGGGCGTCGTCATGGACGTCCTCAAGGGCTGCATCGAGATGGGCGTCAAGAACCTCTCGCTGTACGCGTTCTCCACCGAGAACTGGAAGCGTTCGCCGGACGAGGTGAAGTTCCTGATGAACTTCAACCGGGACGTCATCCGCCGCCGGCGTGACGAGATGGACGAGCTCGGCATCCGCATCCGCTGGGTCGGCCGCATGCCGAAGCTGTGGAAGTCCGTCGTCCAGGAGCTCCAGGTCGCCCAGGAGCAGACCAAGGACAACGACAGGATGACGCTGTACTTCTGCGTCAACTACGGCGGCCGGGCCGAGATCGCCGACGCGGCGCAGCGCATCGCGCAGGACGTGGCGGCCGGGAAGCTCGACCCCGCGAAGGTCAACGAGAAGACCTTCGCGAAGTACATCTACTACCCGGACATGCCGGACGTGGACCTCTTCGTGCGCCCCAGCGGTGAGCAGCGCACGTCCAACTACCTGATCTGGCAGAGCGCGTACGCCGAGATGGTCTTCCAGGACGTCCTGTGGCCGGACTTCGACCGCCGCGACCTGTGGAGCGCCTGCCTGGAATTCGCCCGGCGCGACCGGCGCTTCGGCGGTGCCGAGGAAGCGGCACTGGGGCAGGGCCCGGCTGTCTGACCCCACCGGTACGATCATGGTCCGTCAGCCAGGGGAGGGGCCGTGTCACAGGAACCGGACGTGCACGAACGGGAGGCGGTCGAGCTCAAATTCCGGCCGACCTCCCAGGACTGTACGGGCGCGCTGCGGGCGCGCGCCCGGGTCAGCGCGGAGAGCAGGCGCCATCGGCTTCTCGGCTGTCTCCTGCTGGCGGCGGAGGCGGCGCTTGCGGGTGCTGAGCTGGGGCTCGACGTCGACTTCCCGGTGATCCTGTACGCGCTGGGGTGCGTCGTAGGCCCGCTGATGTTCCTGACCCCGTGGCTCACGGGCCGCCAGATGTGGGGATACGTCAAGCGGCAGGGCGAGTTCCGGGTGCGGGTGGACGAGGACGGCCTGACCGTCGCCATGGACCACTCCAGCGGGACGGTCACCTGGGCCGCGCAGCCCCGTTACGTCGAGACCGGCGAGCTGTTCGTCCTGCTCAGTGACGACCGCAACGCCACCGGGATCACCGTGCTGGCCAAGCGCGGCGCCGCCGGCCCGGCCGATGTCGATCGCCTGCGCGCGATGTTCGACCGCCACCTGACACGGGTCTGAGCGCCCCGGAGGCCACCCGGACTACTTCCGGGTGGCCTCCGGAGCGCCGGACGCGCAGTCCGCGCACGTCCCGAAGATCTCCACCGTGTGGGCCACGTTCACGTAGCCGTGCTGCGAGGCGATGGTCTCGGCCCACTGCTCCACGGCCGGGCCCTCGACCTCGACCGCCTTGCCGCAGACCCGGCAGACCAGGTGGTGGTGGTGCTCACCCGTCGAGCAGCGCCGGTAGACCGCCTCGCCGTCCGTGGTGCGCAGCACGTCGACCTCGCCCGCGTCGGCGAGGGACTGGAGCGTGCGGTAGACGGTGGTCAGCCCGACCGAGTCCCCCCGGTGCTTGAGCACGTCGTGGAGGTCCTGGGCGCTGCGGAACTCGTCCACCTCGTCGAGCGCCGCCGCGACCGCCGCCCGCTGCCGCGTGGACCGGCCGCGCACCGGAGCCGCGTTCGTGCCACTGATGGGCGCCGTCGCCACAGCTGCCTCCTCGTGTCGCCCGTACGTGTGTCGGGCCATTGTGCCAGCCCGGCCCGGTGACACGGTCACACCCGCACGTCGTCCGCGGGCGGGCGCGCCGCCGGTACCTCCAGGGTGCACTGCCCCGGGTCCTCCTCGTGCGCACGGGCCCGCCTGCGGGCCAGCGGCGTGGCGAGCGCGGTCAGCGCGATGAACGTGGCGATGGCGAGCAGCACGATCGTCGCGCCGGGGGGCACGTCCCGGTAGTACGAGGTCACGGTGCCGGCCAGGGTCACGGCCGTGCCGATGACGACGGACAGGACGAACGTCACCTTGAAGGACTTCGCGATCTGCTGGGCGGCGGCGACCGGGACCACCATCAGCGCGCTGACCAGCAGCAGGCCGACGACCCGCATCGCCACGGTGACCGTGACCGCCGCCGTCACGGCGACGAGCAGGTTGAGCGCGCGCACCGGCAGCCCGGTGACCCGGGCGAACTCCTCGTCCTGGCTGACCGCGAACAGTTGCCGCCGCAGCCCCACGGTCACCAGCACCACGAGGGCGGCCAGCACGACGATCGCGGTGACGTCCTCCTCGGAGACCGTCGACAGGGAGCCGAAGAGGAACGAGGTGAGGTTGGCGTTGGAGCCGGTGTCGGAGAGGTTGATCAGCATCACACCGCCCGCCATGCCGCCGTAGAAGAGCATGGCCAGGGCGATGTCGCCGCGGGTGCGTCCGTACCAGCGGATCAGTTCCATGACGACGGAGCCCGCCACGGCGACGAGGGTGGCCATCCAGACGGGGTTGGTGGAGAGCAGGAAGCCGAGACCGACACCGGTCATGGCGATGTGCCCGATGCCGTCGCCCATGAGGGCCTGGCGGCGCTGGACCAGGTAGACGCCGATGGCGGGGGCGGTGATCCCGACCAGGACGGCCGCGATCAGGGCCCGCTGCATGAAGGGGGGTGTGAGGAATTCCATGATCAGGTCAGCAGTCCCGTCCGGAGCGGCTCGGAGTCCGCGTGGGGATGTACGTGGTCGTGGCCGGGCAGGGCGTGCTGACCCACGGCCTCGGGGGGTGGTCCGTCGTGCGTCACGCAGCCGTCGCGCAGCACGATCGCCCGGTCGATGAGAGGTTCCAGCGGACCGAGCTCGTGCAGGACGAGCAGCACCGTCGTACCGGCGGCGACCTGCTCGCGCAGGGTCGCCGCGAGGATCTCCTGGCTGGCCAGGTCGACGCCGGCCATCGGCTCGTCCATGATCAGGAGCTCGGGCTCGGCGGCGAGGGCCCGCGCGATCAGCACGCGCTGGTGCTGACCGCCGGAGAGGGCGTTCACGGAGTCCCCGGCCCGGTCGGTGAGGCCGACGAGATCGATGGCGCGGTCGACGGCCGCCCGGTCCGCCCTGCCCGGGATCCTGAGCTTCGTACGGGACAGCCGGCCGGAGGCGACGATCTCGCGGATCGTGGCGGGGACGCCGCCGGCGGCGGTGGTGCGCTGCGGGACGTACCCGACGCGGGCCCACTGGCGAAAACGCCGCAGCGGGGTGCCGAAGAGCTCGACGGTGCCGCCGGTGAGGGGCACCTGGCCGATGACGGAGCGGACGGCGGTGGACTTGCCGGATCCGTTGGCGCCGAGCAGCGCCGCGACCTCACCGGCGTGGACGGTGAGGTCGACGCCGCGCAGCACGGGGCGCGCGCCGAGCGCCGCCGTGGCTCCGCGCATGCTGATCACGGGTTCGGGCGTACAGGGCTCGGGCACGATCGCCTCCGGTGCGGGTACGGGTGATGCGTGGGTCACTTCGCGCCGAGGGCCTTCTGCAGCGCGGCCAGGTTGGACGTCATGACCTCGATGTAGTCATCGCCCTTGGACGTGTCCGTGATTCCCTCCAGGGGATCCAGGACGCCGGTCTTCAGGCCGAGGTCCTTCGCCAGCGTCTTGGCGGTCCTGTCGCTGGCGAGCGTCTCGAAGAACACGGTGGTGGCCTTGTTCTTCTCGGCGACCGCGTGGATCTCGCTGATCCGGGCGGGGCTGGGCTCGGTCTCGGGGTCGAGGCCGGCGATGCCCTCCTGGGTGAGACCGTAGCGCTCGGCGAGGTACCCGAAGGCGGAGTGCGTCGTGACGAAGGTCCGGGTCGCCGTGCTCTTCAGTCCGCTCTCGTACGCCGTGTCCAGCGCGTCGAGCCTGCCGACCAGGGTGTCGGTGTTCTTGCGGTAGTCCGCGGCGTGCTCGGGGTCGGCCTTCGCCAAGGACTTCCCGACGCCCTCGGCGACCTCGGCGTACTTGACCGGGTCCAGCCAGATGTGGGGGTCGAGCCCGGCCTCCTCGCCCTCGTGCTCCGCGCCCTCCTCGTGGCCGTGGTCGTGGCTGTCGACCTCGGTGCCGTGGTTCTCGAGCGTGGTGAGCTTCGCGGCGTCCACGGTGTTCTTCACCCCGGCCTGGCCCACGGCGTCGTCGACGGCGGGCTGGATGCCCTTGAGGAAGAGGATGTAGTCGGCGTCGCCCAGTCCGCCGATCTGCCTCGGCGTGAGCTCCAGGTCGTGCGGTTCCACACCGGGCTTCGTCAGCGTGGTGACGGAGACGTGCGATCCGCCGATCTCCTCGGCGAGGAACTGCATCGGATAGAAGGACGCCACCACATCCAGCTTGTCGCCGCTCGCGGGGCCGCCCGTGTCGGAGGAGGAACAGGCGGAGAGCGCGGTGAGGCCGAGGGCGACTGCTCCGGCGACGGCGGCGGTGGGTATGAGGCGACGTACGTTCATGACAGTCATTTTCAACAAAAGTGGAAACGATTGTCAACAAGGCGTATGAGATGCCTGGGTCACAGACCCGGGAGCGCGATAGCGCCCCACCGATTTGATCCAGGGGGTGCGCCCGCCGGTAATCTGAGGCCTTCGCGCGCCCGTCCCCCGACCGCAACCCCCCACCGAGGCGCTCCGCACCACCCTTGCCGATATCGCCGTCTCCTGATCACCACCCCCCACCGAGGCGCTCCGCGCCGTCCCCTGTCCCATTTCGCCGTCGTAATGAAGAGAGCACCGTGGCCGCCGACAAGATCGACACCATCGTCAGCCTGAGCAAGCGCCGTGGCTTCGTCTATCCCTGCAGTGAGATCTACGGTGGCCAGAAGGCCGCCTGGGACTACGGGCCGCTGGGCGTCGAGCTGAAGGAGAACCTCAAGCGCCAGTGGTGGCGCTACATGGTCACCTCGCGCGAGGACGTGGTCGGTCTCGACTCGTCGGTCATCCTTGCCCCCGAGGTCTGGGTCGCCTCCGGCCACGTGGCCACGTTCTCCGACCCGCTCACCGAGTGCACCTCCTGTCACAAGCGCTACCGCGCCGACCACCTGGAGGAGGCGTACGAGGAGAAGCACGGCAAGCCGCCCGTGAACGGGCTGGCCGACCTCAACTGCCCCAACTGCGGCAACAAGGGCACGTTCACCGAGCCCAAGCAGTTCTCGGGGCTCCTCTCCACCCACCTCGGCCCGACCCAGGACTCCGGCTCCGTCGCCTACCTGCGCCCCGAGACCGCCCAGGGCATCTTCACCAACTTCGGCCAGGTGCAGCAGACCTCGCGCAAGAAGCCGCCGTTCGGCATCGCGCAGATGGGCAAGTCCTTCCGGAACGAGATCACTCCGGGCAACTTCATCTTCCGCACGCGCGAGTTCGAGCAGATGGAGATGGAGTTCTTCGTCAAGCCGGGCGAGGACGAGCAGTGGCAGGAGTACTGGATGGAGCAGCGCTGGAACTGGTACACCGGCCTGGGCCTCCGCGAGGAGAACATGCGGTGGTTCGAGCACCCGCAGGAGAAGCTCTCCCACTACTCCAAGCGCACCGCTGACATCGAGTACCGCTTCCGCTTCGGCGGCAGCGAGTGGGGCGAGCTGGAGGGCGTCGCCAACCGCACGGACTACGACCTCAACGCGCACTCCAAGGCGTCCGGCACGGACCTCTCCTACTTCGACCAGGAGAAGGGCGAGCGCTACACGCCGTACGTCATCGAGCCCGCCGCCGGTGTCGGCCGCTCGCTGCTGGCCTTCCTCCTGGATGCCTACAACGAGGACGAGGCGCCCAACGCCAAGGGCGTCATGGAGAAGCGCGCCGTGATGCGCCTCGACCCGCGTCTCGCGCCGGTCAAGGTCGCCGTCCTGCCGCTGTCCCGCAACCCGCAGCTGTCGCCGAAGGCCAAGGGCCTCGCCGCCGACCTGCGGCAGAACTGGAACATCGAGTTCGACGACGCGGGCGCCATCGGCCGCCGCTACCGCCGTCAGGACGAGATCGGCACGCCGTTCTGCGTCACCGTCGACTTCGACACCCTGGACGACAACGCCGTGACCGTGCGCGAGCGCGACTCCATGAAGCAGGAGCGGGTCTCCCTGGACCAGATCCAGGCCTACCTCGGCTCCCGTCTGCTGGGTTGCTGACCGCACCCGACCGCGAACGAGGCCCCCGTTTCCCCACCGGGAAGCGGGGGCCTCGGGCACACTGGGCGCACCCGTCCACAGGAGGCCAGGATGCCGTCCATGACCACGAGCACGGTCAGGAGATGGGACCAGCACGGACGTGAACACGTCGTGCACGTACGGAAGTCGGGTCCGCGCCGGCAACTGTCCTGCGAAACCTGCGGATGGCGCAGAGGAGCGCAGTTCCTACCCTGGCTGAAGGCCGAGGAGCACCTGACCGAGGCCCACCAGGCCACGGTCGACCCGACCGCCTGAGCCGGGGAGCGGGGCCGGGCCGTGAAAAAGCGGATGAGGGGCCCCGTCCGGCCGGGGTACCTTTTCGGTATGTATTCGTTCTTCCAGATCTACGAGTGAGCCGGCGGTGGGCCCGATCGCCCGTCGCCCATCGATTCGACCCCTGAGCTCTCCGATCACCTCGGATCTCATTTCTCACCACGAATGGGAGAACCCCCGTGGCCAAGAGCCGCAACAACCTCCTCGGTGTGGGCGGACAGCGCAAGAAGCTGTCCCGCGCCGAACAGCAGGGCGCGGGCTCCGCGCGCAACGACGACCGCAAGGTGGCCGAGGACAAGAAGCAGGAGCTGGTGCGCAAGATGCGTGAGCGCGCCGCCGCCGCCGAGGCCGCACCGGAGCAGGACGCGCCGGCCGGGAGCTGACCTCCTCGCACCCGTACGACCGTGGGCCCGGATCAGTGTTCCGATCCGGGCCCACGCCGTCGCTCAGCCGACCACGCGCGGCAGCCGGAGGCTGAGCAGGGTCGTCAGCACGACGGCTGCCAGCTGCACCAGCAGCGTCACGATCAGTGCGTCCCGCATCCCCTGTGCCGACGCCAGGGAGAGGAACAGGGTCCCGAGCGTCGCGACGCCCAGCGCCAGGGCCGCCTGCTGCGTCGTCGTCATGACCCCGCCGCCCACCCCGGCGCGCTCGGCCGGTACGTCGGACAGCACGATGCGGAACAGGACGGGCAGTTGCAGCCCCTGCCCCAGGCCGGCGATCGCCACGCCCGGCAGCAGTCCCAGCAGGCCGAGGTCCGGCCAGCCGAGCCACACGGTCAGCGCCAGCACCGTGACGCCCACGCCCTGGATCAGCCCGCCTGCCGTCACGACCCGGCTGCCGAAGCGCCGTACGAGCCGCGGACCGGCCAGGGAGGCCGCGAAGAAGGCGGCGGCCATCGGCGCCAGCGACAGCCCCGCCGCGGCCGGGCCCATCTCCAGGCCCTGCTGGAGGGCGACCGCGATCACGAACATGAAGCCACCGAAGCCGATCGAGAAGGGCACCACCAGCGCCAGACCGCGCCGCAGCGAAACGAGCCGCAACAGGCTCGGCGGTACCAGCGGGGTCCGCCCCCGCGCGTCGGCCCGCCGCTCCACCCGGTAGAAGGCGACCGCCACGAAGGGGAAGGCGCCCAGCGACACCCACGTCCACAGCGGCCAGCCCGCCGCGCGTCCCTCCGTCAGCGGGGCGAGCAGCGTCACGAGGGAGGCGGCCAGCAGCAGCGTGCCCGGTACGTCGACGGGAGCCGGCCGCTCCGAGCGGGTCTCCGGCACGGAACGGACGGCGAGGACGAGCCCGAGAACCGCGACAGGAACGTTCACCAGGAACACCGACCGCCAGCCCGCGCTCTCGCCGAACACGGAGGACAGCGGGGCCGCGGAGACCAGGACGCCGCCCAGGATCTGGCCGGCGACCATGGAGAGACCTGCCGTCGCCCCGTACAGGCTCATGGCCCGGGCGCGGCGTTGTCCCGCCGTGGCCGACTGGATGGTGGCGAGCACCTGCGGCAGCATCAGTGCCGCGGCGGCGCCCTGCGCCACCCGCGCCCCCACGAGGGTCCAGGCGTCCGGGGCGAGCCCGCAGGCGAGCGAGGTGAGGCCGAAGGTCGCCATGCCGACGAGGAAGAGTCTGCGCCGCCCGGCCATGTCACCGAGTCGCCCGCCGAGGACGAGCAGGACGGCGTAGGAGAGGCCGTACCCCGCGACGACCAGTTCGAGCAGGGCGGGGCCCGCGGCCAGGTCGTGGTCGATGGTGGGCAGGGCGACGTTCACGATGAAGAAGTCGATGAGCGGCAGCGCAGCGCCGAGCAGCACGGTGAACAGCCCGAGTCCGCCGAGCACGGGTGCCGGATGGTCGAACCGCGGTCCCCGGGTGCGGGCGGTGGGTTCGTTCGTCAGTACGGATGATTCACTCACGTCAACGACGATGGACCGTAGCTCAGCCTGGTACCAGAGTCTCCTCATCCTGGTACCGGCAGCACCTGGCAACGGGCCGGGATCTCCGGCACGCTGGGAGCATGACGACGGTGACGCGGGTTCCCGAGACCGACATCAGGCGGCACGAGCTCGCCGGTTTCCTGCGCAGCCGCCGTGAGCGGATCACCCCGGAGCAGGTCGGCCTGCCGCGGGGGCGCCGGAGGCGGACCCCCGGGCTGCGCCGCGAGGAGGTCGCGCAGCTCTCGGCCGTCGGCGTCACCTGGTACACGTGGCTGGAGCAGGCGCGCGACATCCACGTCTCGCCGCAGGTCCTGGACTCGCTGGCCCGTGCCCTGCTGCTGGACCGGAGCGAGCGCACCCACCTCTTCGCCCTTGCCGGGGCCGCCGTCCCCGCGCCGGGATCCGACTGCACCGGCGTCACCCCGGCCCTCCGGAGGCTGCTCACCCAGCTGGAGCCCTTCCCCGCGTGTGTCCAGAACAGCCGGTACGACATCCTCGCCTACAACCGCACCTACGGCCGGCTGCTGTGCGACCTGGACGCCGTGGCCCCGCAGGACCGCAACTGCATGCTTCTCGCGTACACCGACGAGGACTGGCAGGCCGCCGCCGTCGATCTGCCGGACGTACGCCGGGTGATGGCCGCCAAACTCCGCGGCGCGATGGCGGAACACCTGGCCGAGCCCGCCTGGAAGTCGCTCCTGGCACGTCTGCAGGCGGCATCGCCGGAGTTCGGCGAGATCTGGGCCCGGCACGAGGTCGTGGGCGCCTCCAACCGGACCAAGCTCTTCCGTAACGCCGAGGTGGGGCTGCTCCGCCTCGAGCACACCGACCTGTGGCTGGGTCCGTCGGCGGGTCCGCGCCTGGTGTCGTACGCCCCCGCCGACGAGGAGTCCCGCAGAGGGCTCGAGCTCCTGCTGGAGTCGGCCCTCGCCCGCGCCTGAACGGGTCCCGGCCGGTGTACGCGACAATGGGGGAATGACCACGCTCGCCCCCGCCCTCCCGCTGCTCGAGATCGGCCCGCACACCGTGCGGCCGCCGGTCGTGCTCGCCCCCATGGCCGGCATCACCAACGCCCCGTTCCGCACCCTGTGCCGCGAGTTCTCGGGCGGCAAGGGACTGTTCGTCAGCGAGATGATCACCACGCGGGCACTGGTCGAGCGCAACGAGAAGACCATGCAGCTCATCCACTTCGACGCGAGCGAGACCCCGCGCTCCATCCAGCTGTACGGAGTGGACCCGGTCACCGTCGGCAAGGCGGTCCGCATGATCGTCGAGGAGGACCTCGCCGACCACATCGACCTGAACTTCGGCTGCCCGGTCCCCAAGGTGACCCGCAAGGGCGGCGGCTCCGCGCTCCCGTACAAGCGGCCCCTGCTGCGCGCGATCCTCCGCGAGGCCGTGGCCCAGGCGGGCGACCTCCCGGTCACCATCAAGATGCGCAAGGGCATCGACGACGACCACACGACCTACCTCGACGCCGGCCGCATCGCCGTCGAGGAGGGCATCACGGCCGTCGCGCTGCACGGCAGGACCACCGCCCAGCACTACGGCGGCACCGCGGACTGGAGAGGCCATCGCCCGCCTCAAGGAGCACGTCCCCGAGATCCCGGTGCTCGGGAACGGCGACATCTGGTGCGCGGACGACGCCCTGCGCATGATGCGGGAGACGGGCTGCGACGGAGTGGTCGTCGGCCGTGGCTGCCTGGGGCGGCCCTGGCTCTTCGCCGACCTGGTCAGCGCGTTCGAGGGGACGGGGGTCAGGCAGGCCCCCACCCTGCGGGAGGTCGCGGACGTCATGGTGCGGCACGCGACGCTGCTGGGGGAGTGGATCGGTGACGAGAGCCGGGGCGTGATCGACTTCCGCAAGCACGTGGCCTGGTACCTCAAGGGCTTCGCGGTCGGTTCCGAGATGCGCAGGAAGCTCGCGGTCACCTCCTCGCTGGAGGAACTGGACGGGCAGCTGCGGGAGCTGGACCTCGGCCAGCCGTGGCCCGAGGGCGCGGACGGCCCGCGTGGGCGCACCTCCGGGAACAACCGTGTGGCCCTGCCGGACGGCTGGCTCAAGGATCCCTACGACTGCGCGGGTGTGGGCGCCGATGCCGAGCTGGACACCTCCGGCGGCTGAGGTGTGACGGGCACCCGGTGCCGTTATTTCCGCCGCTCATACGAGCGGGCCTTTGTGTGCGTCTCCCCGCATGATGCGGACCCATCCGGGGTGGAACAGTCGCACACAGGGCCCGCCGGTCACGCTCCGCACGGCCCCGGTGACCCTCAGGTGACCACCGCGTGCGCCCCCGGCGTCCGGATCGTGACATCTGAGCGCCCGTCGCGGCGTGATTCTCGCCACCCCTGAGGGCGGGGAAGCTCAGATGAGCGCTTTTGTGGTTGCTGTACTTCTCAAATGATGGCACTCGGTGCCAGGCGCTTCCATTTTGATCGATCGACGCAATCGGAGCTCTCCGTATGCACATGCGGCCGATAGTGTGCACACTCGGTAATGATCCGTTCGAGAAGTGAACGATCATGTCCGGTGCGTCTGATCCCCTCGTCACTTTCGATCTGCTGGCGGACGGGTGGTTGAGACCTCATGACGCGCAAGTGGGCGTACCCAGACACCTTTGATCTGGGTATGTTCCTCGCCGTCAGGGCAGCCACCGCGTCCTCGAGGAGTCGAGACCCGTGTCGGAAAACAAAGATCCCCAGAAGTTCGTCTACGACTTCACCGAGGGCAACAAGGATCTGAAAGATCTTCTGGGTGGCAAGGGCGCCAACCTCGCAGAGATGACCAACCTCGGTCTGCCGGTCCCGCCCGGCTTCACCATCACCACCGAGGCGTGCAAGGTCTACCTCGACAGCGGTGACGAACCGTCCGCCCTGCGCGACGAGGTGAGTACGCACCTCTCGGCGCTCGAGAAGCGGATGGGCAAGAACCTCGGCCAGGCGGACGACCCGCTGCTGGTCTCGGTCCGCTCCGGCGCCAAGTTCTCGATGCCCGGCATGATGGACACGGTCCTCAACATCGGCCTCTCCGACGAGTCGGTCGTCGGGCTCGCGACCCAGGCCGGCGACGAGCGCTTCGCCTGGGACTCCTACCGCCGCCTCATCCAGATGTTCGGCAAGACCGTCCTCGGGGTCGACGGCGACCTCTTCGAGGAGGCGCTGGAGGCGGCGAAGGAGGCCAAGGGCGTCACCGTCGACGTGGATCTCGACGCGGCCGACCTGAAGAAGCTCGTCAAGCAGTTCAAGAAGATCGTCAGCCGGGACGCCGGGCGGGACTTCCCGCAGGACCCGCGCGAGCAGATGGACCTGGCCATAAAGGCGGTCTTCGACTCGTGGAACACCGACCGGGCCAAGCTCTACCGCCGCCAGGAGCGCATCCCCGGCGACCTCGGCACGGCCGTCAACGTGTGCTCGATGGTCTTCGGCAACCTCGGGCCCGACTCGGGAACCGGCGTCGCCTTCACCCGTGACCCGGCCAGCGGCCACCAGGGCGTCTACGGCGACTACCTGCAGAACGCGCAGGGCGAGGACGTCGTCGCGGGCATCCGCAACACCGTGGCGCTCGCCGAGCTGGAGTCGATCGACAAGGCGTCGTACGACCAGCTGATGAAGATCATGGAGACGCTGGAGACCCACTACAAGGATCTCTGCGACATCGAGTTCACCATCGAGCGCGGTCACCTCTGGATGCTGCAGACCCGGGTCGGCAAGCGCACCGCGGGTGCCGCCTTCCGGATCGCCACCCAGCTCGTCGACCAGGGCCTCATCGACGAGGCCGAGGCGCTCCAGCGGGTCAACGGGGCACAGCTCGCGCAGCTGATGTTCCCGCGCTTCGACGACAAGGCCACCACCGTCCTGCTGGGACGCGGCATCGCCGCGTCGCCGGGCGCGGCCGTCGGCAAGGCCGTCTTCGACTCGTACACCGCAGTCAAGTGGTCGCGGTCCGGCGAGAAGGTCATCCTCATCCGCCGGGAGACCAACCCCGACGACCTGGACGGCATGATCGCCGCCGAGGGCATCCTCACCTCACGCGGCGGCAAGACCTCGCACGCCGCCGTCGTCGCCCGAGGCATGGGCAAGACCTGCGTCTGCGGCGCCGAGGAGATCGAGGTCGACACCAAGCGCCGCCGGCTGACCGTGGGCACCACCGTCGTGGAGGAGGGCGACCTGGTCTCCGTCGACGGCTCCACCGGCAAGGTGTACCTCGGTGAGGTCCCCGTCGTACCGTCCCCGGTCGTCGAGTACTTCGAGGGCCGCATGCACGCCGGCGCCGACGACGCCGACGAACTGGTCGCCGCCGTGCACCGGATCATGGCGTACGCGGACCGGGTGCGCCGGCTGCGGGTGCGGGCCAACGCGGACAACGCCGAGGACGCCCTGCGGGCCCGCCGCTTCGGCGCCCAGGGCATCGGCCTGTGCCGCACCGAGCACATGTTCCTCGGCGAGCGCCGCGAGATGGTCGAGAAGCTGATCCTGGCGGACACCGACGACGAGCGCGAGGCGGCGCTCGAAGCGCTGCTGCCGCTCCAGAAGGCCGACTTCATCGAGCTGTTCGAGTCGATGGACGGGCTCCCCGTCACCGTACGGCTGCTTGACCCGCCGCTGCACGAGTTCCTGCCCGACATCACGGAGCTCTCCGTACGGGTCGCGCTCGCCGAGTCCCGCAAGGACGCCAACGAGAACGACCTGCGCCTCCTGCAGGCCGTGCACAAGCTGCACGAGCAGAACCCGATGCTCGGCCTGCGCGGAGTGCGCCTCGGCCTGGTCATCCCGGGTCTGTTCGCGATGCAGGTCCGGGCGATCGCGGAGGCGGCGGCCGAGCGCAAGAACGCCAAGGGCGACCCGCGCGCCGAGATCATGATCCCGCTCGTCGGCACGGTCCAGGAGCTGGAGATCGTCCGTGAGGAGGCCGACGGCGTCATCGCGGAGGTCGAGGCGGCCACCGGTACGGAGCTGAAGCTGAGCATCGGCACGATGATCGAGCTGCCCCGTGCCGCGCTGACCGCCGGGCAGATCGCCGAGGCGGCGGAGTTCTTCTCCTTCGGCACGAACGACCTCACCCAGACGGTCTGGGGCTTCTCCCGCGACGACGTGGAGGCCTCGTTCTTCACCGCGTACCTGGAGAAGGGCATCTTCGGGGTGTCACCGTTCGAGACGATCGACAAGGACGGCGTCGGCGCGCTCGTGCGCAGCGCCGTGGAGGCGGGCCGGGCCACCCGCCCGGACCTCAAGCTCGGCGTCTGCGGCGAGCACGGCGGGGACCCGGAATCGGTGCACTTCTTCCACGAGGTGGGCCTGGACTACGTCTCCTGCTCGCCGTTCCGCATTCCGGTCGCGCGGCTCGAAGCCGGCCGGGCGGCCGCCGAATCGAAGGGCAGCGACAGCCGCTGAGAACGCGGCCGGACGCGGCCACACGACTCCGGGGCCGTCGGCGGATCACGCCCACCCTCACCGATCCGACGGCGGAGCCGGACCACCCGGAAGCGGCGGCACCCTGTGCGGGGGTGCCGCCGCTTCGTCAATTGAATTGCGAACCGTTCAATGTTGCTTCTTTTCGTCGTTCGGTGCGCAAATACGGAGCCGAACGGACCGGGGTGCGGTCCATGGATCCCCACCCATGAACCGCACCCGGCTTACCCCCGCCGGGTGCGGAGCCGCACCGGTCACCACCGCCGCCGAACAGGCAAGGCCCCCCACGGCCCTCACCCGCTCTTTCGGTGGTGCCGGATTCGCACCCGACGTCGTACAGCTTTTCGGCTGGCGCGGATGTGGGCGAGACGTTTCAACTGTGGCCGAAACCCCGTGGTGACCTCTTGTGATCGTGTGCATACCCTTTGATGGGGGCGATTGCTGTTGCAACAGGTGGGGGTTCGGTGCTGCGTATCCATGTGTCCGGGGTGGACCTATCCAGAGTGCGGATGGCCACGAGGCCGGACGCAATGTGGGAAACCATTCTCAGTTTTCACCGGCTGAGGGACCGGCGGGGTTCCACGGTGTTCGGGAAATGGCGGGCGGAATCCCGCACCCGGTTGAATGGTGAAGCACGTCTGCTGTCCGCGCTGGTGCCCCTCCGCGGATATTTTCCCGACTTCCTGACGCCTTCTCAGCAAGGCGCCGAGCCATTGGGTCTCGACGCCGGAATGGAGGCGCTGCGCGACACCCCCGCGGACCGCCTCCACGGCGAGGTGTCACTGCTGGCCGGTAACCGGCCCTCGATGCACCGGTCGCCGGACGGCGGACGCTCGGCCGCCGCCCTGCTGGACGCGCTCGCAGAGGGCCGTACGGAGCCGCTGGGCCGCCTCATTACCACCCTGCGCGGCTACCACCGCGCCGCTGTCGAACCGTACTGGCCGCACATCCAGGCGAGCGTCGAAGCGGATCGGGCCCTGCGGGGCCGGGCCCTGCTGGACGGCGGGGCGGACGAACTGCTGGCCAGCCTCCCGTCCATGATCCGCTGGCGCGCACCCGTGCTGGAGGCGGACTACCCGGTCGACCGCGATCTGCACCTGGACGGCCGGGGGCTGCTCCTGCAGCCCTCGTTCTTCTGCCGCGGCACCCCGGTCGTCTACCGCGACCCCAGCCTGACGCCCGTCCTCGTCTACCCGGTCACCCACCCCGGTGCCCCGGCGTTCGCGGCACCGGGCCCCTGGCTCGGACGCCTGGTGGGCCACACCCGCTCCGCCGTCCTGAAGGCCATCGGCAACGGCTGCACCACGAGCGAACTGGCCCGCAGGGCCGGGGTCTCGCTGGCCTCCGCCAGTCAGCACGCCTGTGTGCTGCGCGAGGCCGGCCTCGTGCTGACCCTCCGCCACGGCAGCTCGGTCCTGCACACGCTCACCCCGCTGGGGGCGTCACTGCTCAGGGGCGGCGCACCGCTCGCGTCCGCCTGACCGGGGGACCGGGCCGGGGCACCCGAGGAGCGTGCCGGTGCGGGCAGGAGCGGGCCGGCCCGGCGGGAGGCCGAAGGCAGGACGCAGGCCGGAAATCGTGTGTCCCGCCCGCGATGAGTTCCGCCGGGCCCAGCCGTCTACCTTTCGGACGCCCTCGGACACGGCGCCACGAAACGCGTGAAAGCGCGCCCGGACGGAAGAGTGGGAACCATGCCTCAGATGATCTTCGTGAACCTGCCGGTCAAGGACCTGGAGACGGCGAAGAACTTCTTCGGGAAGCTCGGCTTCGGCTTCAATCCGCAGTTCAGTGACGAGACGACGGCCTGTCTGGTCATCAGCGACACGATCTTCGCCATGCTCATCAGCGAATCGCGTTTCAAGGACTTCACCAAGAAGGAGATCGCCGACGCCGGGACCGCGACCGAGGTGATCCTCGCCCTGAGCGCGGACAGCCGCGCCGGGGTCGACGAGATGGCCGACGCCGCGCTCGCCGCGGGCGGGTTCCCCGCCAACGACCCCATGGACGAGGGCTTCATGTACGGACGGTCCTTCCAGGACCCGGACCACCACATCTGGGAGGTCGTCTGGATGGACCCGGCGGCCGTCGAGGGCGGCGGACAGGCCTGACGGCCGGGCCGGGTGGGCAGCGGCGCACCGCCGCTGCCCCGGCGCCCGCCCGCCGTGGGGACGGTCAGCGGCGGAACGGCCCGGTGACCTCGTAGGTGATGCCGCCGGACGAACTTCCGCTCGTCCCGCGCTGGGAGGAGAAGTAGAGCCGCTGCCCGTCCGGCGAGAAGGCGGGCCCGGTGATCTCCGAACCGGACTGGCCGCTGATCCGCAGGAACGGTGCGACGGTGTCGTCGGGCGTGATCAGGCAGATCTCCATGTTCCCGCCGTCCTCGGCCACGTACAGGTCGCCCGAGGCGGACCTGGTGACGTTGTCGACACCGGTGAGCGGAGCGCCGCCGCCGGTGACCAGCGAGTCGTCGTACACGAGCGAGAGGGAGGACGCGTTCGCGTCGTACGCCCACACCCGGTTGTCGCCCTTGGTGGTGAACCAGCATGTGCCCGCCGCGTAGAAGCATCCCTCGCCGCCGTTGAACACCTTGGCGCCGGAGACCTGGTAGCGGGTCTGGGTGGGCGAGCCGTCCGGGTCGGGAACCGTCGTCCAGGTGACAGGGCCCGAGGTGCCGGTGCCCGCCACCAGCACCTGGAGCGTGCCGGAGGAGAGATTGCCCCACGTGGTGGGGCGGAAGCGGTAGAAGCGGCCGTCCGTCTCGTCCTCGGTCAGGTAGACGTAACCGTGGTCGGGGTCCGCGGCCGCCGCCTCGTGCTTGAACCGGCCGAGTGCCGGGCGCTGCACGGCGGCGTTCACACCCCAGGGATCGGTCTCGTACACGAAGCCGCGGGTGACCTCCTCGCAGGACAGCCAGGTGTTCCACGGGGTCCGCCCGCCCGCGCAGTTGTTGTTCGTGCCGGACAGGATCCGGTAGGCCGACGTGGCGGTACCGGAGGCGTCGAAGCGCACCGCGCTCGCCCCGCCACCGCTGCCGGAGGACACTTCGGCGTTGGAGACGTAGATCCAGCCGCTGCCGTCGCCGAACGTCGCGCCGCCGTCAGGTGCGCTGTGCCAGGTGTACGAGGTGCCGGGCACGGTCTGTCCCGAGCGGGCGACGATTCTGCTGGAGAAGCCGCTCGGCAGCAGGATGCCGTTGCTGTTGGCCGCCTGCAGCGCACCGTAGGGCCCGGTGGCCGGCTGGGCGGGGCCGGCGAAGGCGGCACCCCGCCACAGGGTGCCGCCGAAGGCCGTCGCCGAGGTCCCGATCACCGCTGTGCGCAAGAAGGTCCGACGTTCCACGATCACTCCACGGGTGTCGCGTGGCCCGCCGGTCCGGTCGGCCCGGCGGGTCGAACGACAGGACAGTAGAGGCGCGTAGTTGACGGAGCGTCAATGGCCGGTGAACGGAGCGGGATCAGTCCGCGCGGACCGCGAAGACCGGGACGGTGACCTCGTCGTCGTCCAGGCAGGCGCCCGTCTCCAGGTCGAAACGCTGCTTCAGCAGCGGCGAGGCGACGAACGGCCTGCCGTCCGCGGAGCCGACCAGGCCGCGTGAGAGGACGTAGGCGCCCGTGAACGGGTCGCGGTTGTCGATGGCGTAGGCCCGCCCCGCCCGGTCCACGAAGAGCGCGACCTGCCGGCCGTCCGGGAGGAGGGCCGCCACACCCCGGCCCGGGGTGAGGAGGGCACGGTCGCAGACCGTGAGCCAGTCCGCCCCGTCCGCCAGCTGGATCGTCCGGGTCTCCCGCGCCGTTTCCATCGTCTGTGTCGTCATCAGGAAGAGGTCCCTTCAAGAGTACGGATGGCAAGCACCGGCCCGGCGAGGAGGTCCAGGTCGGGCTTGACCTGGTCGCGCTCCGGGACGAACTTGACCGAGGGGTCGGGGGCGTCGGGGGCGTTGACGAAGGTGACGAAGCGGCGCAGCCGCTCCGGGTCGTTGATGGTCTCGGCCCACTCGTCGCGGTAGCCGGCGACGTGGTCCCTCATCAGCCGCTCCAGCTCGTCGCAGATCCCCAGCGAGTCGTGGACGACGACGTCCCGGACGTGGTCCAGGCCGCCCTCGATCCTGTCCAGCCAGGTCGAGGTGCGCTCCAGCCGGTCCGCCGTGCGGATGTAGAACATGAGGAACCGGTCGATGAGCCGGACGAGTTCGGCGTCGGAGAGGTCCTGGGCGAGCAGGTCGGCGTGGCGCGGTGTCGCGCCGCCGTTGCCGCCGACGTAGAGATTCCATCCCTGCGCCGTGGCGATGATCCCGAAGTCCTTGCCGCGCGCCTCCGCGCACTCGCGGGCGCAGCCCGAGACCGCCGACTTCAGCTTGTGCGGGGAGCGCAGGCCCCGGTAGCGCAGCTCCAGGTCGATGGCCATCTTGACCGAGTCCTGCACGCCGTAGCGGCACCAGGTCTGTCCCACGCAGGACTTGACCGTGCGCAGCGACTTGCCGTACGCGTGCCCCGACTCGAAGCCCGCGTCCACGAGCCGCGTCCAGATCAGCGGCAGCTGGTCGACGCGGGCGCCGAAGAGGTCGATCCGCTGGCCGCCGGTGATCTTCGTGTAGAGGCCGAAGTCCCGGGCCACCTCACCGATGACGATCAGCTTCTCCGGGGTGATCTCACCGCCCGGGATGCGCGGCACGATCGAGTAGGAGCCGTTGCGCTGGAGGTTGGCCAGGAAGTGGTCGTTGGTGTCCTGCAAGGCCGCCTGCTCGCCGTCCAGGACATAGCCGCTCGCGCCGACCGTCGGCGCCAGCGAGGCGATGATCGAGCCGACCGTCGGCTTGCAGACCTCGCAGCCGTCCCCGCCGCGGGCCGCCTCGCGGCCGTGCGAGTCCAGGAGGTCGGCGTACGTCGTGACACCGAGGGTGCGCACGATCTCGTACAGCTCGCTGCGGGTGTACTCGAAGCAGCCGCACAGCCCCTGGTCCTCGGGCTGCGGCAGGAGCTGCCCGATGACCTTGACGCAACTGCCGCAGCCCGTGCCCGCCTTCGTGCACTTCTTCACCTCGGGCAGCGTGGTGTGCTCGCAGATCGCGCCCTTGGTGACGTTGTGGCAGGAGCAGATGACGGCCTCGTCGGGCAGCGAGGACGGGCCGAGGGTGACCGGGCCGCCCGCGCCGGCCGGCAGCACCAGCTGCTCCGGCGCGACCGGCAGGACCGTCCCGGTCATCGGCCGCAGCGTGCCGTACTGGTCGGCGTCGCCCACCAGGACCCCGCCGAGGAGCGTGCCGTCCTGGCCGATCACCAGCTTCTTGTAGACACCCGAGCGGGAGTCGGAGTACACCACGTCGAGACAACCCTCGGTCGCGCCGTGCGCGTCACCGAAGGAGGCCACGTCGACACCGAGCAGCTTCAGCTTCGTGGAGAGGTCGGCGCCGGTGAAGGAGGCCGCACTGCCCGCGATCACCTCGGCGACCGCCAGCGCCATCTCGTAACCCGGCGCCACCAGCCCGTACACCCGGCCGTCCGAGGCCAGCGCGCACTCACCGATCGCGAAGACGTCGCTGTCGGAGGTGCGGCACTCCTCGTCGACGATGATGCCGCCTCGCGGGCCGACCGCCAGGCCGCAGTCGCGGGCCAGCTGGTCCCGGGGGCGTACTCCCGCGGAGAAGACGACGAGGTCGGTCTCGAGCGAGGAGCCGTCCGACAGCGACATGCCGTTCACCCGGCCGTCCTCGCCCGCGGTGACCTCCTGGGTGCCGACGCCCGTGTGGACGGAGAGCCCCATGTTCTCGATGGTGCGCAGCAGCGCCGCGCCGCCTCCCTCGTCGACCTGGACCGGCATCAGCCGGGGGGCGAACTCCACGACGTGCGTGTCGAGTCCGAGGCCCTTCAGCGCGCCCGCGGCCTCCAGGCCGAGCAGCCCGCCACCGACGACCGCGCCGGTCGTCGCGCTCTTCGCGTACTCCTCGATCGCGAGGAGGTCCTCGATGGTGCGGTAGACGAAGCAGCCCTCGGCGTCCTTGCCGGGGACGGGCGGAACGAAGGGGTACGAGCCGGTGGCCAGCACCAGCGTGTCGTAGGAGAAGCTCTGCCCGGAGCGCGCGGTGACGGTGCGCGCCTCACGGTCGATGCTCTCCGCCGGGTCGCCGACGTGCAGCTCGATGCCGTGGCGGGCCATGAAGTCCGGCTCGACGAGCGAGAGGTCCTCCGGCGTCTTCCCGGAGAAGTACGAGGTCAGCTGGACGCGGTCGTAGGCGGGGCGGGGCTCCTCGCAGAGCACCACGACCCGGGCCGTGCCCTGCGCGGCGGTCAGTCCGCGGTCGGCGAGCGCCTCCAGGAACCGCTGGCCGACCATGCCGTGCCCGACGACCACGATCGTCGGCACGCCTGCGGTGGGGGCGGTCGGGGGAGTGGACACCGGCATCAGAAGCCTCCGTCGTTGGTGAGCAGGTGGAGCAGGGACATGTCGGCGGGGAGGGGGTCGTCGTCCTGCCAGGTCCGGGCGAGGGTGCCGACCGCGGCGAGGTCGCCGAACAGCACCCCGCCCGCCAGCCGGTCTCCCCGGACGACGACCGTGCGGTACGCGCCCCGGGTGGCATCAGCCAGCCGGATCACGTCGTCGCCGGGCAACGGGCGGGAGTCGCCGAAGGCGGCCAGGTCGAGAGCGCCGGGAGTGCCGGCGGTCACAGGAGCGGCGGCGGGGGAGCGCAGCGTCAGGCGGGTCAGGGCCCGGGTGCCCCCGTACCGTGCGGGGCGTCCGGCCAGCACCTCGGCCAGCACGTCCGCCTGTTCGAGCGCCGCGCCCGCGAGCCCGTACACGGTGCCCCGGTGCTCGGCGCAGTCACCGACCGCGTGGATGTACGGGTCCGAGGTGCGCAGCTCGTCGTCGACGACGACGCCCTTGCGGACGTCGAGACCGGCGGCCTGCGCCAGCCCGGTCCTGGGGCGGACCCCGCAGGCCAGCACCGTGATCTCGGCCTCCAGCTCGTAGCCGTCGGCCAGCTCCACGGCCCGCACCGCGGGTGTGTCCCCGTCGGTGCAGCGCAGCCCGCGCACCCGGCACTCCGTGTGCACCTCGACCCCCAGGGCCTCCAGGTGGCTCCGCAGCATCCCGGCCGCCTCGGCGTCCAGCTGGCGCTCCATGAGGTGCTCGCCCTGCTGGGCCAGCACCACCTGGGCACCGCACTCCGCCAGTGCCCGCGCCGCCGAGACCCCCAGGAGCCCGCCGCCGATGACGACGGCGCGCACGCCGGGGCGTACGGCCGCGCGCAGCGCCAGGCAGTCGTCGAGGGTCCGGAAGGGGTGCACCCCGTCCGGCAGCGTGTGGCCGAGACCCCGCAGCGGTGGCAGCACCGGGTTGGAGCCGGTGGCCAGGACGAGGTGCCCGTATCCGATGACGCTGCCGTCGTCGCAGTGCACCAGCCGGTCGGCCCGGTCGATGCGGACGGCCCGCACCCCGCGCCGCACCTCGGCGGGCGGGAGCGCGATGACGTCCGGCTCGTACCGGCCGGCGAGTACCTCGGCCAGGAGCACCCTGTTGTACGGTGCGTGCTCCTCCTCGCCGATGACGGTGACACCGGGGACCCGGCCGGCGAGCCGTGCGCCCGCCATCCCGGCGCCGATCACCACCACGCGCCCCGCGTTCCCGCTCTGTGTACTCATGGAAAAGAGACTGCGGGGCCGGTGTTACCCGACCGCATCCCTCCTGTTTCCCTGGAGGAACCTTGCGCTCAGCGCGCGCACCTGCCTCCTGTGAGGGCCGGGCGGACCGGCGGGACCGGAGCCGGTTAGGGTCGCGGTCATGCCCGAGACGACGCTGACCACCCTTGTCCTCCTGTGCCTGGCCGCAGCCGCGGCCGGCTGGATCGACGCGGTGGTGGGCGGTGGCGGGCTCCTCCTGCTGCCCGCGCTGCTCCTGGGCCTGCCCCACGTGCCGGCCGCCCAGGTCCTCGGCACCAACAAGGCGGTCGCCATCGTCGGCACCACGGGCGCCGCCGTCACCTACGTGCGCAGGGCGCCGGTCCAGGTGGGCACCGCCGTGCGGATCGGGCTGACGGCGCTGGCCGGATCGATGACCGGTGCCTTCTTCGCCGCCGGGATCAGCAGCGACGTGCTGCGCCCGGTGATCATGGTGGTGCTCCTCGGCGTGGCGGCCTTCGTGATGCTGCGGCCGTCGTTCGGCACGGCGGCGGCCGGTGACGGGGAGGGCCGGAAGGTGACCCGGGCCCGTACGGTCACCGCCGTCGTGCTGGTCGGCGGCGGCATCGGCTTCTACGACGGGCTGTTCGGCCCTGGTACCGGCACCTTCCTGGTGCTGGCGCTGACCGCGGTGCTCCACCTCGACCTGGTCACCGCGTCCGCCAACGCCAAGATCGTGAACGTGTGCACCAACGCCGGTGCGCTGGCGATGTTCGCCTACCAGGGCACCGTGCTGTGGCAGCTCGCCGCGCTCATGGCCGTGTTCAACCTGGCGGGCGGCATGGCGGGGGCGCACATGGCCCTCAGGAAGGGCAGCGACTTCGTCCGCGGGGTGCTGCTGGTCGTGGTGTTCTCGCTCGTCGCCAAGCTCGGCTTCGACCAGTGGACCGGCTGATCACCGCACTTCGGTGAGGTGGGCGTACACCACCACGTTGCCCAGGTATCCGGTCTTCCGGCTGTAACCCCCACCGCAGGTGATGAGCCGCAGCGAGGCGTGCGACGAGGGACCGTAGACCCGCTGGTCGGGGAAGTCGTCGTTCCGGTACACCTCGACCGCGTCGACGGCGAAGACGGCGGTCCGGCCGTCCGCGCGGTCGATCTCGACGGGGTTGCCCTTCCTCAGGGAACCGAGGGAGTAGAAGACGGACGGCCCCTCGGCTCCGTCGACATGACCGGCGACGATCGCGGTGCCCTTCGCGCCCGGTGGAGTGCCCTCGGCGAACCAGCCCGCGACGTTGCGGTCGCGGGCGGGCGGTACGTCGAGGCTGCCGTCCGCGCCCAGTCCCAGCCGCATCATGGGCGCGTCCACACCGATGCCCGGGATGCGGATGCGGACCGGCTCGGCGGGCAGGAGGGGTCGGGCCCGGTGTGCCCCCGGCCGTGGCCCGGGGGCGGCGGCGAACGCCTCGGCCGTGGCCGGCTGCGGCGGGACGATCCGGTGGGTCACACCGTTCTGGATCAGCCAGAGGCCACAGATCACGGCGATGCCCACCAGCCAGGCCCTGGCCCGCAGGGCCGTCGGGTCCGTCGTGGTCGTCTCGTTCACGGTGCCGTCCCGACCGCTCCGCTCAGCCGGCCTGGGTCCCGTGCGCACGGCGGCGGATCCCGTGCGCACGACGGCGTACGAGCAGGACCCCGGCGAGCGTTGCCGCTCCCAGGACCCCGGCGCCCGCGGCGATGCGGGTGGTGTCGGGGCCGACGCTCCCGCCGACACCCGTCCTGACGTGCCCGGAGGGCCGGTCCGGCCACGCACCGGACGGAGTCGCGGGCTCGGGCCGGACCTCCGGTCCGGAATCCGGCACGGTGCCGGTCCCGGCCCCGGGTGTCGTCCCCGGCTCCGGCCGGGTCCACGGCTCCGCCGAGGTGCCCGGTTCCGGCTCGGTCTCCGCCTCCGGCCCGGTGCCCGGCTTCGGCCGGGCGGAGGAACCCGTGGGAGAGACCGCTGGGGAGCTACCTGCGGAGGCCGCCGTCACCTCGAGATCACCGGTCGCCTCCTTGCCGTCGTCGCAGAAGACACCGACGGCGTACGAACCCGGCTCGGCCTCCTGCGGGACGGTGAACCTGCCGGTAGCCGCCTCCCCGGAGGTGCCGGGCCCCAGCTCGAACTCCCCGGCCTCCAGCTCCGCCGCGTCACCGAAGCCCGCCCCGGCGGCACCGCAGGCGGTGGTGGTCACGGTGACCGCGGCACCCGGCGCGGCTGTCGCCGGGGCGAACCCGAGCCGGCCGGGGTCGTCCGCGTGGGCGGACGGGGCGGCGGCGAGGCCGAGCACGGCGGCGGTGAGGGCCGCGGCGGCGGTACCGGTCACGAGACGGGCAGGGCTGCGCATGGGAATCCTCCGGGCAGACGGATGTGTCCTGCCTCCGAGACAACGGGTGGTCTCCGGCCGCCGCCTGCTGACACTGAATCAGCTTTCACCCGTTCGGCCGCCGGTACGGCCCCGGAACGCGCGCTCCCGCGCAGGTCGCGGCGGTGACTCGGCCGGTTCGGGCCGCCCGGTGCCGATCGGGTGACGGCGTCTCACCGCACTGTGACGTGTATCACATGCATGTCGTTGCGGTTCCCGGGCACACGTTTGTCACTCCCCCACGGGAACGGCGAGTCCCTCGCCGCCCCCACGGCTACCGCCCTCACCGCCCTCCCCCCCGGGCGCAGTGAGGGCGGTGTCATGTCCCGTCCGTGGCGGACCACGTGATGTCCGGCGGGCGCACGCGGGCGCACCGCGGCAGCCCCTTGCCGTCGGTCAGACGCAACCGCGCGGTGAGGTGGCCGGTCAGCGCGGCGGCCTGGAGGACGGCCGGGTCGATGTCGCCGATCATCAGCTTGGCGCGCCGGAACATGGTGAACGTTCCGGCCTCGTCCACGGTGCCCCAGGACAGGTAGACGAAGTGCCCGCCCAGCCGGTGCTGGATGTAGGGGCCGGCGACCTCGATGCCGTCCGGGCCGGGCGTCGTCGTGCAGTCCAGGGTCCAGGAGGCGCGGGGAGCGTCCCCCGGATGCGGGTCGAGCAGCTCGCCCGGACGGTCCTTGCGCTGTACGCCCACGTGGATGTTGCCGAAGCCGGCGAAGTCGGTCCCGGGCCCGCAGGCGCGCCCGGGGAGGTCTGAACCTTCGATGTGGATCTGCATGCGCCCATGCTCCTGCACGCGAGGAGGTTCAGACGGCCTCCGCGGGAGTCTCCTCGTACACCCGCCCGAGGAACCGCATCAGCTCCTCGTCCACCTCGAAGACCGCGTCGTCGATCCGGTGGACGGGTGCGATCCCCTGGGAGTTGGTGACGAACGCGGCCCGGTACGCGCCCAGGCCGTCCAGTGTCACCGGCCGCCGGGCCGACGGCTGGTCCGTCCCGGCGAGGCCGCGTTCGAGGAGCGCCATGGTGATGCCGGTCAGCGCCGGGGCGTCGGGCCAGACCACCGAAGCGCCCATGAGGAAGCCGACGTTGGTGATCGCACCCTCGGTCACCACCCCGCCGGGCAGGGTCAGCAGCGCCTCGTCGAAGCCCGACCTCGCCGCCGACCGGCCGTAATAGGTCTGGCCGAACTCGCCGGGACGTTTGATGTGCGGCACGGCGCGGGCGTACGGCACGGACATCAGGCCCTTGGGCGCGGTGGACATCCGCGCGGGCTCCCGCACGGTCACCATGAGCGTCGTGGCCGTGGCGCCCGGCGGCATGAAGCCGTGCACGCGGACCGACGCGTCCCGCGTCCCGGCGCCGTCGAGAGCGTGCGCGATCGACGCGCGCACCCGGTCCGCGTCCATCGGCAGGCCGAACAACTCCCGGTTCGCGGAGTCCAGCCGGTCCAGGTGCAGTCCGAGGCCGCGCACCGCACGGTCCCTGACCTGCATGGCCGTGAAGTGGCCGTAGCCGGCGAACGCCGGGATGCGCAGATCCCCGGCGGTCGCCGGGCGGCCGTCGAATTCCACGTACGGCTCCGGTGCGGCAGGTGTCATGTGCTCCACGCTAAGGGCTCCCGTCCGGCTGCAGGACGGCGGGCTTGACCTCAACCATGGTTGAGACGTGAGTGTGTGACGCATGGACACCACCACGCCCGCTCCCGCCACATCCACCGGCCCGCTCAAGGTGGCCGCCATCCTCGGCAGCAACCGCGAGGGCCGATTCGGTCCCGTGATCGCCGACTGGTTCCTCGACCGGGCGGCCGGCCACCCCGGCATCGACATCGAACTGATCGACGTGGCCCGGCCCGGATCCGCCTCCGCCCTGCTGGCCCGGGCCGACGCCTTCGTCGTAGTGACCCCCGAGTACAACCACTCGTTCCCGGCCCCGCTGAAGCACCTCATCGACGCGCACTTCACCGAATGGCAGGCGAAGCCCGTCGCCTTCGTCTCGTACGGCGGTGTCTCGGGCGGCCTGCGGGCGGTCGAGCACCTGCGCCTCGTCTTCAGCGAGCTGCACGCCGTCCCCGTACGCGACACCGTCTCCTTCCACCACGCGGGCGCCCTCTTCGACGACCGGGGCCGGCCGAAGGACCCGGCGCCCTGCGACGCCGCGGCCAAGACGATGCTCGACCAGCTCGTGTGGTGGGGCCGGTCCCTGCGCGAGGCGAGGGAGCGGCACCCGTACGGCGGCTGACCCGGTCCGGGGCCGACAATCGGGGAGCACGTGAGCTCGTACGCCGAGAGGACCGAGGAGACGGGATGACCGAGCCGGCATGGCTGACCGTACTGACCACGACGGACAGCGAGGAGAAGGCCCACACATTGGCCCAGGGCGCGGTGGAGGCACGCCTCGCCGCCTGCGCCCAGATTTCCGCGCCCGTCCGCTCGGTCTACCGGTGGCAGAACGCCATCGAGACGACCGAGGAGTGGCAGGTGCTGTTCAAGACGACGGCACAGCGCTACGACGAACTGGAGGCCCACCTCGTCGCGGCGCACGACTACGACACCCCGGAGATCATCGCGACACCCGTCGTACGCGGCAGCGCCCGCTACCTCGCCTGGGTGACGGCTCAGACCGCACCCCCGGCGGCGCTGTGACCGACGCGGAGCTGCCGTTCCTCGTCCACGGCACGCCGCTGCCCGGCGAGCGCGACCACGACCGCTTCCTCCGGGACCGCTTCCTCCGGGAGCGCACGGCCGGCGGCCGGCCGGCCGCGCTCCCCGGCGCCCTCCTTCACGCAGGGCCCGGCTCCCCGTAGGCCGTCGACGGCCACGGTTCGGTCCGCGGCGCGTTCGTCACCGCCGTGCCGCACGCGTACGGAGAACTGCTGGGCTCCTCGACGACGTGGCAGAAGACCTGGACCCGGCCCATCCGCCGCACTCCGTGCGAGCGGGTGGGCCGGCGGGTACCCCCCGGCTCCACCCCGGGCGGGCCCGTCCGGGGCCTGCGTCCACCTCGCCGTCACCCGCGCCCTGCGCACCGGCCACGCCCCACCGCCCGGGGGAGAGCCGGCTCACCCGGCCGCTTCCACCCGCACCGCGCACACCTTGAACTCGGGCATCCGCGAGGTCGGGTCCAGGGCCGGATTCGTCAGGGAGTTGGCCCGCCCCTCACCCGGCCAGTGGAACGGCATGAAGACGGTGTCCTGCCGGATCGCCACCGTGATCCGGGCCGGTGCCTGAGCGCGCCCGCGCCGCGAGGTGACCGCGACCTGGTCACCCTCGGCCACCCCGATCCGCTCGGCGAGCCGCGGATGCAACTCGACGAACGGCCCCGGCGCGGCGGCGTTCAGCTCGGCCACCCTGCGGGTCTGCGCCCCCGACTGGTACTGGGACACCACCCGACCCGTGGTCAGCACCACCGGGTACTCGGCATCCGTCTCCTCCGCCGCGGGCCGGTGGGTCACCGCGACGAACCGCGCCCGTCCGTCGTCCGTGGCGAACCGGTCCAGGAACAGCCGTGGCGTCCCCGGGTGCTCCTCGTCCGGGCAGGGCCAGAACACCCCGTCCTCCGCCGCGATCCTGCCGTAGGTGATGCCCGCGTAGTCGGCGGGGCCGCCCGCCGAGGCCCGCCGCAACTCGTCGAAGACCTCCTCCGGATCGGCCGGGAACCCCTTCCCGTGCCCCAGCAGCCCCGCCAGGGCGTTCAGCACCTCCAGGTCGCTGCGCACCCCCTCGGGCGCGGTGACCGCCCGCTGCCGCAGCAGCACCCGGCCCTCCAGACTGGTCGTGGTCCCGCTCTCCTCGGCCCACTGCGTCACCGGCAGGACCACGTCGGCCAGCGCCGCCGTCTCCGACAGCACGACGTCGGCGACGGCCAGGAAGTCCAACGACCGCAGCCGCTCCTCGACATGACCCGCGTTCGGCGCGGACACCACCGGGTTGGACCCCATCACCAGCAGCGCCCGCACGTCCTGCCCCAACGCGTCCAGCAGCTCGTACGCGCTGCGCCCCGGCCCCGGCAGCGTGTCGGGGTCGACGCCCCAGACGCCCGCCACGTGGCGGCGCGCCGCAGGGTCCGTGAGCTTGCGGTAGCCCGGGAGCTGGTCGGCCTTCTGGCCGTGCTCCCGGCCGCCCTGGCCGTTGCCCTGACCGGTCAGACAGCCGTACCCGGACAGCGGGCGCCCCGCCCGGCCGGTGGCCAGCGCGAAGTTGATCCAGGCCCCGACGGTGTCCGTGCCCTTCGACTGCTGTTCGGGACCGCGCGCCGTGAGCACCATCCCGCTCCCGGCCCCGCAGAACATGTCGACGGCCTCGCGCAGCTGCGGTACGGGCACCCCGGTGATGCGCTCCACCAGCTCCGGCCAGTGCGCCATCGCGCCCGCCCGGGCCTCGTCCCAGCCGCTCGTGCGGGTGCGGACGAACTCCTCGTCCACCCGCCCGTCCGCCACCACGAGGTGCAGCATGCCGAGCGCCAGGGCGAGATCCGTGCCCGGCCGGGGCGCCAGGTGCAGGTCCGCCTGCTCGGCGGTCCTCGTCCGGCGCGGGTCGATGACGACGAGACGGCCGCCGTTCTCGCGCAGCTCGGTCAGATAGCGCAGGGCAGGCGGCATCGTCTCCGCGAGGTTCGAGCCGACCAGGATCACGCACCCGGTCCGGGGGATGTCCTCCAGCGGGAACGGCAGCCCCCGGTCGAGCCCGAACGCCCGCTGGTGCGCGGCGGCGGCGGAGGACATGCAGAAGCGGCCGTTGTAGTCGATCTGCGAGGTACCGAGCACCACCCGGGCGAACTTCCCGAGCGCGTACGCCTTCTCGTTCGTGAGCCCGCCCCCGCCGAACACGCCCACGGCGTCCGCCCCGTGCCCGGCCCGCGTCCCGCGCAGCCCGTCGGCGATCCGTCCCAGCGCCTCGTCCCAGCCGGCCGGCTCCAGTTCACCGCTCACCGCGCCGCGCACGAGGGGCGAGGTCAGCCGCACACCGGCTGCCAGCACGGCGGGCGCGGTGCGGCCCTTGCCGCACAGCGCGCCCCGGTTGACGGGGAAATCGGTGCGCTCCACGACCTCGACCACCGTGCCGTCGGTGACCGGTCGCAGTTTCATCCCGCACTGAAGAGCGCAGTAGGGGCAGTGGGTGGGCGTCTCGGTGCGGGCCATGCGTCCAGCGTGCGAGCCGGGTATTACGGGCGCCGGTGCCTCCGGTTACGCCCCCGGTACGCACCCCTCAGCCCGGGTCACCCGGCGCGGTGAGGTCGGCCGCCAGCGCCTGGGTCACCCCGGTCTCGCGCGGCCCGAGGAAGTGCGGATCCGGTCGCAGGACCGTGTCCATGAGCGCCTTGCCCGCCGCCAGCACCTCCCGGGCCCCGCCGTAGTACCAGGTCACATCGTGTACGGCGTCGACGCCCACCCCGTACGCGTCGATGCCGGCGGACCGGCACAGGGCTATCGCCCGCCGGATGTGGAAGCCCTGGCTCACCAGCACCGCCCGGTCGACGCCGAATATCCTCTTGGCCCGGACGCAGGAGTCCCAGGTGTCGAAGCCCGCGTAGTCGCTGACGATCCGGTCGTCCGGCACCCCGTGCCCCGTGAGGTAGGCGCGCATGGCGTCCGGCTCGTCGTACTCCTCGCGGCTGTTGTCCCCGGTGACCAGGACGACCCTCACCTTGCCGGTCCGGTACAGCTCGGCCGCCGCGTCCAGCCGGTGGGCGAGGTACGGCGACGGTCTGCCCTGCCACAGCCCCGCCCCGAACACCACGGCGACCTGCTGCGCCGGGACGTCACCCGCCGTCCGCACCCGGGCGTCGGCCGTGCCGTACAGCCAGGCGGCCGGCGCCAGGGCGGCCACACAGGCCGCCATCAGCCCCTGCACCAGCCGCCGCTGCCCCCGCCGGGTGCGCGGCAGCCGTGGTCGCAGCGCCCCTGCCCGGGCGCGCCACCGCGGCCACCTCGGCGTCTTCGGCCCCATCGGGTCTCCTCCTGTCGCTGCCGGTCCGTCTGCGGAACAGGACGAACGCGCGGGGGAAAAGGTTCGCCGCCCACCGCGACCGCTCCTCCTGACACCGGGGGGCCGCACTCCGTGAGGCAGCGGAAAACACCCGTGACCGCCGCGAAACGGCCCGGCAACGTGCGCCCGGCACCATCACTCCATGACCGGAACCCGCAGGCCCACGCACCGCACCCGGAACGCCGCCCGGCCGTCCGCCCCCACCCTGGTCGCCGTCGCGCACGGCAGCCGGGACCCACAGGCCCTGCGTACCGTCCTGGAGCTCCTGGAGCTCGTACGGGAGCTGCGTCCCGGTCTCGACGTCCGGCTCGGGCACATCGAGCTGAACGAGCCCCTGCTGCCGGCGACGCTGGCCGGTATCGGCGCCGGCGACGCTGTACTCGTACCGCTGCTGCTCGGCCGCGGCCACCACGTCCGGTACGACCTGCCCCGCGCGGCCGCCGGGGCGGGCGCCCTGCGGACCCGCCTCGCCGCACCGCTCGGGCCGCACCCCCTGCTCGTCGAGGCCCTGTACGAGCGGCTCGTCGAGGCCGGCTGGCGGGCCGAGGACGGTACGAGCCGCAGCTCGGCCGTCGTGCTCGCCGCCGCCGGATCACGCGACCCCGACTCGGCCGTCGACGCCCGCCGCACCGCCCGCATGCTCAGCGACCGGCTCGGCGGCGTGCCCGTCGTCCCCGCCTACGCCTCGGCTGCCACGCCCACCGTGCCCGTCGCCCTGCGCGCCCTAGCGGCACGGGGGCGCCACCGGGTCGCCGTCGCCTCGTACTTCGCCGCGCCAGGCCGCTTCGCGACGGCCGCGGCCGCCGCCGCCCCGGGGGTCGCCGCGGCACCGCTCGGCGCGCACCCCGCGATGGCACGGCTCCTGCTGCACCGCTACGACCAGGCGGCCGGCGCGGCCTCCTCCCGCGAGGACCTCGCCCGGCCCCTCCTCATGGCCACCGCCTGACCCTTCCCGTCGGCCCGGCCGCTGACGGCCTGCCCGTGGGCAGGCCGTTACTGTCGGGGCCATGGACGGTACGCACGCCCCCCGGGACACACAGGAGTACGGCCCCACCCCCTACGGCACGGGGGACACCGAGCGCTGGGACACCGAGCAGGACAAGCGGCCCGGGCGCACCGCCTTCCAGCGCGACCGGGCGCGCGTGCTGCACTCCGCCGCCCTGCGCAGGCTCGCGGGGAAGACCCAGGTCGTCACGCCCGGCACCCGCAGCCTGGCCTGGGACGCCAGCCCCCGGACGCGGCTCACGCACTCCCTGGAGTGCGCCCAGGTCGGCCGGGAACTCGGTGCCGCGCTCGGCTGCGACCCCGACCTCGTCGAGACGGCGTGCCTCGCCCACGACATGGGCCACCCGCCCTTCGGGCACAACGGCGAACAGGCGCTCAACGACTTCGCGTCGGACTGCGGCGGCTTCGAGGGCAACGCCCAGTCGCTGCGCCTGCTGACCCGGCTGGAACCCAAGCGCTTCGTCCGCGACCCGCGCAGCGGCGAGCTCGTCAGCGTCGGGCTCAACCTCACCCGCGCCGCCCTGGACGCGGCCACCAAGTACCCCTGGCCCCGTGGCGCCCACCCGACCGACCCGGGGTCACCGAAATTCGGGGTGTACGAGGACGACCTGCCGGTCTTCGACTGGGTCCGCACCGGCGCGCCCCGGGACCGCAAGTGTTTCGAGGCCCAGGTCATGGACTGGTCCGACGACGTCGCCTACTCCGTGCACGACTTCGAGGACGGGCTGCACGCCGGGCACATCGACCCGAACTGCCTCTTCGCCGAACCCGAGCGCAGGGAGATCTGGGAGGTCGCCATCGGGCGGTACGTCCCGGTGGACACCGATCCGCAGGAGCTCGCGGACGCCCTCGACCGGCTCGTCGCCCAGGAGTGGTGGCCGCACGGTTACGACGGCTCCGCGGTCGCCCAGGCACGGCTCAAGGACGCGACGAGCCAGCTCATCGGCCGGTTCTGCCTCGCCGCGGAGACCGCCACCCACGCGGTGCACGGCCCTGGGCGGCTCGGCAGGTACGGCGCCGAACTCGTCGTCCCGGCCGAGGTCCGCAACGAGTGCGCCGTACTCAAGGCCGTCGCCGACCGCTACGTCATGCAGCGCGCCGAGCAGGCGGCCATCCGCGCCGACCAGCGCATCGTCATCGCCGAGCTCGCCGCCGCGCTCACGGCCCGCGCGCCCGAGGGCCTGGAGCCCCAGTTCCGCGCGCTGTACGAGGCGGCGCCCGACGACCGCGCCCGCAAGAGGGTCCTCGTCGACCAGATCGCCGCGCTGACCGACGCATCGGCACGTTCCCTGCACCGAACGCTCACCGGGGTTCGGCACACTGGGCCATGACCGGGCCGCACGACCACCGGGTGTGACCCGGCCGGGGAACACCCTCTTTCGCCATCACGCTGCGTGCGGGACGCTCGCAGGTGGCGGCGCCGCGCAGCACAGCACCGAGGAGGCATCAAGTGGTCGACGCACATCGCACGTTCGTCATCGTCGGCGGGGGACTGGCCGGAGCGAAGGCGGCCGAGACACTCCGGGCGGAGGGTTTCAGCGGCCGGGTGATCCTGATCGGTGACGAGCGCGACCATCCGTACGAACGGCCTCCCCTGTCCAAGGGGTACCTGGCGGGCAAGGACGAACGGGACAGCGTCTTCGTCCACGGGGCGGCGTGGTACGCCGGGGCCGACATCGAGCTGCACCTCGGCCAGGTCGTCACGTCCATCGACCGGGCCGGCCGGTCCGTGCAGCTCGGCGACAACACCGTCGTCCACTACGACAAGCTGCTGCTCGCCACCGGCTCCGAGCCGCGCCGCCTCGACATCCCCGGCACCGACCTGGTCGGTGTCCACCACCTGCGCCGCCTCGCCCACGCCGACCGGCTGCGCAACGTGCTGACGTCCCTCGGCCGTGACAACGGCCATCTGGTGATCGCCGGAGGCGGCTGGATCGGCCTGGAGGTCGCCGCCGCGGCCCGCGGCTACGGCGCCGAGGTGACGGTCGTCGAACCCTCCGCCACCCCGCTGTACCACGTCATCGGCCCGGAGCTCGGCCAGATCTTCACCGATCTGCACAGCGAGCACGGTGTCCGCTTCCACTTCGGCGCCCGTCTCACCGAGATCGCCGGGCAGGACGGTCTGGTCCTCGCCGCCCGCACCGACGACGGTGAGGAGCACCCGGCCCACGACGTGCTCGCCGCGATCGGCGCGGCACCGCGCACCGCCCTCGCCGAGGCCGCCGGGCTGGAGACGGCCGACCGCGCGCACGGCGGAGGCGTCGCCGTCGACGCCTCCCTGCGCACCTCCGACCCGCACATCTTCGCCGCCGGGGACATCGCGGCCGTCGACCATCCGCTGTTCGGGACCCGGCTGCGCGTGGAGCACTGGGCGAACGCCCTGAACACCGGCCCGGCGGCCGCGCGGGCCATGCTCGGCCTGGACGTGTCCTACGACCGGGTGCCGTACTTCTTCTCCGACCAGTACGACCTGGGCCTGGAGTACTCCGGCTGGGCGCCGCCCGGCTCGTACGACCAGGTCGTCATCCGCGGGGACGCCGGCAAGCGGGAGTTCATCGCGTTCTGGCTGAAGGACCGCCGGGTGCTCGCCGGCATGAACGTCAATGTGTGGGACGTCACCGACACCATCCAAGGGCTGGTCCGGGCCGGCCGGCCGGTCGACCCGGACGTGCTGGGGGACCCGTCGGTGCCGCTGGAATCCCTGCTCTGACCCGGCCGCGCGGCCTCTCCGCGGCCCCGCACGGTGGTTCCCGCGGCTCTCCGGCTTCCCCCGGCCGCCCCCCGGACCGGCCGGCACCGTGGCCCCCCGCCCGCGGCCGGCCGGTCCTGGACCTCCGGCCCCACCCGTAGACTTCACTCGTGGCAGGCAGGATCAATGACGACGACGTGAAGGCGGTCCGGGACGCGGTCCCGATCGACGCCGTCGTGTCCGAGTACCTCCAACTGCGCAACGCCGGCGGCGGAAACCTCAAGGGCCTGTGCCCCTTCCACGACGAGAAGTCCCCCTCCTTCCAGGTGAGCCCGAGCAAGGGCCTCTTCCACTGCTTCGGCTGCCAGGAGGGCGGCGACACGATCGCCTTCGTGATGAAGATCGACCACCTCACCTTCTCCGAGACGGTCGAGCGCCTCGCCGCCAAGGCGGGCATCACCCTGCGGTACGAGGAGGGCGGCTACAACCCCTCCCACCAGCGCGGCGAGCGCATCCGCCTGATCGAGGCGCACCAGGCCGCCGCCGACTTCTACCGTGAGCAGCTGATCGGCCCCGAAGCGGAGATCGGCCGCAGGTTTCTCGCGGAGCGCGGTTTCGACCAGGACGCGGCGGCGCACTTCGGCGTCGGTTACAGCCCCGCCGGCTGGGACCACCTCACCCGTTACCTGCGCGGCAAGGGCTTCAGCGACAAGGAGCTCATCACCTCCGGCCTCTCCCAGGACGGCCGCCGCGGTCCCATCGACCGCTTCCGCGGCCGGCTGATGTGGCCGATCAGCGACACCTCCGGGGAGATCGTCGGGTTCGGTGCCCGCAAGCTCCGCGACGACGACAACGGCCCGAAGTACCTGAACACCCCCGAGACCTCGATCTACAAGAAGTCCCAGGTGCTGTACGGCATCGACCTGGCCAAGAAGGACATCGCCAAGGCCAGCCGGGCCGTCGTCGTCGAGGGCTACACCGACGTCATGGCCTGCCACCTCGCCGGGGTCACCACGGCCATCGCCACCTGCGGCACCGCGTTCGGCAACGACCACATCAAGATCCTCCGACGGCTGCTGATGGACAACGGCAGTGCCCGCGTGATCTTCACCTTCGACGGGGACGCGGCCGGCCAGAAGGCCGCCCTGCGCGCCTTCGAGGACGACCAGAAGTTCGCCGCCGAGACCTACATCGCCATCGCCCCGGACAACATGGACCCGTGCGACCTGCGCCTCGCCAAGGGCGACGACGCCGTCCGTGACCTGGTCGAACCCCGCACGCCCCTCTTCGAGTTCGCGCTCCGCCAGATCGTCGGCCGGTACGACCTGGAGACCCCTGCGGGCCGGGCCGCGGCGCTGGACGAGGCGGCGCCCGTCGTCGCCCGTATCAAGAACAGCTCCTCGCAGCACGAGGTCGCCGTCCAGCTGGCCGGCATGCTGGGCATCCTCGACACCCAGTTCGTCGTCAAGCGGGTCGGCCAGCTCGCCCGCTGGGCCCGCGACCGGGGTGATCGCGGACCCGCGCAGGGCGGCCCCTCGCGCGGCGGCCCCCCGCAGCACCAGGTCCAGGCCCCGAAGGCGCCGTCCGGCCCGGCGCTCAACCTCCGCAGCCCCGCCCACCGCACCGAGCGCGAGCTGCTCAAGCTCGCCCTGCAGAAGCCCGCCCTGGTCTCCCCGGCCTTCGACGCCTACGGCGTCGACGAGTTCACCGCCCCGCCGTACGCGGCGGTGCGCCAGTGCATCGCGGACGCCGGCGGCGCCGAGCAGGGCATGGCCGAGACCCGTGACTACCTGGCGCGTGTGCTGGACGCGGCACCCCACGACACCGTGCGCAACCTCGTCACGGAGCTCGCCGTCGAGGTGTTCCACGGCAAGTCCATCGACGAGACGTACGCGGGCATGCAGCTCGTCCAGGTCCGGCTGCGCGCCGTCGACCGCAGGATCGACGACGTCCAGGGCAGCCTCGCCCGCCTCGGGAGCAACGTGGCCCCCGAACACCTGGCCGCCGCGCAGAACGAGGTCTGGGTCCTCCAGCAGTACGCGCAGTCGCTCCGGAGTCACGGCACCGACGCGCTCTGAGCGCGACCCCCCCCGCTCCGGCGTACGTCCCTCCTCCGCCCACCGCGCGTCAGCACGCCGTTACGCACCGGGCGCAAAAAGTCACCGCACGCCCCTCGTGGCGGCGATGTGTCGTACCCCACACTGGATGCCGGTGCCTGACTCATCGGAGCGCGGCCGGTCCATCCCGGGCCTCCATCCCCCGCGATCCGGCAGCGATCACCTGGAGGTCGCCCCCGTGCAGACCCGGACCGTGACGACCACGACCGAGCATGTCCCGGCGATTCCCGCGCAGAACCGGGTCACGCGCCACCCGGAGACGGCGGACCCGTCCGAAGCGGTGCTGGAGGAACCCGTGGAGGCCCCCGGGCCGTCCGGGCCGAGCCGCCCGGAGGCCGGCGGCCCGTCGTCCGACCTCTTCCGGCAGTACCTGCGGGAGATCGGCCGCATCCCGCTGCTCAGCGCAGCCGAGGAGGTGGACCTCGCCCGCCGCGTCGAAGCGGGGCTGTTCGCCGAGGAACGCCTCGCGGGCACCCCCGACCCGGACTCCCGGCTCGCGTTCGACCTGGACCGGCTCGTCGTGATGGGCCGGATGGCCAAGCGCCGCCTCATCGAGGCCAACCTCCGCCTCGTCGTCTCCGTCGCCAAGCGGTACGTGGGCCGTGGCCTGACCATGCTCGACCTCGTCCAGGAGGGCAACCTCGGACTGATCAGGGCGGTCGAGAAGTTCGACTACGCCCGTGGCTACAAGTTCTCCACGTACGCGACCTGGTGGATCCGCCAGGCCATGTCCCGCGCCCTCGCCGACCAGGCGCGGACCATAAGGGTGCCCGTCCACGTGGTCGAGCTGATCAACCGCGTCGTCCGCGCCCAGCGCCGCATGCTGCAGGAACGCGGTTACGAACCGACCGCCGAAGAGGTCGCCGCGCAGCTCGACCTGACGCCCGAACGCGTCGGCGAGATCCGGCGCCTCGCCCAGGAGCCCGTCTCCCTGCACGCCCCCGTCGGTGAGGAGGACGACGTCGCCTTCGGCGACCTCATCGAGGACGGCGACGCCGCCTCGCCCGTCGAGTCCGCGGCCTTCCTCCTGCTGCGTGAGCACCTGGAGGTGGTGCTCTCGACCCTCGGCGAGCGGGAGAGGAAGGTGGTCCAGCTGCGCTACGGGCTGGACGACGGGCGGCCCCGCACCCTCGAGGAGATCGGCCGGATCTTCGGTGTGACACGGGAGCGCATCCGCCAGATCGAGTCCAAGACCCTCAGCAAACTGCGGGACCACGCCTTCGCCGACCAGCTCCGCGGCTACCTGGACTGACCGGCCGGCAGGCGGCGGCGAACCGCGACTGCCGGCCGGGCCGCGTCAGTCGACCTCTGCCAGCGCCTGCGCGAACTGCGCCGCGTACAGCCGGGCGTAGGCGCCCTTCGCCGCCAGCAGCTCGTCGTGCGTGCCCTGTTCGACGATCGAGCCGTTCTCCATCACCAGGATCACGTCGGCGTCCCGGATCGTGGAGAGCCGGTGCGCGATCACGAAGCTCGTACGGCCGTGCGCCAGGCGTGCCATCGCCTTCTGGATGAGCACCTCCGTACGGGTGTCGACCGAGCTGGTGGCCTCGTCGAGCACGAGGATCACCGGGTCGGACAGGAACGCCCGAGCGATGGTGATCAGCTGCTTCTCGCCCGCGCTGACCCCCGACCCCTCGTCGTCGATCACCGTGTCGTAGCCGTCGGGCAGGGTGCGGACGAAGCGGTCGGCGTGGGCCGCCCGCGCCGCCTCCTCGATCTCCTCCCGGGTGACCTCGCGCGAGGCGCCGTAGGCGATGTTCTCGGCGATCGTGCCGCCGAAGAGCCAGGTGTCCTGCAGCACCATCCCTATGCAGGACCGCAGTTCGTCGCGGGTCATCCTCGCCACGTCGACACCGTCCAGGGTGATCCGGCCGCCCGTCACCTCGTAGAACCGCATCAGCAGATTGACCAGGGTGGTCTTGCCCGCTCCGGTCGGACCGACGATCGCGACCGTGTGACCCGGCTCCACGCTCAGCGACAGGTCCTCGATGAGCGGCTTCTCCGGGTCGTACCGGAAGGCCACCTTCTCCAGCGCCACGCTGCCGCGCAGCTCCTTCGGCCGCTCGGCGGACTCCGGGTCGGGCGCCTGCTCCTCGGCGTCCAGGAGCTCGAATATCCGCTCGGCCGACGCCACGCCCGACTGCAGCAGGTTCGCCATCGAGGCCACCTGCGTCAGCGGCATCGAGAACTGCCGCGAGTACTGGATGAACGCCTGCACGTCACCGATCGACAGTGCGCCCGAGGCCACGCGCAGACCGCCGACGACGGCGACCAGCACGTAGTTCAGGTTCGACACGAAGAACATCAGCGGCTGCATGATCCCGCTGTTGAACTGGGCCCGGAAACCGGCCTCGTACAACGCGTCGTTCTGCTCGGCGAAGTCCCTCGCGGACTCCTCCTGCCGTCCGAAGACCTTCACCAGGGTGTGACCGGTGTACATCTCCTCGATGTGGGCGTTGAGCTTGCCCGTCACCTTCCACTGCGCCACGAACTGCGGCTGGGACCGCTTGCCGACCCGCGCGGCGACGAGCACCGACAGCGGGATCGTGACGAGCGCCACGAGGGCGAGCAGCGGCGAGATCCAGAACATCATGATCAGTACGCCGACGATGGTCAGCAGCGAGTTGATGAGCTGGCCCATCGTCTGCTGCATCGTCTGCGCGATGTTGTCGATGTCGTTCGTCGCCCGGCTCAGCACCTCGCCGCGCTTCTGCCGGTCGAAGTAGGACAGCGGCAGCCGCGACAGCTTCGTCTGGAGGTCCTCACGCAGCTGGAAGACGACCCGGTTGATCACCCGGATCGACAGCCGGGTCGACACGAGCATCAGCAGCCCCGCGCCGACGTAGACCACCAGCGCCGCCAGCAGGACGTTGCCCACCGCACCGAAGTCGATGCCCTCGCCGGGAGTGAAGTCCACCCCGGAGAGCATGTCGGCGAGCCCGCCGTCGCCCTGGTCCCGCAGGCCGTCGACGGCCTGCTCCTTCGTCGTCCCGTCCGGCATCTGCCGTCCGACGACCCCCGCGAAGATCAGGTCCGTCGCCCCGCCGAGGATCTTCGGCCCGACCACCGACAGCGCCACACTCAGCGTTCCGGCGCCCAGCATCAGATACAGCCCGGACTTCTCCGTGCTGAACCGCCGCAGCAGCCGCTTCCCCGACCCCTTGAAGTCCGCGGACCGCTCGACGGGTCCTCCGGCCATCATCCGTCCGCCCGGCCCTGCCATCAGGCGGCCTCCGCTTCCGTCAGCTGGGAGAGCACGATCTCCCGGTAGGTTTCGTTGCCGTCCATCAGCTCGTGGTGGCTGCCCTCGCCGACGACCCGGCCCTCGTCCAGCACCAGGATCCGGTCGGCGTCACGGATCGTGGACACACGCTGCGCCACGATCACCACGGTCGCCCCCGCGGTCTCCCGCGTCAGGGCTCCCCGCAGTGCGGCGTCCGTCGCGTAGTCCAGGGCCGAGAACGAGTCGTCGAAGAGATAGATCTCCGGCCGCTGCACCAGCGTCCTCGCGATCGCGAGCCGCTGCCGCTGCCCGCCCGAGACGTTCGTTCCGCCCTGCGCGATCGGCGCGTTCAGACCGTGCTCCAGCCGTTCGACGAAGTCCTTGGCCTGGGCCACCTCGAGGGCGTGCCAGAGCTCCTCGTCGGTGGCGTCGGGATTCCCGTAGCGCAGGTTCGTCGCGACCGTCCCGGAGAACAGGTACGGCTTCTGCGGGACCAGGCTCACGGTCCTCGCCAGCAGGACCGGATCCAGGGTCCGTACGTCCGTGCCGTCGACCAGCACCTCGCCGTCCGTCACGTCGAACAGCCGGGGCACGAGTCCGAGCAGTGTCGACTTCCCGCTGCCCGTCGATCCGATGATCGCGGTCGTCTCCCCGGGCCGCGCCACCAGGTCGACCGACCGCAGCACCGGCTCCTCGGCGCCCGGGTAGCGGAATTCGGCGCCCCGTATCTCCAGATGACCGTGCTTGAGCAGCTCGGTCACGGGGGAGACCGGCGGCACCACGCTCGAGTCGGTCTCCAGGACCTCCTGGATGCGCTCGGCACAGACCTCGGCGCGCGGCACCATCATGAACATGAAGGTGGCCATCATCACCGACATGACGATCTGCATCAGATAGGCGAGGAACGCGGTCAGCGCGCCGATCTGCATCCCGCCGCTGTCGATGCGGTGCGCGCCGAACCAGACCACCGCGATGGAGGACAGGTTCACCACCGTCATCACGGTGGGGAACATCAGCGCCATCAGCCGGCCCGTCGACACGGCGACGTCCGTCAAATCCGTGTTGGCCCCGCGGAAGCGCTTCTTCTCGTAGTCGTCCCGGACGAAGGCGCGGATGACGCGGTTGCCGGTGATCTGCTCGCGCAGCACCCGGTTCACCGTGTCGAGCCGCGTCTGCATCGTGCGGAACAAGGGCCTCATCCGGCGCACGATGAGACTCACGGCGATCCCGAGGACCGGGACCACGGCCAGCAGCACCGCCGACAGCGGGACGTCCTGGCCGAGCGCCATGACGACGCCGCCGACACACATGATGGGCGCCGAGACCATCAGCGTGAACGTCATCAGGACGAGCATCTGGACCTGCTGGACGTCGTTGGTCGTACGGGTGATCAGCGAAGGGGCGCCGAACCGTCCGAGCTCACGCGCCGAGAACGACTGCACCCGGTCGAAGACCGACGCCCGCACATCGCGTCCGAGCGCCGAGGCGGTGCGGGCGCCGTAGTAGACGGCGCCGACGTTGCAGATGACCTGGGCGACGCTGACGGCGATCATCACGCCGCCGAACTCCAGGATGTAGCCCGTGTCACCCTTGATGACACCGTTGTCGATGATGTCCGCGTTGAGGCTGGGCAGATAGAGAGTGGCGCAGGTCTGCAGGAGCTGCAGCAGCACCAGCAGCACGATGGGTTTTCTGTACGGACCCAGATAGGTCCGCAGGATTTTTATGAGCACGCGTGTCTCTCGGAGTCGGCGTAGGGCAGAGGCCGGTCCATCCTGCGGTACTCCGCACCGTGGCGGCCAACGCTTTTCACCAAGCCCAGGTCAAAACAGGGGCGGTGCCCCCGCCCCTCAGACCGCGCCGAACGCACCCGGGTGGACCTGGTCCCGGGTGGCCCCGTACTGCTGTCGCACGGCCTGCCCCACCGCCATCTCCCCGCCCGGCTCCAGCACCTGCGTCGCGGCACCCTGCCAGGCCGGAGGGGTCCGCGGGTCGAGCGCCCCCTGGGAGACCCCGAGCGCCCACGCGGCCTGCCGGGCGGCACCCTGCGCCGCGTACTGCGCGGGCTGCGGCACGACGACCTGGGTGCCGAACACCGGGGGAGCCATGGCCTGCACGGCCGGCAGCTCGGCCGCCGCGCCCAGCAGGAACACCCGCCGCACCTCCACGCCGCGGCCGCGCAGCACGTCCAGGGCGTCGGCCAGCGAGCACAGCATGCCCTCGAACGCCGCCCGGGCCAGGTGTTCGGGCTTCATCGACTCGCGCCGCAGCCCGCTCAGGGTTCCCGCCGCGTGCGGCAGGTGCGGGGTGCGCTCGCCCTCGAGGTACGGCAGCAGCACGAGTCCCGAGGCTCCCGGGGACGACTTGAGCGCCAGGGCGGAGAGTTCGTCCAGATCGTCCAGGCCCAGCATCTCGGCCGTACCGCGCAGCGCGCGTACGGCGTTCGAGGTGTGGACCACCGGCAGGTGCATCCCGGTCGCGTCGGCGAACGACGTGATCATCCCGGTCGGGTCGGCCAGCGCCTCGTGGTGCACGGCCATCACGGAACCCGAGGCCCCCAGTGACACCACGGCGTCACCGACGGCTACCCCCAGCCCGAAGGCCGCGGCCATCGTCTCGCCGGTCCCGGCCGAGATCAGGAGCCCCTCCGGCGTCGTGCCCGCCGCGTCGGACGGGCCGAGCACCTCCGGCAGCGCGGCCTGGTGGCCGAGCGCGAGCTCCACGAGATCGGGGCGGTAGGAGCCGGAGCGCGCCGACCAGTACCCCGTCCCGGACGCGGCACCGCGGTCGGTGGTCCGGCGGGCCGGCCGGCCGAGCAGCTGCCACACCAGCCAGTCGTGCGGCTGCATGACGGCAGCCACACGCTGCGCGTTCTCCGGTTCGTTACGGGCCAGCCAGCGCATCTTCGCCACGGGCTGCGCGGCCTGAGGCACGGCGCCGACGGCCTCGGCCCAGGGCTGCCGCCCGCCGAGCCCGTCGATCAGGTCGACCGCGGCGACCTGCGCACGCCGGTCGTTGCCGAGGAGCGCGGGACGTACGAGATTGCCCTGGTGGTCCAGCGGCACCAGGCCGTGCTGCTGGGCGGACACCCCGATGGCCTGCACGCCTTCGAGCAGGCCGCCGGAGGCCGCCTCACCGAGTGAGAGCAGCCACGCCTGCGGATCCACCTCGAAGGCCTTGGCCTCGACGGGGTGCGCGGCATACCCCTGCCGCAGCACCGCACCGGTGTCCGTGTCGCAGACGACGATGTGCGTGTAGGCGGAAGAACTGTCCAAGCCGGCGACTATGCCCATACCCAAGATTCTGCCGCACGGCCGGACCGTTTCGCGCCGGGCCTTTCCCGTACCGGGGCGCCGGGCCTTTCCCGTACCGGGCGCCGCCCGGTACGGGGAGGACCGTCAGGTGTTGGTCGTGCCCCAGTCGTCGCTGCCGGTGTGGCCGTTGCGCTCACGCAGCGAGCGCACCCGGTCGGAGACGGACACGGGAACCTTGTCCCCGACCTTCTCGCTCACCGAGTGGTAGGCCTTGCCCGCGAAGTCCCGGCCGTTGTGCGCCGCGGACTCCGCCGCGTTGCGTACGGCGGGATTCTCCGAGAACCGTTGTGCGGCCTTCTTCAGCTGCTCGTAACGCTCGCGCCCTGCTCGTGTGCCGAGCACGTAGCCGAGGGCCACTCCGGCGATGAACGTGAGCCGGTACTGCATGGCTGCCACCCTTCCTTCGCTCTGTGCGACGTGTGCTGCCCGCCTACCCGCAGGCACCCGAGATCACCCCGGCAGATACCGATTGGCGGAGCACCCCCCTGCTTGCGCTAATGTATGTGTCGCAGCGAACGCGCGCCGCCCGGCAGCCGCCAGGCAGGTACGATTCGAGGCACCGCAGCAATCCCCTGTAGCTCAATTGGCAGAGCAGCCGGCTGTTAACCGGCAGGTTACTGGTTCGAGTCCAGTCGGGGGAGCGCGATCCCCTGTAGCTCAATTGGCAGAGCATTCGGCTGTTAACCGGAGGGTTACTGGTTCGAGTCCAGTCGGGGGAGCGATGCGGAAAAGGGCCCTTCGGGGTCCTTTTTCGTGTGTCCGCGCGGGCCCCGCGGACGGCTCCGGCCACTCTTTCCGGGACGATTGCCGACGGGCCGGAACCGGGCAGCGGGCAGCACTGTCTTCATGGTCACGCGAAGGCGACCAGCCGCAGCAGGAGATCGTATGACCGGCTATGCTGCGGCAGACGGCGCGCACACGTGTACGCGCCACGCCGAGACGGGGCGGTAGCTCAGCCGGTTAGAGCAGCGGACTCATAATCCGTCGGCCGTGGGTTCGAGTCCCACCCGCCCCACCAGTTTCACCTTGCGGAAACGTTCTGACCTGCGGAAACATGTTTTTCGCGGCTGCTTTCCGTGCGGTACTGGCCGCGCGTCGTGCGGTACTGAACCGGTCGGACGCGCTCCAGACGCGTCCGACCTGGCCATTTGTGGCGAGCGCATGCTGAGTGCGTTGTGATCGCTCCCACGCCTCCGGTCGAGCCGCAAGACGCGTCCGGGCACGAGTACGAACACGTCTTCAGCAATCAGTGGGCCTCTTCAGCGTGGCCACCGATGGGGAGATGACCTTGGTGCCCGCAGCGGATAGGGCTCCCGTGCCGCTGGGTCAACCGTGACGCTCTCGCGCAGATCGCCGCCGGGCTGGGCATCTCCGGAGGAGCCGCCCATGGATATACCGCCGCCGTCGTGCAGCTCCTCGCCGAGCGGGCACCGAGTTTGCTCAAGTCCCTGCGCGAGCACGACCCGCACGTGCTCCCCAGGGCACCCTCAGCGAGTGCGACCGCCTGGGCGACAGACGCGCCGATTACGCCCGGTCGCCGTGTACGCGGTCCACGGAGGCGCGTCCCGAGTACAGAAGAATCCTTAGGCGCGGACGAGTGGGGTGTCCACCAGATGCTCGGCCAGGAACCAGGTCTGCAATTCCCCGGTCCTGATCACCTGTGAGACCAGGAGATCGTTGGTGCCGTCGTCACCCAACTCGCCGGTCCGGGTCGCGGCGTCGTGGGCCTCGACGAGAATGGTCTCGTGGGCTTCCAGCAGCCGTGACAGCATCGCCGGAACTTCCTCCACGCCGTTCGGAGGCCGCCGGATCGATGTGATCTCCGCGACGTGCCTGGGGTCGCCCACCGCGACGCCGCCCAGGGACTGGACGCGTTCGGCGATGGTATCGACGATCTCCAGCTGCTCCCCCGCGTGCTTGTCGAGGACGAGGTGCAGTTGGTAGAAGGTCGCACCGCGCATCAGCCAATGATGCTTCTTGTAGAGGCCGTAAAGGATCTGTGTGTCCGCCAGGACCTTGTTCAGCCGCTGGCAGGAGTACATCCGCGCCTCGTAGGACAGGCCGATCGGGAATTGCTTGACGGTGCCGAACTCCTGGATCACCTCGCCCCTCTGGTGCAGCCACGGCTGGCTGCTGGCTATGGGCTTGGCATTAGTGGTCATGGTTCGCCTCCGGTGGTGCCGTGCGGTGCTTACCCGATTGACACTAGGCAGCCCGACGCAGGGCGAATTGCCGGGGAGCGCATGCGGTGGTGTCCGCCAGCGCACAGTGCGCGGTGCCTCGTTCCAAGCGTTCGCCCTCGGGCAAGGACCCGTGCGCTGGCAGGCACGGGCCTTCGGCAGGCCGATCTAGCCTCAGCAGGCCGGCGCACGTCCGTGGAGCCCGGGGAACGAGGAGAAGCAGGCATGAGCGCGAACGAGCAGGCGGATGTGGTGGTCGTCGGGCTGGGGCCGGGTGGTGAGTACGTCGCGGGCACGCTGGCCGAAGCTGGGCTGGACGTGGTGGGGGTCGAGGCGGAACTCGTCGGGGGCGAGTGTCCGTACTGGGGGTGCGTGCCCAGCAAGATGATGATCCGGGCCGGGAATCTGCTCGCCGAGGCGGGCCGGGTGCCGGCCCTCGCCGGTGAAGCGGTCGTGACTCCGGATTGGGGCAGCGTCGCCGGGCGCATTCGCGGCGAGGCGACTGACGACTGGAACGATGCGGCCGCCGCCGACCGCCTCGCGGCCAAGGGCGGCCGGCTCGTCCGGGGCGTGGGCCGTCTCTCCGGCCCACGCCGGGTGACGGTCGGCGACCGCACGTTCGAAGCCCGGCGCGGCGTCGTGCTGGCTACCGGCTCGCGGCCCCGGATCCCCCCGGTGCCGGGCCTCGAAGGAACGCCGTACTGGACCAACAGGGATGCCATGGTGGCCAAGGAGCTGCCGGAGTCGCTGGTCGTGCTCGGCGGGGGCGCCATCGGTGTCGAACTCGCCCAGGTCTTCGCCCGCTTCACGTGCGTGGTCACAGTGATCGAAGGACAGGACCGGCTGCTGTCGCAGGAGGAACCGGAAGCCGGGGAGCTGGCCGCCGAGGCGCTGCGGGCGGACGGAGTCACCGTACTCACGGGAGCTCGGGCACGGCAGGTCAGCCATGACGGCACCGAGTTCACCGTCCGACTTGAGGGTGACGGGGAACCGCTGCGAGCCGAACGGCTGCTGGTCGCCACCGGGCGTCGCACCGAGCTGGCCGCGCTGGCGGTCGACACGGTGGGGCTGGATCCCACGGCCAGAGCCGTGAACACGGACGGGCAGATGCGGGCTGGGGAAGGGGCTGTGGGCGGTCGGCGACATCACCGGCCGCGGCGCCTTCACTCATGTGTCGATGTACCAGGCACAGATCGCCGTCCGAGACATCCTCGGGCAGCCCGGTCCCGACGCCGACTACCGGGCGCTGCCCCGCGTCACATTCACCGATCCGGAGATCGGCGCCGTCGGGTTGACGGAACGGCAGGCACGTGAGCGAGGGCTACGGGTACGCACCAGTGTGCTGCCTATCGCCTCCTCCACGCGAGGCTGGATCCACGGACCGGGCAACGAGGGACTCATCAAGCTCGTCGAGGACGCGGACCGGGGTGTGCTGATCGGCGCGACGTCGGCGGGGCCGGCGGGAGGCGAGGTGCTCTACGGACTGAACGTGGCCGTCCACGCCGAGATACCCATCGACCGGCTCAAGCACATGATTTACACGTACCCCACCTTCCACCGGACGGTTGAGACCGCGCTCGGAGCCCTCCGCTGAGCCGCTCCCGGATCGCCCACGCGGCCCCGGCGCCCAGGCGATGGCGCACCATGCCGGGCCGTGACCCCAGTGAGCCACACAGGGCCGCCACCTCGCTGGAGCTCCTCTTCGACCTGTGCTTCGTCATCGCGGTCGCGCAGGCGTCCAGGAGCCTGCACGAGGCGCTGACCGACGGGGAGTACGCCACCGGTGTCCTGCGCTTCGCGCTGGTCTTCTTCACCATCTGGTGGGCGTGGATGAACTTCACCTGGTTCGCCTCCGCCTACGACCCGGACGATATCCCGTACCGGTTGACGGTGTTGGTCCAGATCACAGGGTCGCTCGTGCTCGCCGCAGGCGTTCCCCGGGCGTTCGAGGAGGGTGACCTGCGGGTCATCACCATCGGATACGTCGTGTTGCGCACGGCGCTGGCCGCCCTGTGGCTGCGCGCCGCGTGGTCCGACCCCGCTCGGCGGACGACCACCCTGCGCTTCGCCGTTGGAGTGACGGCATGTCAGATTGGGTGGGTCGGGCTGCTCGGTCTCCCGGCATCGGCGAGCCTGCCGGGCATCGTGGTGCTGATCATCGCCGAGGTCTCCGTCCCGGTGTGGGCGCAGTCCGCCGGGATGACCCCATGGCATCCGCGTCACATTGCCGAGCGCTACGAACTTTTCACCCTCATCGTCCTCGGAGAGTCCGTCGCGGCGGCCACCGTCGCCGTGCGGAGCGCCTTCGACCGGCATCACGGCACCGGCTCGCTGTACGCGGTGGCGGCCGGTGGCCTGTTCGTGGCCTACGCCATGTGGTGGCTGTACTTCTCCAGATCCGCGCACACCCTGCTGGCCACGACGCACCGAGCCCACCGCAGGAGATTCACCTGGGCCTACGGCCACTACCTGATCTTCGCTTCGGCGACCGCCGAGGGAGCCGGCCTGGCCGCTTACGCGGATCACGTCACGCGTGGTACGGACGCCTCGGCGTTGGCTGCGGGCGCGGCGGTCACCGTCCCCGCGGCCGTCTTCCTGATCACCGTCTGGGCCGTACACCTCCGGCCCCATCAAAGAAGCGTTGCCGACGGGATTCCGTATCCCGTCGCGGCGGTCGGCCTCCTGCTGGCCGCCTTCTTCCCGGCACCCGCCCTCGCCGCTGGAGCGCTGCTGGCGGTCCTGGCTGTGGTGGTCACGGTGGAGCGCCGGTGACGAAGCTGCCAACGAGATCTCACCCTGGGCCGGGACCGGAGGCCGCGGCGGCGGCACTAACCGTGCCGTAAGGGGGCGTCGCTCGTGGTGATGGTCGCGGCTGCCTGCCGACTCCCGGCCTCCGACCACAGGTGCGAACTCGGCGCCGACCCCGCGGGAGGGGGCGGTGCCCTCGTCAGTGAGCCGCAGGGCCACAGATGCTGCATTCCAGCCGACGAGCCCCCCGCGACCGTTCTCCCCGCCCTCAACGGCCGCACCCGCACGGCACTCGGGACACCGCCGGAAGCATCGTGTTCCAGCCCATACCTAGGAACCCACGTGAATACCACGCTGTCACCGAAAGACTCCCCAGTGTCCGATTCGCCCTGGGCTCCGCTCGCGGCGCGTGTCTTCCGGGCGCTATGGATCGCACAACTGGTTTCCAACATCGGCAGTTGGATGCAGACCGTGGGCGCCCAGTGGTTGCTCATCGGCCACGACGCCGCCCTGGTGACGCTCGTACAGACCGCGTCCAGTCTTCCCGTCGTGCTGTTGGCTCTGCCTTCTGGCGTGCTGGCCGACCGTTTCAACCGTCGCACGGTGCTGCTGACCGCTCAGTTCGCCATGCTCGCCGCCTCCGCCACGCTGTCGGTTCTGGCGTTCGCGGACGCGCTCACTCCGGCGCGGCTGCTCGGTCTCACCTTCCTGCTGGGATGCGGCACCGCTCTGATGGGCCCGGCCTGGCAGGCCATACAGCCGGAACTTGTGGAACGCCGCCAGTTGGGGCAGGCGGTCGCGCTCGGCGCCGTGAACATGAACCTCGCTCGCGCCCTCGGGCCGGCACTCGGGGGAGTAGTGGTCGCGACAGCAGGCGCGGGTTGGGTCTTCGCCTTCAACGCCGCCTCCTACCTCGGCACCGCGGCCGTCCTCGCACGATGGAAGCGGCACGGGGCGGAACAGCCGACTACGCAGGGCGGGACGCTCCTGACGGCTCTGCGCACCGGCCGCCGCTACGTGTGGAACGCGCCCGGTGTCCGCCGAGTGCTGCTGCGCACCATGTTGTTCATCCCCGGCGGGGCCGCGCTGTGGTCGCTGCTGCCACTGGTCGCGAGCCGCTCCCTCGGCCTGGGCTCGGGCGGGTACGGGGTGCTGCTCGGTGCGGTCGGAGCCGGCGCTGTGAGCGGGGCCTTCGCGCTGCCCGCCATCCGCCGCACTCTGGGCGCTAACGGCACTCTGGCCGCAGGGGCCTTCGTCTTCGCCGGAGTCCTGGCGGTACTGGCCACAGTCCGGGTCCCATGGCTCGCGGCGGTCGTGCTGCTGCCCGCCGGACTGGCCTGGATCGGCGTGCTGTCCACCCTCAACGCGGCTGTCCAGGCCCGGCTGCCCGGCTGGGTCAGGGCTCGGGGACTCGCCGTCTATCTCTTGGTCTTCCAGGGCGGGCAGGCGCTCGCGGCACCCCTGTGGGGTGCGCTGGCCGACAGGCTGGGGCTGACCGTCTCCCTTCTTACCGGCAGCGGCCTGCTGCTGCTCGGCGCGGCGTGTGCGCGACGCCTGCCGCTGCACGGCATGGACGGCATTGACCCGTCCCCCTCCGACCACTGGCCCGTTCCGCCCCTGGTGTTCGATCCCGGACCGGCCGACGGTCCCGTACTGGTCTCCGTCGTGTACCGGATCGCAGCCGCGAACAGGTCCGACTTCATCGACTGCATGGACCGTGTGGCCCGTTCTCGTCGGCGCACGGGGGCCCTCACCTGGGGCCTTTACCAGGACGGTAGCGATCCCGGCCGCTTCGTCGAGAACTACCTGGTCGCGTCCTGGTCGGAGCACCTCGCCCAGCACCACGACCGGCTCACGGCCACCGATCGCCGTCACGAGGAGAGGGCTCGCCGGCTGCTCGTCGAGGGCACCGAGCCGGAGGTGACCCATGCCTTCGACGCCGCCTCGGGACCCGTGGTTCCCGAGGCGGCGAAACAAGGACTGTTCTACGGTGTGTCACGTTGAGGCAGGGGCGTCCGTCAGGGTGCGGCTGGGAGCTCGGAGGACTTCGCCGATGCGTAGGTCCTCGAAGGTTCTGGCCGGGACGACGAGGAGCCTGTCGGGGTCGAATGCGTGCGATGTGGCGTCTGTAGCCGGCCGCCTGCCCTGCTGATGCGCCAACGCTGTCCTCTCGGCCGGTGTTGGGTGCTGCTGCATGCATCGCCCGTACCGCCGCATCGGGCACATGCGGCGGTACGGGCACGGGGTCAGTTCATCGGCCGGGGTTGATCCGTGCGGCCAGGAGGTTGGGGTCGGTGTTGGTGAAGTAGGCGCCACTGGCGATGTAGGCCTTGTTGCCGCGTACGGCGAGCGAGGTCGGATTCTCCAGCCCGTCGGTGCCGGTCAGCACGACTGTGTGGCTGCCGTCCGGCCTGACCACGGCCACCTCGTTGTCCGCGTTGATCGCGGCCAGGAGGGTGTCGCCGCGGCCGATGAAGGCGAAGTCGTCGATGTCGACCAGGCCGGTGGCCCGGGTCTCGACGGGGCCGGCGGTGCCGTGCCGGGTGACCGGGATGCGCAGCACGGTGCCCTTGTCCAGGTTGGACACCCAGACCGCGCCGTTGTGGATCTTGATTCCGTTGGCTCCGAGGAATCCGGCTGCTGCCAGTGCGGGGGCGGTGGCCCACTCCGTAGGCGTGCCACCGGCGAGGGGCACCCGCCAGACCGTGCCGAGGACCGAGTCGGCGATGTACAGCCAGCGTTCGTGCCGGTCGAGGGCCAGGCCGTTGGGCAGGCCGTCGGCCGGGAGCACGGCGATACGCTGCGGGGTGCCGCCGGGGCGCAGACGCCACAGGCCGGTCAGGTCGCTGCTGCCGGTGGCGTACAGGAAGTACAGGGCCCCGTCGTGAGCACGGACGATTCCGCCGAGGAAGGGCGAGGAGAGAGCTGGGGTATTGGCGTCGACCGGAGGCTGGGGCAGGGTGGCGAGGATGTGAACCCGGCCGTCGGGAGAGATTCGGGCTACTTGACGGCTGTAGGCGAAGGTGACGACGGCGCTACCGCCGGGCTCCAGGGTGATGTTCTCCGGTCGCTGCCCGTCGGTGATGTCCAGGTGCGCCATGAAACGCACGTTCGGTTTCGGGGTGGCATTGGCCGTCGTCATGGGGGCTGCTGCCGTCGCGGCGAGGGCCACCGCGACGACCGAGGCCAGGATGCCGGTGCGCGCTCCTGTCAGGAATCTGGGCATGTGGGTTCTCTTCTCTCTTACTCTGATTGCAGGGTATGGGGGCAGCGGATCTCGGCCGGTGCCCCGGGCGCGTGGGGGCAACCGGGCGTGCTTTGCGGACCTTGTAGCAGGTCCGGCGACGCATCGTTGTCGCGGTTCGCCGAAGCCCTGGACGGAGCTGACGAACGGGTCGTCGACGGCCGGCCGGCGCTGAGGTGTGCGTTCGACAGCGAAGAGTTGGCGAGGGGCCGGCGCGGGAGCACTGAGGTCCGCCGGGTCGAAGGGGGCCGGTCGCCGAGGTCGGCGCCGGCGGCCCAGGCGCTGAATTCGTCCCGCCGGGAACAGACCGTCCAGGTATTCGGTCGGCAGCACGTGCGGTGCTTCGCTGGGTTGGGCCGGTCATGAGGAGGTGGGGGACCGCGACCGGACGGCCACGGTCCCGGCGCCATGTCCTCTTGTGGGATGTCGCTGATGCGGGCGAGGAACGCGTCTGGTCAGTGGTCCGAGCGGACCGAACGGACCGCCCGCAGGATCAGGCCGGTGACCGGGCCGGGATCGCTTACGGCGGCTGCGTGCGGGGCACGGACAATGACCGTGCGGGCGCGGGCGCGCTCGGCCATCCAGTGCTCGGCGGCCGGCGGGATGTTGCGGTCCTCGGTGGCCACGAGGTACCAGCTGGGGATCCACTTCCACGCGGCCGCGGTAGCGGGCTCCAGGAGCGCCGCCAGGGTGATCGGACGCTGTCCTGCGGCCATGACCTGGGCGGTCGGTCGAGGGACTCCGGCCGCGAACTGCTTGTGGAACAGATCCTTCTTGATGACCAGTTCCTCCCCCTGCCCGCCGTTGGGCAGCGGGTAGTACTGGCTGGTGGTGGCCTGTCCCAGGGTGCTGCCGGGGAACTTGTCGGTGAGCTGGAGCGCGCTCTCCCCGATGTCGGGAACGAAGGCGGCTACGTAGACCAGTGCCTTGACCTGCGGGGTGTCGGCCGCGGCCTGGCTGATGACCGCTCCGCCGTAGGAGTGCCCCACCAGCACGACCGGTCCGGTGACGCTGTTCAGAACGCCGCGAATGTAGGAGGAGTCGCTTGCCAGCCCACGCAGTGGCAGGGCCGGTGCGAGTACACGGTGGCCCTGTCGCTGCAGGCGTTCGACGACCGAGCTCCAACTGGAGGCGTCGGCGAACGCGCCGTGGATCAGGACGATGGTGGGTGCGGCACGGTGCCCGTGCCGTACGGCCGCCGCCGTCTGCGCGGCCTGCGCGGCGCGGCCGGTCCCCAGGGCAGCTGCGCCGGCCAGGAGGGACACGGCGACGGTGCGGCGTGAGATCGGTGAGTTCATCGTTCGCTCTCTGGGAAGGGCGGGAGGCAGACGTGGTTCGGCGGCCGGCGGCCGGCGTGAGGAGGTGCGCGTGGGTCAGTCGGAGGTGGCCTGTACGGCTTCCTCGATCAGATCGACGACGCGCCCGGGGTGGGCGAGCATCACCAGGTGAGAGGAGTCGACCTCGACGGTGGTCATGCCGGCTCGCTGGTAGCCGTAGCGCTCCACGTCGGGGTTGATGGTGTGGTCGGACGAGGCGACCAGGCCCCATGAGGGCTTGGTCTTCCAGGCTGCGGCCGGGGCCGCTTCCGCGAAGGCCTGAGCGGCCAGCGGGCGCTGGGATACGGCGAGTACGGCGGCGAGCTGCGGGTCGACGTCGGCGGCGAAGATGGCCGGGAACTTGTCTGTCTGGACCGACACATCGGTGCCGGGCGCGGCCGAGCCCTCGATCGGGAAGGGGGTATAGACGAGTGCGGCGGCGAGGTCGCTGTCCGGGAAGCGGCCCTGCAGTTCGCCGAGGCTCTCGCCCTTCTCCAAGGCGTAACCGGCCAGATATACCAGCGCCTTGACGTTGTCCTCGGTGCCGGCGACGGTGATGACCGCGCCACCGTAGGAGTGGCCCACCAGGACGACCGGGCCGGGTATTTGCCGGACAATGGCGGCGACGTAGGCGGCGTCCCCTATCAGGCTGCGGTTGGGCACGGCCGGTGCGACCACGTCCAGGCCGCGGGCGACCAGCCGGGGGATGACCTGGGCGTAGCTGGAGGCGTCAGCGAAGGCGCCGTGCACGAGGACGACGGTCGGCTTGTCGGAACTGGGCATGGTGAAACTCCCTCATCAGTGGAATGGTTGCTGTCGCATGGTCTGTGTCGGAGGCATCGGGGCTGCCGTGGTGGCCCCTTTGCCGTGAGATGCCGCAGGCCGGCCTCGGGGTCGGTTGGTGTGCGTGTGCACTAACGGGACGGCCGTGGACTCGGCCGAAGGGCTCCCGAAGGACGCCACATTGGGAGCCTTGCCGAGCGGGAAATCACCGACACGTGAGCAACCTATGGGGCCGTCGAGCGGCATGTTTGTCTGTCCGCGTCCCGGTGATGGCCTGTGCGCGCCCACATTGTCGGGTGGTGCCGGCGGGCCGGCGTTGCCCTGGCACGCAAGTGGGCCGGGGGCCCGCGATCGGGCCGGTGCGGGGTGAGGTGGTCCCCGCCGAGGGTCTGTTCGGGTATGCGGAGACCGAGGCGGCATAACGGAACGGCTGAGTTCGGCGAGGAGCTTGGTGCGGTCGGCCGACCTGAAAGTGGTGGAAGAAAGCCGTCGCTGTGGTGCCCGGCCTACTCGGCGATCTCCGGAGGGACCGTGCCAGACGAACGGTGGTACGCCATCCATCGGGCAAGACCTGCAGCGAACTCCTGAAGTGCGTCTGATACTTGTCTCGTCTTTTGCTTCACCCAGCGCAGGACGTCAACTGGTTGCGCGGACGGCGTCGCGGATCAGGTCCGCCACCGCCGACGGCCGGGAGACGGTGACCGCGTGGGAGGCGCCTTCCAGTTCGATGGTCGTCGCACCGGCCCGTCTGGCACCGAAGCGCTCCACATCGGGGTTGATCGCCTGATCCGCGTCGGCCACGAGGGCCCAGCAAGGCTTTGTCCGCCAGGCCGCTGCAGAGGCCTCCTCGGTGAACGCCGCCGAAGCCAGCGGACGTTGGGAAGCTGCAAGCACCCTGACGAGGGACGGGGAGACGTCGGCAGCGAAGACTGAGGGGAATGCCTCCGGAGCAATGCTGACCTCGGTGGCCATCTTCCCTCCGTCAGCCGGGTAGGTCCACTGCTTCAGACTGCGAGCGAGCCGAGGAGCGGGAAAGCGGTCCTGCAACTGACTGAGGCTCTCGCCTTCTTCGAGTGCGTAGGCGGCGATGTAGACGAGTCCGACCACGTTGTCCGCAGTGCCCGCCACAGTGATTAGTGCACCGCCGTAGGAGTGGCCGACCAGGACGACCGGACCGTCGATCTGGGAGACCACGGAAGCCAGGTAGGCGGCGTCGCAGGTCAGGCCGCGCAGTGGATTGGCCACTGCGAGAACCGCGACGTCGTCGCGCTGGAGTTCATCGATGACGCCGAGCCAGCCCGCCGCGTCGGTGAAGGCACCGTGCACGAGGACGACTGTGGGAGGAGTAGGGGACATGTGGGGACTCTTTCTTCTCACACCGCGACCGGTGCGGTGTGCAGGGCGGTGAGGGGTCTGGCCGATGGCCGCTCGGGCGGCATGGGTCTCGCATCCAGCATCACGACATCGTGGATGATTCCTTGGAAGCGGACGGCAACCGCGCGCGACGGCGCTTCTCACGGCCCCGGGTGCCACGTTACGACGCCGTGGCTCCCACAGATGATGTGCGCGCGCCGATGCTGGCGCTCGTAGCGCACTTAAGTGGCCCGTCGGCGGTGCCGGCCGCACGTGTCAGACATTTCGCGCCTGTCCAGAAGCCGAGATCTGCCATTCGCTCGGCGACTCGCCATAGGCCTGGCGGAAGAGACGGCTGAAGTGGGAGGGGCTGGGGAAGCCCCAGCTCTGCGCGACCGCAGCCACGGAGCGCCTGCGGTTCGGCAGCCGGCCGAGGTCGAGGCGACAGGCGGCGAGCCTGCGCTGCCGTACATGCGTACTCACCGTCGTACCGTCACCCTGGAACAGCTTGTGCAGGTAGCGGACGGATATGTGGTGGGCGCGCGCAATCGACTCCGGCGACAGGTCCGGGTCCATCAGGTTCTCTTCGATGTACGACCGTATGCGGGCCAACATCTCGCTGCCGCTTTCGGTGGACTTGGACCGGTAGGGAGCGAGGAGTTCGGCAACGAGCAGAGCGATGAGGTCCACGGCGTTGAGGGCGAGCCGTTTGCCGTTCATCGAGTTCCACAGCCCGTCCTCGTCGATCAGCACGGTCAGGACCTTCGACACCAGTGCCGCGACGCCGTCGGCTCCGCTGACCCGGAGGCCCGTCAGGTGCAGCACCTCGTCCTGCGTGATCCCCAGATAGGAGCAGGGGACGCGGAAGAACACGAATTCATCGCCGCATGCGAGGTGCTCGGGGCGCAGGGCGTCGAGGAGGACGAGGTCACCGGCCGCCGATGAGGGCTGGGCTCTCCGACTCGGAAGCGTCTCCGGTGAGGGACGTTCGAGTCCCAGGTACAAGGATGCGTCATCTCCCTTCCGCGAGGCCCAGGGAAGTGTTCTGCAGTGTCCGAAATTAGCCTTCTGGGATATCTGGGAAGTATATTCTGCGTTTTTTGGCATGCGTGAAATGACCGACCTGGTCACCATGAGCTCCAGTCGTGCCGTCGTTCGTCAAAGGGATGTGAAGTGCCCGCGTATCGTCCGGGATTTACGCGTCCGCGGCGGAAGGGGCCGCGTCCGCCACTTCGGAGAGGAAGGTCTCGACTACCGCGTTGAAGGCAGGCGGGTTTTCGAGGAAGGGGAAGTGGGAGTTCGCCACGTTGGACGGGAAGACGTGGAGCCGCGCGCCTGGGATCCGGCCGGCGATGAACTGCTGCGAGGCTGGGCTCACATGGCTTCCCTCGCAGCCGATCACCAAGGTCGGCACGTCCACTCGGGGAAGGACGTCGCGCCAGTCCTGCGCGCAGTGGTCGTAGAGCAGGGGCACCCCGGCGTGGGGCGGGGTCGACTTGATCTGTTCGGCGACGAACGCGATGAGATCGCGGTCGGGGGCACCGGAGAACATGCCGCGGACGAAGTCCTCACGCACTTGCTCGCCGTCCGGGCCCGCCAGCGCGGCGCCGAGTTCCAGCAGCCCGGCCACGTCGAAGATGGCTCCGGAGTCCCGCTGCTCCTCGGTGGTCAGCCAGGGAACGGCCGCCACGGCCGCAGGCTGGTCCACGGCGACGAACCGGCGGATCCGGCTGGTGCCGTACTGGTCGATGAAGCTCCACCACACCGAGGCGCCCATCGACCAGCCGAGTGCGTCGAAACGATCGAGATTCAGGTGATCGACGAGGTCGAGGACGTCACGGGACAACCGTGCGATGCGATAGCCGTGCCGCGGTTTCTCTGAGAGCCCGTGACCCCTGAGGTCCAGTGTGATGACGCGGCGGGCAGGAGCGAGACCATCCATCTGATGGCGGAACATCTCCTGGGTCTGCCCCCAGCCGTGCAGCATGACCAGGGGAACGCCATCGCCCCCGCTGTCCCGGTAGGTCAGCCGCACGCGGTCGTTCGTCTTCAGCTCGCCCATGGCCCTGCCTCATTCTCCTGCCAAGCCTTCACGGCGTACCTTGCTCCGCTGTGTCGGCAATCCACGTGATGGCCGGCCGACGTCGTGACGGCCGCGCCTGTACTCATTGTCGTTCGATCAGACTTGTCGCCACCACCGCGTTCCGTAGGGATTGGTCGACGAGAACCACGTCACTTCGTAGCGACGGAGCCGAAGGGCTCGTCAGGAGGACGGCGGTCGGCCCGTTCAGACGGTGGTGGTCGACCCGTCCAGTTGCAGCAGATCCCGGATACGCAGGCCGAGGTGCAGGACCAACCGGTCCGCGCCGCTGTCCAGGTCCAGCGCGGTGATCTCCTGGATCTGCCGCAACCGGTAGTACAAAGAGGTGCGATGGATCTGCAGCGCTTCCGCGGTCTTCGGGACCGAGCCGGCGTGTTCCAGGAAGGACCGAAGGGTCTCCTCCAGGCGGGGCCCTTGCCCCCCTGCGGCCGAGAGGAGGGCGCGCAGCGGCTTGGGCAGCAGGGATGCGTTCAGGGCGTGATCCGGAAGCTGGAGAAGGACCGCGAACTCCCGCAGTTCTTCCCACTCGCCGACGCGCTCGAAGTGGGGCATCCGTCGGGCCGCGCGGGCAGCCACGAGTGCCTGTTCGTAGGAGACCCACGCGTCAGCCACACCGGTCTGACACCCTCCGATGCCGAGCACGGGGGCGGCGGTGGAGTCCAGGAACGTGTCGAGGGCTTCGATGATCCGGCGGGACTGTTCCTTCAGTTCTTGCGGCGTCGGCGACTGCTCGCTCAGCTGGAGCAGGACTGCACGGTCGGTGGTGAACGCGACTGCGCCGTGCGCCGACCGAGTGCGGCAGAACCTCTCCAGCGCGGCACGCAGCGCGGTCTCGATCTGCCCGGGCGGCTCGTGGGAACGAATCACCTGCACGACGCTGACCACGGCGTGCCGTGCGTCCGGAAGCACGCCGGTGTCCAGGATCTGCTGCTGGGCGACACGGCGCGCGGTGGGGCTCGCGTCGAGAAGGGCCCAGGGAAGATCAGGGACGCCGCCCCCCTCGGCATGGTCGGCCATATGTTCCGCGTACATCTGAGCGGCGATGGCCTGGGCCGATTGGGCGATGGCGGCCGTCTCGTGCGCTGTCAGGTCCTTGCCGGTGGAGACGACCATGAGCAGGCCCAGAAGGCGCCCGCGCTCTCGCAGCGGCACACAGTAGCGCGGAAGCAGCCCCAGGTCGTCTCGGCCTTCTATATATCCCGGCTTGGCCCACTGGGCAACGCCCTGGTCGAGTACGTACCGAATGGCCTCGCTGTCCGCGAGGCCCTGCAGCAGGCTGCGGATGCGTACCGGATCCGCGTCGTCGAAGTGCCTGCTTGCGTGGATGAGCCTGACGAGGGGGTCATCAAGGACTACGGAACGCTGCAGCCTCTCGGCCAGCTCTTCTACGAGTTGACGCAGCGCGTGGCTGCCCGCCCGAGCCCGTTGCAGCTGTTCAGTCATTCTGATCCTTCCCTAGAACCACTTTCTACATTCCGTGAATCCGGGACTCCAAATTTTCGACAGTGTGAGGTTCGGCACCGAAGCTCGTCCTGTGGTGTCCGTTTTGTGACAGGAGCGGTCATAGAGGGCTGGCGCGGTGCGGCCGTGCGGAGTTCTGGCCGGGGTGCCCTTATGCGTTGGTCGAGGTCGAGCTCGGCTTCTGTGAATCGTGTCTGAGCTTCGTCTGACTCGTACCGTTCACGGCAGGCGATCCAGTGAGGCGAATCGTCTGTCCGCATCTTTGATGCACTCGCGCACAGCCCCAACATCAATTGTTCCTTTGAGTGATTGAGCTGCTACATTCCGTTCGTGTTCGCTGCGGACAGGCCAACCGCCGAGATCCTGCGGGTCGAGGTCACTGACACGCTGGCCTACTGGACGGTTCTTGCCGGGCCCACCTTGACGGTCGTCGAGGATGTGGACAGCTTCCTCTGCCATCTGCGCTTCGGTCGGGCTCGCGCGGAATCGATCACGAAGACTTACGCAGGTCACCTCAAGCGCTTCCACACCTGGTGCGGCGAGCACGACCTGTCGTGGGAACGCGCGGCCGCCGAACTCTCGCACTGCTTGATGAAGTTAAGGACCACGCCCCGGCTGACGAGCGGCCGCGGCCAGGGGTGGCTCCCACAGGACTCCACGCTCGCACCCGCCCTGGCGGCAATCCACGGCTTCTACCTGCACCTGGCTGACCTTCGCAAGATCAGCGCGAAGGCGGTCGACGCTCTGTTCGTCACCGCTCCGCACCCGGCGACAGGAAAGCTCGTCCTGGAGCCCCGCATCCGCGTTGATTCGCGGCCGAGTCACTCTTCCGGCAGGGCACCGGCTGCCAGCCACGAGGAGTTCGCCGCACTCCTGCTCGCTACGAAGGCCGCCCGCGACCGCTGCATGGTCGCCCTGCTTGGCGCGTGCGCGCTGCGCGTCGGCCAGGTCGTCGGCCTGCTTCGCGAGGACATTCATCCCGTCCCGGTCGGCAGTACCGTCCTGGGCTGTCCCTACAGCCTGGGCCCCCACCTGCACCTGGAGAAACGTGACGGTCACCCGCGCGGAGCGGCGAACAAAAACCGCGGCACCGTGATCGTTCCTGTGCCCGGACCCGTGGTGATGCTTTACGCGGACTGGATGCGCGAACGTCTCACCATCTCCGGGGCGGCCAACGCCGTTTGGGGCTTCGTGTCGTTCCCGGGTCCCACGGGAGAGCCGGGCGGGCAGGTCCTCGGCACGCGACGGGTTCAGGACCTCGTGTCGGATCTCGCCCCGGGACGCCGGTATTCGACACATTCATCCGCACATGCTGCGGCATACCTTCGGCGAGACCGCAGCCGACCTCGACGTCGCGTGCGACGTCCTCCAGCGCCTGGTCGGCCACCGGGACGTGGCCAGCCAGAACGTGTACCGCAACCCTTCCGACGCCCGGGTCGCGCACGTTGCCCAGGCCGTGAACGACAAGATCTTCGGACCAGCATGACGACTTATGCACCTGTGCCCGCTCCGGCCCCCGCGGCCGGGTGCGAACCGGACTGGGACTACCTGGCCCGGCACGGCCTCGACCGCTCCCCGCTCCAGCTGTGCTTCCCCCTGGGCGCCGACTGGCACTCGTTGCGCCGTTGCCGGCACACCGGGCGGCCACGAGCTGGCCGTGGCTGTGCCACCGTTGCGCGTCCGACTGGCGGGAGGCCGGAGGCTCCGGCGACATCGACAGGTGGTGCGCGAGCACGCCCGTCCCGCTCGCCCGCCGCACCTACGCCGAGAACCGGTGCCGGGTGGGCTGCGACCGTGCCGCGGAGGTCAGCGGCCTGTGTAAGAGCTGCGCCTCTGAGCGCCGTGTGCTCCGGCTGACCGTCGAGGAGTACCTCGCCCGGGGCCGCGCCCCTCGACCGGGCTTCGGGAAGTGCCTGGTCCGCGTCTGCCCGCGCATGGCCGTGGTGCGGCGGAGCCGACTGTGCCTGCCACACCAGCGGCAGTGGTCCAACGCGGCGAAACCCGACCGCGGGGCGTGGGCGCTGGCAGCAGCCGCCATCTACACGTCCGTAGACATGGTCCCGCTCGCCGATCTTGAGCCGACAGTCGTGGTGCAGGTGCTGCGCGGGTACAAGGCCCAGCTCCGTCAGGGCGGCCGGATCAACCCCGCACAGGTCAAGTCGGCAGTGCGCTGGCTGTGCGACCACACGGTCGAAGACCTGGCCGCCGTGGAACTGCCACCCAAGGGCGCGAAGACGACGTATCTGCGGCTCTGGCAGCACACCCTGCCGCTCCTGGAGGCCGACCCGGCCACGGAGCACACCCGGGCCCTGGTCAGGCTGCCTATCCTCAACCCTCGCTACAAGGGCGGGAGCGTCGATCTGCGGGACGTTCACGCCCCCTGGGTCACGCACCTCGCCCAGCAGTACCTACTACGCCTCGCCGCCGGCGGCGCCTCCTCGGCACGGTTGATGACCGTCGGCTACACGACCCGGTGGTTCGCGATGTTCCTTCGCACCCTGCCCGGCGAGGGCCGAAGGCCGGGCGACGTCGGCCGGGACGGCATGCTCGCCTACCTACGCTGGCTGACGCACCGAGCCCGCGACACCAGCGACTACCAGCTTCTCAACGATGACGACCCGGTACGGCAGATCGTCGCCGAGCGCCTTCTGCCGTCCCGTCGAGGCGCCGGGCCTCTACTGGTCACGCCTGTACGCCACTACGAGCGGGTGAAGATGCTGCGTGAGATCCTCGAACACGGCCGGGCATGGCTCGCGGACAACCATGCTGCGGACGTCCATCTGCTGGAGATGGACGTGCCGCCGTACCCGGAACGGGACGACACGGCGAGCGAGCTGGAGGGCCGCTCTCAGGACGCCTTGCCCGAACAGGTCTTCCTGCAGCTCATGGACGAACGCAATCTCACCCTGCTGCCGCCCGGAAATTGCCGCAACTGCGTCGAACTGGCCATGCGCGTGGGCCGGTGGCCCTGGGAGCTCCGCCACTTGGAGTTCGACTGTCTGGAGTGGCACGACATCGACATGGAGGACCCGGACGGGACGGTGCGCCGCCGGTCCTACCCCGTCCTCGCGTACTGGATGCAGAAGGTCCGCCGGCGGCACAAACTCCCGCTCCATCCCAGCGACGCCGAGGTCATCACCCGCCAGCAGGAGCACTTGCGGCGTGAATCCCCGCACCTGTTCCACGAAGACGGCCGGCCCCGCTCCACCCGCATGGTGCTGTTCCCCACCCCTCGCCGCTCGCGTGCCAACGCGCTCGGCGAGCGGCCGTACGACAGCAGCACGATCGGATACTGGCTTCGGACCTGGCTCGACCAGTTCGCTGTGGCCGACGAGCACGGGAAGCCCTTCGACCCGGCACGGGTGTTCCCCTACGCCTTCCGGCACACCTACGCCCAGCTCCGCGCTGACGCCGGCGTCCCGCTCGACATCCTGCAAGTCCTCATGGCCCTACCAGGACCCCTCCACCACGCAGGTCTACTACCGGCCCTCGCACCCCCGGCGGGTGGAAGCGGTGCGTGCCATCGCCGCCAGGTACCAGTTCGACCTCACCGGCGGCCGGGGTCCGCGCCCGCACCCCCCACGACGAACTTGCCGACCGGATCCGCGCGGGCGTCGGCTCGGTGCCCGTCCCCGCAGGACGCTGCCACGAAATGAACAACGTCCGCGCCGACGGGCACGGCTGCCCGGTGTACAACCGCTGCTTCTCCTGCACCTTCTACACCACCGACTTCACCCACCTGCCCGAGGTGCGCCAACTACGCGCCGGAAGGGCGGACAGCTCGCTGCGCTGGAGAGCGCCTACGGCAGCGTGCTCACCGCAGGCCCCTTGAGCACGGCGAATCTGGAGCTGCTCCGCCAGGAGATCCAGCAGATCGACGAACTCGTCGGCAAATGCGAAGCCGACATCGGCACCCTCACCTCCGAGGAACGAACCACGGTGGAATCCTGGCTCTACACCAGGGACCGGTTCCTTACGGTCATCCCCGTAGCGGCGGTTCTGGCCGGACGGCAGCGTCTGGACCAGCCCACCGGCGATCCGATCCTGACCGAATCGACGACGGGATGACGCCCCCGGCCGCCCCGCGCTCGCAGCCAGGCCAGGCGCCGATCCCCGTCCGTCGGGCCGAAGCCCTCGACGGCGGCAGGGCGGCCGCCATTCGACGGCGCCGTGCCGATAGCGAACAGTGCCGACAGCGGGTCCTCGAAGTCGAGAACCGCATGCTCCTGGAACAGAACGCCGCCCTGCAACGAACCCTTCACGAAGTTCAGAACGAGCTGCGTACGCTACGCGCCCACAACCTGGGCGCCCGCCTCCGCGACGGCTTGGACGCCCGCTCCTTGCGCGACACGGAGATGGAGGAACTGCGCGAGCAACGAGACGCAGCACTGGCAGCCGGCCGCCAGGTAGAGGCCGCCATGCAGGCACTCCGCAACGTCAACCAGCGGCTGATGGTCGAGAACAGCCGGCTGATCGCCGCAGATGCTCCGGAACCACCCGCAGGGTAGCCCGTGTACGCAGAAGCCGGGGCGCCCCGGCAGGGTGAGGCCGTCAGACCGTCGCGACTTGGAGGCCGTACCTGGGGACGGTCAGGTACGGGATCTTCCCAGCAGGGGTGCGCACGCGTCATCGGCGTTCGCGCTGGTCCGGTGCCTCTCAGACGAAGTCCATGGGTGCCGATGTGACACGGGAGCACGCTGTGTCAGGGGGTGGGTTACGGCCTCTTCAAGGTGCGTGCTTCGGCTTCCGCGCTGTCGGTGCCGTCACCGACAGCGCGGAAGCCGGGCCGGAACAGCCGGGCTGTGCTGGTCCTGCTCGCCGGCACCACGCGTGCGTTATTGCCTGCGCAATTCGATGACTGTGATGTCGGGTGGTGCTCCGACTCTGATGGGTGGCAGGGATGCTCCGACTCCGCGAGAGACGTAGAGCTGTGTGTGGTCGATGGTGGCCAGTCCCGCTGTGAGGGGTTGGGTCAGTGGCACGAGCAGGTTGCCGGGGAAGAAGGCTCCGCCGTGTGTGTGCCCGGACAATTGGAGATCGACTTTGTGCCGGGCGGCTTCATGCACCTGCACGGGTTGGTGGGCGAGCAGGACGACGGGGTGGGAGGCGTCGCGGTCGCCGAGGGCCCTGTCGTAGTCGGGTGTGTCGTGGTTCTGCTCGCCTGTGACGTCGGTGACGCCTGCGAGGTCGATGGCTCCGCCCCGATGTTTGATCAGTGTTCGAGTGTTGCGCAGGGTGGTAACGCGGAAGTCGGCGAGTGTGGCGATCCAGGCATCGACATCGTGGCGGTAGTCGTGGTTGCCCGTGACGAAGAAGGTGCCGTGGGTCGAGGACAGCCGGGTGAGCGGCGCGGCGTGAGCGGCCAGGTCGCCGGCGGTGCCGTCGGAGAGATCGCCCACGATGGCGACGATGTCGGGCGACGTGTCGTTGATCATCCGGACCATGCGTGCGGTGTGGGCGCGACCGAAGAACGGCCCGAGGTGGAGGTCGCTGGCCATGGTGATGCGCATGCCGTCGAGTGAGGGATGCAGTCGGCGCAGGGCCACCGGCACGACTTTCACATCGGGTGCTCCCAGGCCGCGGTGAAAGCCGTAGCCGGTGGTGGCTACGGCGGTACCGGTGGCGAGCAGCGCGACCGAGCGGGCCAGGACGAGGCGGCGGTCCACCATCCGCGGTGCGTCCTGGGCCGGTCTGGGATTCGGGGCGCCCATGACCGGAGCCGCGACGGAGTGGCTCTGCTGAACGACCGGAGCCCGAGGGACCTGCGCGGGAATCATGGGGCCGGATCCGGTTCGACTCCGCAGTGCACGCGCCGTGAGGCGTGCAGGGATCTCCAGGGCGACGAGCGTCATCAGCAGGTAGGCGGCCAGGGCGACCCACACGAAGGCTGGCCAGGCCAGCCATGCGATGCGTGTGGGGTTCGCGTACTGGGCGGCGAGGACACCGGGGGGGACCAGGACCGTGAGGGCGACCGCCGTGGCCTCGCCCGCGCGGCGCAGCCGGGCGGACGGTGTGACGTCCTTGACGAGCCTTAGGTAGAGGTAGCGGTGTGCGGCGGCTGAGGCGACGATGCTTACTGCGGCGACGGTGGCTTCCTGCGCGAGGGTGCTCACGCCGCTGCCTCAGCCGGTGGAAATGGACTGGAGACGGATCGCCCGTCATGGGTGCTGGCGTCGAGGTGTCGGTGCATGGCGGCGGGGTGCTCCGGGAGAGTTGTCGAACGGTCGAGGTCGGCTGGTCCGGGGGCGGCGGCGGCCGGCCGGAGGGACTGCCGGGTCGGACGGCGGCATCTGGGGTCCATCTGCTTGCTCGCACGGGTTCACTGAGGGCGGGCCAGGCCCACGTCGTAGGCGAAGATGACGGCCTGAACGCGGTCGCGAACATCGATCTTTGCCAGGATGCGGCTGACGTGGGATTTGACCGTCGACTCGGCCAGGTGGAGGTGGGCGGCTATCTCGGTGTTGGACCATCCCGTGGCGACGGCGGCGAGAACTTCACGTTCGCGTTCGGTTAGGGCAGCCAGGTGTCGTCGCTGTCCGGGGCTGAGGACTGGAACGCCGGACGTCCGTTGTGGGTGCGAGGTGGTGAAGGCGTCGATGAGTCTGCGGGTCAGGTTCGGGGAGATGACGCTGTCGCCGGCCGCCACGGCCCGGATGCCGAAGACGAGTTCCTCGGGGCGTGCGTCCTTGAGGAAGAACCCGGCCGCTCCGGCTCGCAGGGCCTCGTAGGCGTACTCGTCGAGGTCGAAGGTGGTTAGGACCAGGACCCGCGAGCGGCCGCCGGACTCGACGATGCGGCGGGTGGCCTCGATGCCGTTGACGCCGGGCATCCGGACGTCCATCAGGACGACGTCGGGACGCAGTTCCGCGGTCAGGCGGACAGCCTCCTGACCCTGGGAGGCTTCGCCGACGACTGAGGTATCCGGCTGTGCTTCAAGGAGCATGCGAAAGCCCAGTCGTTGCAGGGTCTGGTCGTCGACGATGAGGACGGTGGTCATACGCGGTGCTTCTCCGTGGCGGCGCTGGGCAGGGTGTGGGAGGTGCTCAGGACGGTGTGGACGCGCCAGCCGCCGGCGAGGGTCGGGCCTGCGCTGATGCGGCCCTGGTAGAGGGCGGCGCGGTGGCGCATGCCGACCAGGCCTTGCCCGCTGTGCCTGCCGTGCCGTTCGCTGTCCGCCGCACGGGTCGGGCCGGTGTCCTCCACCGTGATGTGCACCAATTCCTCATCTGTGTACAGGTCGACGGACACGGTGGTGTCGGCCGCGGCATGTTTGAGGGTGTTGGTGAGGGCTTCCTGCACGATGCGGTAAACGGTGAGCTGAAGGCCGGGACTGAGCGGTGTCAGGTCCCCGTTGGTGTGCAGGTCGGCGGTGGGGCCGGCGGCGCGGACGCGGTGGAGCAGCGCGGGCAGGTCCTCAAGGTTCGGCTGCGGTGCGAGCGGGGTGGTGTCCCGCGGTGTCGCGGGGTTGTCGACCACGATGAGCAGGCGGCGTAGTTCCGCGAGGGCCTCGCGGCTGCTGTCGCCGATGAGGTCGAGGGTGCCGGCGGATTTCTCCGAGCGGGACCTGGCCAGGGCGGCAGCTCCGTTGGCGAGCCCGATGATGACGGCGAGGGTGTGGCCGAGGATGTCGTGCATCTCGTGGGAGACGCGAGTGCGTTCCGAGGCTGCGGCCAGGCGGGTCTGCTGGTCCCTCTCGGTCTCCAATGCCACGATGTATGCCTTCGCCAGGCGTCCGGTGAGGGCCAGTCCGGCGCAGGCGGTCACGGCGAGCATAGCCAGCAGTGTGACGATTTCCGGGCGCTTGGCGTGTTGCAGTTGGCCGCTTCCCCAGAATGCCGCGATCCAGAGAACGAGCTGGGCGGCGGTGACCGTGCAGGCGATGACCAGCTGGCGGTGGCTACCGTAGCGGCCGACGTTGTAGAGCGCGACGATCCGGGCCGCGTCGGCGCCGTTGAGGACGTTCAGCGGCAGCGCGAGGACGGAGGCGGCCGTGGTGATCGCGAACACCAGGCCGGGCCGTCGTTCCCGCCACAGCAGCGGAACCGTGTAGGCGAGGGTGAGGACGATCTCGCTGGGCAGGTGGGCGCGGTTGGCCGGGTTGAGTAGGGAGGGCAGTGCGAGGACGGCGCAGAAGACGGGCACGGCCCACAACCGCAGCCGGGGGTGGTCGCGGTCGAGCATCCGCCAGGCGGCCAGCCCGCTGATGATCGACACCGTGACGCGGTGGTCGGGGTCGCTGGTCAGTGACTGCGGAAGCCGGGAAGCATGGGGCGAGGTGCCGCGTACGGGTTCTCGGGTGGTCGGCTCGCTCATGGATGGGCGCCTTTTCGCTGTCCGGGCAGGCCGTCCGCCGCTCCTCGGGGAGCGTGAGCCGGCGGGCGGGGGCCAAGGGGCCCGGACAGCCGCTGTGCGGTGCACGGTGTGCTGTCCGGGCCCCGGGGACCGCCTGCCGACCCTCGGGGGATGGGGGCCGGCAGGCGGGGTCGGGGTGTGCCGGGGCTGTGCCTACCCGAGGGGCGCGGGCGCCGTCGGCTCCTGGCCGTTCTGCGCGGGGATGCGGGTCTGGTGGTCGCGTTCGGCCAGGACTTGGCGGAGCTTCTCGCCTTCCACGTCGACGTTGGGCAGGAGGTGGTCGAGCCAGCGGGGTAGTGCCCAGGCCCGTGCGCCGAGCAGGGTCATCACCGCGGGGACGAGGGTCATGCGGATGACGAAAGCGTCGAAGAGGACTGCGGTGGCAAGTCCCATGCCGATGGATTTCACCAGGGCGATGTCGTCGAGGAGGAACCCGGCGAATACCGAGATCATGATGATGGCGGCGGCGGTGACCACGCGGGCGCCGTGGCGGAACCCGGTGACGATCGCTTCGGTGGGGCCGGCGCCGTGGACGTATGCCTCGCGCATCCCGGAGACGAGGAACACCTCGTAGTCCATGGCCAGGCCGAAGACCACGCCGATCAGCAGGATGGGAAGCAGGCTGACGATGGGTGCGGTCTCGTCGATGCCGAAGATGTCCTTGAGCCAGCCCCATTGGAACACGGCTACCAGCACGCCGAGGGTGGCGACGACGCTGAGGAGGAAGCCGGCCGCGGCCTTGATCGGGATCAGGACCGAGCGGAATACGAGAAGCAGCAGGACCAGCGCGAGGCCGACAACGATGGCCAGGTAGGGCACCATCGCCTCGCCGAGCTTGGCGGAGACGTCGATGTTGAGCGCGGTCGTGCCGGTCACCATCACCTGCGTGCCGCTGTCCTTCTTCACCGCGTCGCTGCGGTCGCGGATGTCGCCGACCAGGTCGACGGTCTCCTGGCTGGTGGGCGGGCTGCTCGGCACCGCGGTGATCAGGGCGACGTCACCGGCCTCGTTGAAGACCGGGGGCCGTACGGTGGCGACGTCGTCGAGGCCCTCCAGCATGGCGGAGGTGTCCGTGGCCGCGGTCTTGGCGTTGTCGCTGTCCCGAGCGTCGACGACGATGGTCAGCGGGCCGCTGAAGCCCGGCCCGAAGCCCTTGCTGAGGGTGTCGTAGGCCACGCGCTGGGTGCTGCCGGGAGCGGCCATGCTGTCGTCGGGCAGGGTAAGCCGCAGCGAAAGTGCCGGGATGGCCAGTACACCCAGGCCGATAACCGACGCCAGTAGCATCTTCCAGGGGTGGCGGGTGACGAAGCGACCCCAGCGAACGCCCATCGTGACGCGCCGGCCGTGCTGCTCGGCCCGCACGCGGCGTGTGGTGAGGCGGCCGTGGGCCACGCGGGTGCCGGTGAAGCCCAGCGTGGCAGGCAGGAGGGTGAGCGCGACCAGCACGGCGACGGTGATGGCGAAGGCCGCGGCCAGGCCCATGGTGGTGAGCATCGCGATGCCGATGACGCTCAGACCGGCGAGCGCGATGACGACGGTCAGACCGGCGAAGACCACCGCCGAGCCAGCGGTGCCCAGGGCACGCCCGGCGGCTTCCTCGGGCGTGTGCCCCTCACGCAGCTCTGTGCGGTAGCGGGAGACGATGAACAGGGCGTAGTCGATGGCCACCGCCAGACCCAGCATGAGCGCCAGGGTCTGCGCGTTGGAGGCCATGTCGACGAACGACGAGGCGACGGTGATGGCGCACAGGGCGATGCCGACGCCGACGATCGCGGACACCAGGGGCAGTCCGGCCGCGACCAGTGAACCGAAGGTGATGACCAGGACGAAGGCGGCGACCAGCAGGCCGATCAGTTCGGCCGCGTTGCTCTGCTCCTCCTCCAGCACCGCGTTGCCGCCGAGGCTGATCTTCAGGTATGCCTTCTCGCCCTTCTCCGCCACCTGGTGCAGGGCGTCCGACGCGGCGGGAGTGATGTCGGCCTGCGGGACGGAGTAGGTCACCTGGGCGTAGGCGATGCTTGCCGAGGAGCTGACCAGGCCGGCGGTGAAGGGGTCGGTGACGTTCGCCACCTGCGGTGCCTCGCGCAGGTCGGCGACCAGGGACTCCACCTCCTGCTTGTGCGCGGCGGACGTCAGCTTCTGCCCGTCCGGAGCCTCGATGGCCACACGGGCCGTAGCGCCGCCGGCCGAAGCCTGCGGGAACTCCTTCTCCAGCAGGTCAATGGCCTGCTGCGACTGGGTTCCGGGAAGCGTGAAGTCGTCCGTCGTACTGCCCGACACGCTGCTGACGCCGATGACCGCGGCGACGAGCACCGCGATCCACGCCAGCAGCACCAGCCGGCGCCGCCGGAAGGCGAGCCGGCCGAGCCGGTAGAGAAAGGTGGCCACGAAAATTACTCCCACCAGGAGGGAAAACGGATGTGTGAGGGCGAGCCCGACAGGCTCCGCCCATGAACGTAGAAGTCGCGTGCGGCCGAAATGAGCTACGCGAGGACGAATCTGCGGCCGGGACGGTACCCCCGTACCGGGCGGTGTCCTCCTTGAGGCGGACGTCCCGGGTCTCAGCCGGCCGGGTGGGCGGCGAGAAGCGCCGCGGTCGCGTCCCACAGCTCCCGCTGCACGCGCGGCTCCCGGCCGGGCTCGGGGCACTGCAGGGGACGGGCGTCGCGGGCGGAGAAGTATCCGCCGGTGGTGCCCGCGAGCGCCGGGTCGGTGGCGAGCCGCACGATGATGCCGGCGCCCTTGCGAGGATCACCGATCCTCAGCGTGTTCAGCACCCGCTGCAGGACGGCGGAGCCGGGCAGGTCCCGGCCCAGGCCGGTGGCGTTGAAACCGGGATCGCAGCAGTTCACGGTCACCTTGTCCGCATTCAGGCGGCGGGCGAGTTCCTGCATCCACATGATGGTCATCAACTTGGTGCGCCCGTACAGGGCCATCGACTCCCGGCGGGTGTAAGCCTCGGTGCGCCGCAGATCGTCGGCCGGGTCGATCGTTTTCGCCTGCTGAGCCGCTTCGGAGGCGACGTTGACGATCCGGGCCGGCGCCGAGGCACCGAGCTTCACCGTCAGCGCCTCGGTCAGGACGAACGGGCCGAGGTAGTTCACCGCCGTCATCTCCGCGAGGTCCTCGGTGGTGACACGCTGCGCGAAAGCGTGCAGGCCAGCGTTGTTGACGAGGACGTCCAGACGCGGGTAGTGCGCGGCGATCTCCTCGCCCGCGCGGCGGACGTCGGAGAGCAGACCCAGGTCGGCGTGGAAGACGTCGACGGGCTCGTCGGTCACCGCCTTCAGGTCGGTGACGAGGGCTTGCGCCTTGCTGCGGGAGCGGGCCACGGTGCCGATGCGGTAGCCCTGACGGGCCAGCTCAAAGGCGGCGATGCGGCCCAGTCCGGAGGTAGCTCCGGTGATCACGGCGACGGGACGATCCATCCCACAACCCTTTCGTGAGGTACCTCATGATTATGTTGTGCGAGGATACCCGAACCATGGAGCAGCACGAATCAACAACGGCGGGCAGCGCCCCTGAGCAGGTGGGACTGTCCTTCCTGGCCCTCGCGTACAGCCTGCGCGAACAGGTCGACCAGCACATGCTGGCGACCGCCGGCCTGTCCCTGTCCCGCACCAAGGTCCTTCAGGCACTGACCGGCTGCGGCGCCCTCCACCAAGCGCAGCTGGCCTCCTCCCTCGGCCAAGCACCGCGCTCCGTCACCCAGATCGTGGAGGGCCTGGAGCGCCTCGGCATGGTCGCCCGAACCGGCGACCCCGAGGACCGCCGCCGCAAGACCGTCTCCATCACCGACACCGGCCGCACGGCACTAAGGGCCGCGGAAGAAGCAGGCACGCACGTACTTCGCCAGCGCTTCGGCCGTCTCGAACCACAACAACTGGCCACACTCGACACGCTGCTCGCGCACCTGGACATCGCCCTCACTGGCGGCAAGACCGGCTGACACGGACGGAAGAGCCCCGCCCCAGTGGGTCAACCCATAGACCTGTAGGAAAACTGGGCCTTGTGCTGGGCTGATGGCTGTTTCTGGTGCGCAGAAGGCGCCTCACACCGAGTGCGCTGAGCTGTGGTCTGGCCGTAGTCGAGGTACGCGCGATCTTCCGTTTCCGTGCCGGAAGGAGATCGATCCGGTGCCGATCCGGTCGAGGCAGGCGGCGACGACGGGGCGAGGGCGCGCGAGGCGTGACAAGGAACGGTCGGTGGCCCGGACGCTGAGCGGCAGTGCGCTGTCGTGCCAACTCCTGGGCGCAGAGAGGAAAGTCGGCCGGTCGGGCCGGTCATAGCTTTGGGGTGTGCCGAGCCGCGGGAATGCGGCAGGCGCGATACCGACTGTTTCGAAAGGACCCCTGATGTTCGACATCAACAAGGTGCAGGCTGCCCCGAGCTCGGATCTGCTCACGCCCGACAACGCGGTCATGCTTTTCGTGGACCACCAGCCGCAGATGTTCTTCGGTACCGGGAGCGGCGACCGCGCTGCGATCATCAACAGCACCGTGGGTCTCGCCAAGGCGGCTCAGGCGTTCGATGTGCCGGCAGTCCTGACCACGGTCGCCGCCGAGTCGTTCTCCGGCCCCCTGCTGCCGCAGCTTGCCGAGGTGTTTCCTGACCACGAGGTCATCGACCGCACGACGATGAACGCATGGGAGGACGAGGCGCTCGTGGCGGCGGTCAAGGCCACCGGGCGCAAGAAGATCATCCTGGCGGGCCTGTGGACCGAGGTCTGCTTGGTGCTGCCCGCGCTGTCCGCGCTGGAGCAGGGTTACGAGGTGTACGTGGTCTCCGACGCCTCCGGCGGCGTCAGCCCGGCCGCCCACGAGCACGCGCTGCAGCGGATGATCGCTGCCGGCGCGGTGCCGGTGACATGGGTGCAGGTGCTGCTGGAGCTGCAGCGTGACTGGGCGCGCCAGGAGTCGTACGGCGCGGTGATGGAGATCGTCAAGGCCCACGCGGGCGCGTACGGCCTGGGTGTCGTGTACGCGCAGAGCATCATCGGCGCACACGCGGCCGGCTGACCTCCTTGGACACCGGCATTCTGATCCTGCGTCTGCTGGTGGGCCTGCTCGTCGCCGGCCACGGCGTGCAGAAAATCAGCTCACACCTGGGCGGCAGGGGACTTGAGGGCGGCACGGAGGAGTTCCGTGCTGACGGTTTCCGCGGTGGACGCCTCACCGCCCTGGCGGCGGGCGGTGGCCAGATCGGATCGGGTCTGCTGCTCGCCGCCGGTCTTCTGACTCCGCTCGCGGCCGCCGGGGTGATCGGAGTCATGACAGTCGCTCTCACCGTGAAATGGCACAACGGCCTCTGGGTGCAGAACGACGGGTACGAATACCCGCTCGTCCTCATCGGCACCGCCGCCGCTCTCGCTGCCACCGGACCGGGCGCCTGGTCGCTCGATGCGCCCCTCGGCCTCACGCCGTACCCGTTGTGGGGGGCGGTCCTCGCTCTCGTGGTGGGTCTCGGCAGCGGGCTGCTCACCCGGCTTGTACTGCATCGGCCGACCCCAGGGGCGCCGCAGGCCGCCAGGCGCTGAGCAGGAGCCGCGCAGACCGGGCCCGGCTGCCCCACGTCCCCCGCCCGGGCGGCCGGGCCCTCTCACTCGTCCCACCAAGAGCACCTGAAGGAAACCGCGTTCATCGCATCCGCCACCGCTCCTGGCGTGGTGGCGGCCAGCCGCTGCCGCGCCAGAAGCGTGCCTGAACGAGGCGTTCGGCACGCTCAAGCAGCTGCCGGTCTGTCTCGGCCACGAAATCCGTGTGCATGCCTCCCAGCGGCTGAGCCGCGTACGCGCGCCGACACGCGGAGCCGGTACTCCCTCGACCTCGACAGAAAGCACCACCGGACCTTCCTCACGTCGCGCGTGGCACCCGCGGGACACCCGCCCGATTCCTCACACCTTCCGAAGGAGAACCCCTCATGCCGAACCTGCCGACCCTCGAACCCGCCGCTCAGGCGTTCGCCGAGGCCACCGCCCAGCCGCCATTCCTCTTCCAGGTTCCGGTGGCGGACGGCCGCACGGCCGTGGACGACGTCCAGAGCGGTGAAGACATCCTGCTGCCCGCCGTCGACGAGGAATGGATCACTGTCCACGGCGGTCCGACCGGCGACGTCCGTGCCCGGATCGTGCGCCCGCGCGGGGCCACCGGCCCCCTCCCCGTCATCCTGTACATCCACGGTGCGGGTTGGGTGTTCGGCAATGCCCACACCCACGACCGGCTGGTACGCGAACTGGCCGTCGGCGCGAACGCCGCTGTGGTCTTCCCTGAGTACGACCTCTCTCCCGAGGCCCGCTATCCGGTCGCCATCGAGCAGAACTACAGCGTCGCCCAGTGGATCGCCCGCGAGGGACACCACAAGGAGCTCGACGGCACCCGGATCGCCGTCGCCGGCGACTCGGTCGGCGGCAACATGACCGCTGCCCTCACCCTCATGGCCAAGCAGCGTGGCGACGTCCGCCTCGTCCACCAGGTCCTCTTCTACCCGGTCACCGACGCGAGCTTCGACACCGACTCGTACCAGCAGTTCGCGGAGGGCTACTTCCTGCGCCGCGACGGCATGCAGTGGTTCTGGGACCAGTACACAACCGACGAGGCCGACCGCGCCCAGATCACCGCCTCGCCGCTGCGTGCGACCACCGAGCAATTGACCGGCCTGCCGGCCGCCCTCGTCATAACCGCCGAAGCCGACGTCCTGCGCGACGAGGGCGAGGCGTACGCGGCGAAGCTTCGCGCCGCCGGAGTCTCCGTCACCGCCCTGCGCGTACAGGGGACCATCCACGACTTCGTCATGCTGAACGCGCTGCGCGAGACACAGGCCGCTGAACTCGCCATCGGCGTCGCGATCGACACACTGCGCAAGGCCCTGGCGTGATGGGGCCGTCGATGAGTATGCCGACGACGAGCATGCCCGTGGCGGGCCTCGGGCCCGGTCCGCAGCAGGAACATCCGCAGGCCGACCTTCTCGTCCGCAACGCGAAGGTGTTCACCGGCGACGCCGACCGACCTGAGGCCCGCGCCGTCGCGATCCGCGACGGCCGGGTCGCGGCCCTCGGCGACGACCACGACCTCGCCCACCTCGTCGGGCCGAGGACCAGGGTCGTCGACGCGCTCGGCCGCAGGGTCATCCCCGGCCTGAACGACTCACACCTGCACGTCATCAGGGGCGGCCTCAACTACGTGATGGAGTTGCGCTGGGACGGGGTACGCAGTCTCCGCCACGCCCTCGGCATGCTGCGCGAGCAGGCCGGCCGCACTCCCAAGGGGCAGTGGATCCGGATCGTCGGCGGCTGGACCGCCGAACAGTTCGCCGAGCGCAGGATGCCGACCGTCGCCGAGCTGAACGCCGCCGCTCCCGACACCCCGGTCTTCGTCCTGCATCTGTACCAGTCGGCGTTGATGAACCGGGCCGCGGTGCGGGCCGCCGGTTTCACCCGGGAGACCCCCGACCCTCGCGGCGGTCAGATCGTCCGGGCCCGGGACGGGGAACCCAACGGGGTCCTCCTCGCGGCGCCGAGCGCGCTCATCCTGTACTCGACCCTGGCCAAGGCGCCGGCCCTCGACGAGACCGACAAGCGGACGTCCACGCGACACTTCCTGCGCGAGTTGAACCGCTTTGGCCTGACGTCGGCGGTCGACGCCGCCGGAGGGTTCCAGAACTTCCCCGACAACTACGCCACGGTCGCCGACCTCGCCAGGTCGGGGGAGCTGACCCTCCGGATCGCCTACCACCTCTTCCCGCAGACGGCCGGACAGGAGCTCGCCGACCTGAAGCGATGGACCGAGATGGTCAAGCCCGGAGACGGGGACGAGTGGCTGCGGCTGAACGGCGCGGGGGAGAACCTGACCTGGGCCGCCGCGGACTTCGAGAACTTCTCCGAGCCCCGTCCCGCGCTCGCCGAGGGATACGAGGCCGAATTCGAGCAGGCGGTCCGGCTGCTGCTCGAGAACGGCTGGGGATTCCGGCTCCACGCCACGTACGACGAGACCATCCGCCGCGACCTGGCCGTCTTCGAGAAACTCGCGGCCGAAGGACTGTTCCCCGGCGGCAACCGCTGGCTCTTCGACCACGCGGAGACCGTCTCGACCGACAGTCTGGACCGGATCGCGGCCCTCGGCGGCGCCCTGTCCATCCAGAACCGCATGTCCTTCCAGGGCTCCGCGTTCCTCGACCGCTACGGCGCCGAGGCGGCCGCCCACACCCCGCCGGTCCGGGCCATGCTCGAGCGCGGCCTGACCGTCGCCGCCGGAACCGACGCCACCCGCGTCTCGTCGTACAACCCCTGGGTCGCCCTCCACTGGTTGGTCACCGGCCGCACCGTCGGCGGCACGACCCTCTACCCGGCCGGGAACCTGATCGACAGGGAGACCGCCCTCGACCTCTACACCCGCGGGGGAGCCCAGCTCACCGGTGAGCAGGACGTCAAGGGAACTCTGCGAGAGGGCTGCTACGGCGACCTCGCGATCCTCTCCGACGACTTCCTCACTGTGCCCGAGGAGGCCATTCCCGACATCGAGTCCGTACTCACCGTCGTCGGCGGCCGCATCGTCTACGCGACCGCGGAGTACGCGGGGCTCGACGAGGCGGTCCCGCCGGTGAGCCCCGAATGGAGCCCCGTGGCCCATTTCGGCGGCTACCAGTCGGGCCAGGAAGGCGCCCGCCAGGCGTCGGTCTTGGCCGAGGCCGTCGCCGAGTCCGAGCAGCACCGCCGCTGGCGGGTCGCGCGTGGCGTCGTACCCGAAACCACGCCGTCCTTCGTCGATCCCTGCTTCGAGCACTGAAAGAGAGATCCCCCCGATGACCGCAGCCTCTCCCACCGCTGCCGACAGCGGCGACGCCCACGCCACCCCGCCGGAAGGTCCCCAGGGTCGCCGTTTCGAACCGGACCTCCGGTCGATGACACGGATCAACCTGCGCCCCATCGCCTCGCCCATGCCGCTGGGCTTCTTCACGATAGCCATCGCTTCCGTGATGACGGGCTGCCTCCAGCTCGGCCTCTTCGACGAGACAGCCCGCGCCGCCGTCGCCTTCACCGTGCTGCCGGCCTTCGTCCTCCAACTCCTGGTGAGTGTCCTGGCCTTCGGCGCCCGTGACGTGATCGCGGCGACGCTGATGGCGGTGTTCGCCGGCAGCTGGCTGCCCTACTCACTCATCATGCTCAGCGACGCGGCCGACGGCCTCCAGGTCCTCGGCGTGTTCAACCTGGCGCTCCTCTGCTTCGGCGCGCTGATGGCCGCCGTGACGCGGCCCAAGCGCGCGCTGTGGCTCGTGATCGTGGTCTCCCTGCCCCGCTGGGCGGCCACCGGCCTCGCGGGTATCACCGGCGCCGAATGGCTGACGCACACGTCCGGTGCGCTCGGCCTCGTGGTGGCGCTCGTCGCGATGTACACAGCGTTCGCTCTGATGCTCGAGGACATGCGCAGCGAGCAGGTCCTGCCCATCGGCCGCAGCGGTCCCGCTCACCTCGCCGTCGAAGGCGACCTGTCCGTCCAGCTTCGCAATCTGGAACGCCAGGCGGGCGTGCGCCGCACGCTCTGACAATATTCACCGATCCCCTTGACGGGACAGCACAGGAGCCCTCATGGAACCGCAGGTGGTGGACCACGTTGAGAAGTCCCGCTACGAGATTTTCACCGGTGACGACGGCACCGAGATCGCGGGCTTCGCCGAGTATCACCTTTCGGAAGGCGAGCTCGCCTTCATCCACACCGAGACCGAACCCCGGTTCGCAGGTCGGGGGCTGGGCGGACTACTCGCCCGGGGCGCCCTCGATGACGCGCGGACACGTGGGCTGCGCGTCCTGCCGTACTGCCCCTTCATCCGGGGGTGGATCGGCAAGCACCCCGAGTACGCCGACCTGGTACCCGACGCGCGCCGCGCACATTTCGGCCTCTGAAGCGCGCCGACCGAAGCAGGCCGCGGCCCTGGACGCGTGCCGAGCCCACGCACAGGGCTTCCAGAAGTAGTCGACAAGCTGTCGACCCAGCTGCTCCAGTCCCTCGGACGCAGTTCATGTTCGACGGTTCGGAACCCGATGCCTGCGACAGCGGGTGCCGGGACGTTATGGAAGGCGCCATCGACCGGATCGGCGCAAAGAGCAACCAGGTGATGGCCGACTCCATCGAACGGTCCTGTGCGGTGGCGAGGGCCCGCCGTCCTGCTGCTGGTCCCCGCGCTGCTGGCGCTGAGGGCCGGTCTCCTCCTTCCCGGCCTGTGCGCGCCCTGCTGCAGTCCTTCATAGCCGGGGAGGGGGACGCAGTGGGGTGGGCTCGACAACTACGCGTGGCCGCTCTACGGTTCCGAGGCGCTTGTCGCGCTGCGCACGCCCCGGCCCCCGCCGGGACGCCCGGATCGCCACCGGTAGCGGCACCGACTGAGGGTTGTCACCGACCTGTCCGGGCGTCAACAGGATAGACAAGGGACGGCCGTTCCCGTCCACAGCCAGGTCCCTTCGGTGCTCAACCCGCCGCGGGATCGTCCCAGTGCCTCGCCGCCGACCGGCGCAACCGGACGCGTGCCGCGGCCCTCCCTTTTTCCGTGCCCCTGCCGCATGCTGATGGTGCCCGGGCGATGGTGGAGCCGACCGACACCACCCATCGATCGTCCCGCCCGCGTCATCGTGCGCCTGGACCTGCGTGAGGATCCGATCCCAGGTCCCATCCGCCGTCCATCGGCGCAGCCCTCTTATGGCAGGTCTTCCACGGCTCCTACCGCTCCGGCAGGTCCCGCCACGGCGCACTCGTGCGTACCTTTCACAAGAGCCCGTCGATGACCTGGCGATGAACCCGCCACCGGCCACGACGCCCGTTGGAGCGTGCAATAGCGGCATGATAAATCCCGACCTACCCGGTGTCCTCGAAGGACGTTCGGGCCCAGCCAGGGTCAGCGACGCCGCCTGTCCGATACCGCCGTCCGATCATTTCCAGGGGGCTCGGCTGATGTCCAGCCGTTCGGATGACGGCTCGTATCCCGCTGACCTGTAGGCGGCGGCAGCGTTCGAGGTCGGGGTGGTGACGAGTGCGCTTGATGCACCCGGTTCACGCAGCGCCGCCGCAGCGGCGACGCTGATCGCCGTCCCGTAGCCGCGACCGTGATGGTCGGCGTGCACACCCACCGGCTCCAGCAGGCCGGGCTTGCCTGGCCCGGCCGACCGGACCGTTGCCGCGGCCACCGCGTTGTCCTGGTCGTCGTGGCCCGATCAGGCAGCGGGCGTCGGCATAGACCGGCCAGGCCGCGACGGCGTGCCACATCTCCTCGGTGAACGCCGGACTGCCGAACGCCGAGCGGTGCACTGCGGTCCGCGCCCCCGCCGTCTCCGGACCGGCCACCTCGAATCGCAGGCCAGAGTCCTTCACCGGCTCGGCGAGGTCGTGGCGCAACGGCGTCCACGGCTCGTCCAGAATCCAGCCCGCCTCCAAGAGGACCTCGCGGAGCAGGGAACCGTCGGGGATTTCGAGCCGACCTTTCCGGGCGGCAGGACCCCGCGCTCCGGATCATCGAGGTCCGCCAGCAGCCGGCGCGCCAGATGACCGTCCTGGCGCAGGTCCGGCGCGGTCGTCAGGCGCAGCTGATCAGTTTCGTCCAGGTATCCGACGGCAATGATCCGTCCGTCCACGCTCCAGGTGCGGACGGCCGCGGCCAGCCTCTCCGCGCCCAGCGCCCAGGCCCAGCCGAGGTCTCCTGGATGGAGTTGCAGCGGCGTTCGGTCGTCCTGCCGTACGCGGAGGGCATCCACGACCCGGGTCAGCCCATCGACGCCGGGCTCGTTCAGAACGATCGTCATGCCTGGCATCTCACACCATCGCGGCGACCCGCCGCACCAGGGGTTTGCCCAGCCAGGCAGACCGGCAGGACCTGCCCTTGGCCCACTCCAGGTCCAGTCGACCGGCTCGTGACGGTGAAAGCCGACGCCCAGCCGGCCGACGCCGATTGCTTCCAGGCGCAACTCTGCGCCTGGGGGCAAGACGTGGTGCGTCACGCGACAACTGGCGGCGCAGCGCCGACCGTAGCGTGACGGCGTTCCGTGCCGCACAGATGCGCGGACCAGCCGATCCGAATCGAGGAAACACCCATGCCGTACATCACCGTGGGTCAGGAAAACTCCACCGCCATCGACCTCTACTACGAGGACCACGGCACCGGTCAGCCGGTCGTCCTCATCCACGGCTTTCCGCTCGACGGGCACTCCTGGGAGCGGCAGAGCGCTGCGCTGCTCGACGCCGGTTACCGCGTGATCACCTACGATCGGCGCGGATTCGGGCAGTCCGCCCAGCCGACGGCCGGGTACGACTACGACACCTTCGCCGCCGACCTGAACACCGTGATAGAGACCCTCGACCTGCGCAACGCCGTCCTTGTGGGGTTCTCCATGGGCACCGGTGAAGTCGCCCGCTATGTGTCCACGTACGGCTCCGACCGGGTCGCCAAGATCGCCTTCCTGGCCTCGTTGGAGCCGTTCCTGCTCAAGAACGACGACAACCCCGACGGCGTCGCCCCCAAGGAATTCTTCGACGGAGTCGTCGCCGCCGTCGAGGCCGACCGGTACGCCTACTACACGACCTTCTTCAACGACTTCTACAACCTCGACGAGAACCTCGGCACCAGGATCAGCGCCGAAGCGGTGCGCAACAGCTGGAACGTCGCGGCCGGCGGCGGTTCCTTCGCGGCCGCGGCCGCGCCCTCCACCTGGTACACCGACTTTCGCGACGACGTCCCCGCGATCGACGTCCCAGCGCTGATCCTGCACGGCACGGCCGACCGGATTCTCCCGGCCGAGGGAACGGCGCGGCCGTTCCACCAGATGCTCCCGTCCGCCGACTACGTGGAGATCGAGGGGGCCCCGCACGGCCTCCTGTGGACCCATGCGGAGGAGGTCAACACAGCTCTCCTCGCCTTCCTGGCGAAGTGACGCCGCACCCGCCGCTCCCAGTCCACATCCGCAGGATCCAGACAGGTTCAGGAGAACACATGCAATTCGGCATCTTCACCGTCGGAGACGTGACACCCGACCCGACCACCGGCCGCACGCCGTCGGAGCATGAGCGCATCAAGGCGATGATCGCCATCGCGCTCAAGACCGAGGAAGTCGGCCTTGACGTCTTCGCGACGGGCGAGCACCACAATCCGCCGTTCGTACCGTCGTCCCCGACCACGATGCTCGGCTATATCGCCGCCCGCACCGAGAAGCTGATCCTGTCCACCGCCACGACGCTGATCACCACCAACGACCCGGTGAAGATCGCGGAGGACTACGCAACACTCCAGCACCTGGCCGACGGCCGGGTCGACCTCATGCTGGGGCGTGGCAATACAGGCCCTGTGTACCCGTGGTTCGGGCAGGACATCCGCCAGGGCATCAACCTTGCCAAGGAGAACTACGCACTGCTGCGCCGGTTGTGGCGCGAGGACGTCGTGGACTGGGAGGGAACGTTCCGTACGCCCCTGCAGGCCTTTACCTCGACACCCCGGCCGTTGGACGGCACCCCGCCGTTCGTCTGGCACGGATCCATCAGGTCCCCGGAGATCGCGGAGCAGGCCGCGTTCTACGGCGACGGCTTCTTCCACAACAACATCTTCTGGCCCCTGGACCACACCAGGCGCATGGTCCAGCTGTACCGGCGTCGCTACGCTCACCACGGTCACGGCCGTCCGGAGGACGCCATCGTGGGTCTCGGCGGACAGGTCTTCATGCGGAAGAACTCCCAAGACGCCGTGCGAGAGTTCCGCCCGTACTTCGATAATGCTCCCGTGTACGGCCACGGCCCCTCGCTGGAGGAGTTCACCGAGCAGACCCCGCTGACCGTGGGCTCACCCCAGCAGGTCATCGAGCGGACCCTGACCTTCCGGGAGTCGGTCGGCGACTACCAGCGCCAGCTCTTCCTGATGGATCATGCGGGCCTGCCCCTGAAGACCGTCCTGGAACAGCTCGACATTCTCGGCGAAGAGGTCGTGCCCGTGCTGCGCAAGGAGTTCGCGAACGGACGCCCGGCCGACGTGCCGAACGCACCGACGCACACGGAACGGGGCATCGCCGCCGCAACGACGCGGGAAGCGACCGCCGCATGAAGCTGATCGCCGTTTCCGCAGGGCTGAGCTCCCCCTCCTCCACCCGCCTGCTCGCGGACCGGCTCGTCGGGTCCGCCGCCGGCGAACTCGGGGCCCAGGGACATACCGTGCCGACCGAGGTCATCGAGCTGCGCGAACTGGCCCGCGACATCGCCAACCATCTTGTGACCGGCTTTCCACCGCCCCAACTGGCCGCAGCGATCGACGCAGTGAAGGAGGCCGACGGTCTGATCGTCGTGACTCCCGTGTTCACGGCTTCCTACAGCGGGTTGTTCAAGTCCTTCTTCGACCTGTTCGACCCGGACGCCTTCACCGGGAAACCGGTCCTGGTCGCGGCGACGGGTGGTACCGCTCGCCACTCCCTGGTCCTGGAGCACGCCCTGCGCCCGCTCTTCGCCTATCTGCGCGCCGCCATCGTCCCGACGGCGGTGTACGCGGCGTCCGAGGACTGGGGATCAGGGGGAGACGAGTACACCGACGGCCTCCCCTCGCGCATTCGACGGGCGGGCAGCGAGCTGGCAGCGCTCATGGCCGCCCGCCCGGCCCGCGTCGAGCCCGAGGATGACGTCACCGCGCTCGAACGGCAACTCGCCGACTTGCGCCTCGACTGAGGCAGGGACGTCCTCGGGGAGGTCGGTTCGGGCCCCCACGCTTCGTACGGATCCTCCGCTACCGCGCTCGGCATCGTTTCCGTCCGGGGCGGCCCCCGGGCGGCGAATGAGCGTGAACCGATCGACAACCTGGCCTTTCCCGAGGACGTCGGCGGTGTGAGGACGCCCGTCGGCGGCAGGGCGGGGGAACCGGCACATCTATGAGCGGCTCGACTCCCTGGCCGCCGCACAGGTGGGGTCCTCCGGGCAGCTACAACACCACGAACCTCGTGGAGCTGCGGCATTTGCGAAGCCGCGCGGGGTGCGGGCGTACCACGAGGGAGTGGGCCCTGACGACCAGCTTGTGCCGCTCGCCACGCTGCTGGAGGCGTTGATCTCCAGGGAGGTCCGCTGCCCGGCTCGGGACCTTGCCACGGCCCAGCCAACGGTTCTGGCTGCCCCAGGAAGGAGAGGCCCCAACCGCTGGATGAGAAGGGCACCAGCAGAACGCGGTGCATGGGCATCTCCCCTGCTCCACGCTGACGAGAACCCGAAGGAGTGGACGTCCCCATGGACGTCGCTACGGCCGCGGCCTTCACGCGGACGGCCTCGGCGGCGACGGGGTGGAAGAAGGCGTCCTGGGCCCTGCCGGCCAGGCCGACCGCGCGATCAACCCCTGTGGGCATCGCTTCGGCGCTCAGCGCGCTGGGGCAGTCATCGGTGAGGTTCCGGACGTCTGCCACGCCGCCGCCCTACCCGAACCCAAGCCGGTCGCCGACCCCTTGTGGGACGCGGTACGGGCGACGAGCCGACTCTGTTCTTCAAGCTGTGCGCACGAGGTCAAGATCGTGTGCTTGGGGAGACTCGCCGTCATCCGGAGAACCCTTAATTTCGAGTTGTGGCGAAAGGGATTGGCATGAGACTCCCCGTTGAGAAGCAAATCAACGTGACAGTACAGTCGGTGATGGCGGGCGAATGGCATGAACTGCCGCTGGTTATGCGGCACTTGCCGGACGATCCGCTGGCGATTCGGATGGAATTTCGGGTGAGTGAGAACGAGCCCCCGATAGCCACCTGGGTATTCAGTAGGGATCTGCTCGCCACCGGGCTCATCTTTCCGTCGGGCGAGGGTGATGTACGTGTCCGTCCGCACGGTGAGGACGAGACGGACATCGAACTCACTTCCGGATGGGCCTGGTGTGTCGTCAGGATGGCATCGGCCGATGTGCGTGACTTCGTGGTCAGGACGCGGTCCGCCGAGGAGTACTGCGGCGAGGAGATAGACACCGCACTCGATCGGATATTGGCGGAGCTCCTCCCGGCGGGCGTCAAGAATGCGGATTCATAGGGGGGCAGCACAGTTGATGAGGCCGGCGTGGGAGCGCGTCAGAGGAGAAGAACCCTACGGGCACCTTGAGGACGCGCGAGCCGTGGCGCCAGAGGCGGACATCGGAGGGACTCCTTCTCCAGCAGGTGCATGGCCTGCCGCGACCGGTCCCGGGAAGGGCCACGTTGTCCGTTGCGGTGCCGGACGCGCTACTGGCGCCGACACCGACGGCCGCGAGCAACGCGAGACGGGATCGGGGCTCGAACGTCCACCTGCAAGGTGACCTGGCAACACGGGGCCCTCGTCTCCTGCGCCGAGCACCACCAGCCTTTCGGTTCTCATTTTGCGCAGCCTTTGACGGCTGCGTGGGGCCCACTTCCTTCGCCGCTCACACATGCGGCATCGAACACCGGGGCCAGCAGTGGCCCCCGCACCCTTGAGGAGCCCTCATTCTCTTCTCCTCTTACTCCGTTATGCCGCAAAGTGAACGCACCGCCCGCTGCCCCTCACCGACGTTGGCGACCGCACTGGTGGCGGACCTCGGATTCGCAGCTTTCGTCGAACGGAACCGGCCGAGATACATGCGCTATGCCGAAGCGCGTCTGCCTGGTGATTCGGCCTGCGCGGCCGTGAGCACCACACTGGCGTCCGCCCGGAAGCACTGGGCCTGGTTGTTGAGTCAGCCCTGCCCCGCTGCCGAGGTCTGGCGTGAACTGCGCCTTCAGGTAGGACGGCGGGCCGATCGGATCGGACCGCGGGACCCGAGCCTGCTCGTGCTGTACGGACAGCTCCCGGTCGGGTGCGCCGACAGTGTGGTGTTGTGCCGCTGGATCGGCTTCGGCGTCGATGAGGCGGCCGAGCTGATGGGCGCCGAACCGCCCGCGGTCGAGGTGGCACTGGCCGTCGCCCGGCGCACGCTGCCACATTTCGTCGATAGAGACACTTCTGAATCGACCGTAGCTTTCCCCGGGCTATCCGCCATCGGATGATGCCGGACCACCTGGCCGTCAGCTATCACCGGTCCGCGGTGCCTGCCCCACGCCGGCCATCAAGGAGGTGCCTGACGGGCACCGATCTCCAAGGGCTCAGCCGCGCCTTCGGAGCCTCCGCCTGAGCGCGGACCAGATTTTGCAACTTCGTTGCGTCCCCCTGCTACCTGCGTCGCCGGGAAGCCAGAACCGATATGTCTGCGGCTCCTGGTGCCGGCTAGATACGGAGTGTGACTGCGGGTGTGGGGGGAGAGGCGGCAATTGAGTCGGCGCATGCGCTGCGGGTGAGCGCGCGGGTGGCTGCCTTGCAGCAGATGTGCCGGGCGCGGGAGTGCGCTCCGTACCCGTGCGGTACGTACCGCACCGCAGTGCGGCTGCCGGGGACCGAGCCGGACGCAGCGGGATCCAGCAGGATGTGAATGTCCACCTCTGTGGTGTTTCCGCAGGTGAGAGGCGTCACGCTTTTGGGTTCGAGTCCCACCCGCCCCACCAGTTCCACCCTGCGGAAACGTTCTGACCTGCGCTAACGCGGATTTCGCGGCTGTTTTCCGTGCGGTATGCGCTGCGCGCCGTGCGGTACTGAACCGCTGTCGCATTGTGACAGCGTGTCCTGACGGGTGAGAGCCGTGCAGTAGGCGGTGTGCCGGGCTGCCGCCGCCACGATTCCGCGAGCGGCCCCGCGTCGACGGCGTCGAACCCGGTGTACTCAACGAGTGCCATTGCCAGGTCAGGCTCTCGCGCGCTGTCGGTCGCGACGGGGAGCAAGACGCGGTCCGCACCTCCCGCCGGCTTGTTCCTGTGCGCGCACGACTCGGCTCCGATCAGCCCGCAGCTCTCGGCCTGTCCGGCCTCGATCGCCGCGATTCCGTTGTCCCGCTGTGGGAAGTGGAGCGGCGCGTCGAAGACAACCGTGTCAGCCGACACCTTGGCCATAGTGGTGCGACCCGCGGAACGCGGGCGAGGGAATGGAGAGGATCAGGGCGTCGGCGTCCACTACGGCTTCCGCCGCCGGCACCCTGTCCGGTGCTCACGACCAAGGCACCGCCTATCAGCAGATCGTGCATGGCACGACTGCTCGACCCGCCCACCGACGCCTCAGACATGAACGGCTCCGGTCCGCCGTGCGGGAGGGAGCCAGAGCTGTCAGGAGTCGTGCGCGCTCGGCCATGGGGATCATCAACAGGATCCAAGCGGTGTCGGTAGCGTCGAAGGCCGGTCCCGGCGACGCGCCGGCCGTCGGCTGCGAGGTGCACCCGACGGCCGGCAGCGCCACCACCATGGCGCATGCCGATCACAAGGTCAGAATGTGCCGGCGGAGTTGCACTTGGCCTTCTGGGTGATGCAGTCCTTCACGCGGTGCCCGAGACCGGCGTTGTCCCAGGCGTTGAAGAAGTCGCCGTGGATGGACGATGCCATGCCCGAGGCCAGCCGGAAGCCCGCGGTGCTGCCGCTGGTCGGATAGCTGACGACGAAGGAGAGGTTGGGGATGGCGACAGGGTAGGCGCCGCTGCACTTGCCGTCGTAGGTGGTCGCCACGTGCGACTTGTGGTCGGGACTGTCGAGGTTCTTGCCGTCCCAGCAGTCGGGGAAGACGAGCTGGTGGGTGAGATGGGCCTGCGGGGCGCAGCGCGGCCAGTTGCCGTCGGCGCTGCGGCCGATCTCACCGCCCTCGCCGGCGCACCAGTACTGGCCCGGCGAGCCCGCCGGGGTGGGCGTCTGGGTCTTGGCGTTGCCCGCGATCATGCGGAACCCCTGCGGGAAGGGCACGGTCGCCGAGGGGTCGACGAGCCGGGAACCGTAGTACACGATCATGCCCTCGGCCTCGACGGCCTTGTCGCCTTCGTACAGGGTCGGGATCCAGTACGCCGAGAGGTCGTTGGCAGGGGTGCAACTGGTGGGTGTGTTGGTCAGCAGCGACTGGGTCGTGGAGAACGCGTCGGTGCTCTTGTTGCCGAAGAAGCTGTGCATGTGGGACGCACCCGGCAGGCCCGGCAGGACGATGGGGTCGTCCGGCTTGGAGTGGCTGTAGGAGCAGGTGGCGTTGAACTCCGGGACCCGGACGATACCGGCGGGCACGGCGGCGGGCGTCATCGCACGGAACTGCGCCAACTGGGCGTCCCACTTGGCCTGGTCGATGGGGACCCATCCGGCCGCCGGGCTGTCGCCCGCGCCGACGAAGGAGAACCAGTTGATGTTGACGAAGTCACCGGCCGCCGTGCTGCGCAGCACGGCGAACACCGTCTGTGCACCGGTGGGATGGGTGGTGACGTCGGTGGCCTGGGTGGCCCAGGTCTGCCAGCCGCCGGTCGGGGAGACCGGTATGACGGCGAGCAGTGGTCCGGTCAGGCTGCCGGTCCGGAATTCCACCGTGCCCGAGCCGACGGCCGACGCGATCCGGGCCGACACCGTCAGCCGGCCGGCCGCGCCGAGGTCGACGTTGTCGTAGCGCATCCAGTCGCCGTTGGCGAGGAACGCGGCGTTCTGCCCGCCCCCGATGTCCCCGGTCGCCTCCGACGCGACACCCGACTGGGCTGCGTAGGACTCGGCCTGGACGGTGACCGTCGCGGCCTGGGCCTGCTGGGTCGATACGGTCAAGCTCAGGGCGGCGGTCAACACGACCGCCAGAGTGCTCACCAACAGTGTGTACAGATGGACGGGATATCTGCGCATTTCACTTCCTCACGGGCATCAGGGGTGACGGGTCTGCTCGCCGAAGTACAGCGATGGGAGAGCGGGAGGCGGACGGTGGCGCTTGCCCGCAGAACGATTCGGGTGTGTCGGACCGCCGCCCGCAGGGGGCGGGCGGAGCCGCCCGGGACCTTCGCGGTCACCGGGCGGCCAGGGGTTACTGATAGACCCGCACGTGGTCGACGAGCATTTTGGCGGGGAAGGGGGTGCTGGCGTCTGTCGGGCCCGGCCAGTCACCTCCGACCGCCAGGTTGAGGATCAGGTAGTGAGGGTGGTCGAAGATCCACGGTCCGCGAGTCTGCTCCACCTGCTCCTTGTCGAGAGTCAGAACGGTCCGGCCGTCCAGGCTGTAGGTGATGCCCTTGCTGTTCCAGTCGGCGACCCAGGTGTGGAAGTCGTCGGAGAAGTCGGCGTTCCCGGGCAGTGTGTACGGCGCGCCGATTCCACCCCCGCCGTTGTAGGCGGGCGCGTGGACGGTCGAGTAAGCGGTCTTCACGTCCTTGCCGAGGATCTCCATGATGTCGATCTCGCCGTTGTACGGCCACGGCCGGCCCGTCAGGAAGTCACCGCCCATCATCCAGAACGCGGGCCACAGACCGTTGCCCTTGGGCACCTTGATGCGTGCTTCGACGCGCCCGTAGGTGAACTGGAACGTCGCGCCGGTGTTCATCCGCGCCGAGGTGTACTGACACGTGGTGCTGCCGCTCAGCGGGTCACGCGGGCACGACGACCCGGCGGTGACCTCCTTGCGTGCTTCCATCACCAGGTGTCCCGCCCCGTCCAGTGCGGCGTTGCGGTGGTCGGTGTAGTTCTCCAGCTCGTTGTTCGGCCCGGTGCCCGGGTCGGCCCTCCACTTCGACGAGTCGGGTTTGCCGCCTGCGGCGCCGTCGAAATCGTCGCTCCACACCAGCCGCGGCGGGTTCGCGGGGTCACTCGGCAGCGGCGGAGCCTGTATCGGATCGCCGCCGGTGCCGTACACCTGGAACTCCCACAGCGAGTAGCCGTAAGGGGTGGCGCGCTGCGTCCCGTACATGCGCACGTAGCGGCCGGTGCCGGAGACGGTCAGCGTCTGCTTGAAGCCCGTGCCGGACGTCGTCGAATAGATCGGTGTCCAGTCGGCTCCATTCGAGGAGACCTGGATCTGGAAGGACTTGGCGTAGGCGGGATCCCACTGCAGGACGACCTTGTCGATCTGCGCCGTCGCACCGAGATCGACGGAGATCCAGCCTGGATCGGTCCATCCCGTGGTGGAGCTTGTGGACCAGCGAGAGGCCGGATCCCGGTCGAAAGCCCTGGCCGGCGTGCATTCCCAGCAGTTCTGGTCACTCTGGGAAGAGGAAGCCGCGCCCGGCCTGCCGTAGGAGAGCAGCCTGGCGGTGTCACCGCCGGAACCGCCGGTGCCGTACACCTGGAACTCCCACAGCGAGTAGCCGTACGAGGTGGCGCGCTGCGTCCCGTACATGCGCACGTAGCGGCCGGTGCCGGAAACAGCCAGGTTCTGGGTGCCGCCCGTGCCCGCGGCTGTCTGGTGGACGACGGTCCACCTCTCCGCGTCGCTCGATACCTCGATCCTGAACGCGGTGCCGTACGCGGCTTCCCAGTTGAGGACGACCCGGCTGATCCCGGCACTCGCCCCGAGGTCGATCTGAATCCACTGCGGGTCGGCGAAGGCGCTGGACCAGCGCGTCCCGGGGTCGCCGTCGACGGCGCTACGAGCGCTGAAGTTTCCCTCGGTACTTGAGGAGGTCGCGGGCTTTCCCTGAGAGAGCAGCACCTCCGCCGCCTGCGCGGAGGGGGTAGGGAGAGAGATGAAAGCGAGCAGTGCGGCCGCGAGGGCCAAAAATAAGCTGAAGCGACGCAGCGGCGCTTGCATGGGCGACTCCTCAAGTGGGGGAGGTCAGGGAGCGCTCCCTGAAAGGGAGGATGGAGGGACTGGTGAAGGCTGTCAAGACCTCTTTCACCTCAAGAAAACAGCGACGTAACACCCTCGACGTATGTCAGGGAGCGGTCTCTCAGGGCCTACGCGGCGCGTCGGCAGCCACGGGGGTGGCGCTGAGGGAGACGCCTTTCCGGGCCCGCTCACGTCGCCCCGGCCTGCGGATACGCTGCTCGCATCGCCATGACGCAGAGCCGGAGGTCGCCCTGATGAGAAAACCCGCCCCGCGCACGAACCCGGGCGGCGGCACAGGGGACGGACAGGTATGAAACGCCCCACTCTCGATGTGGTAGCCGCCCGAGCGGGCGTGTCCAAATCGAGCGTCTCCCGGGTCATCAACGGCGAGACGACGGTCGCCCCGCAGATCCGAGACGTCGTCATGCGCGCCGTGAACGAATTGGGCTACGTGCCCAACGGTGCGGCACGCAATCTCGTCACCCGCCGCACTGACACCCTCGCCGTGGTGGTATCCGACCCGCCCCAAGGAGTCGTCTCCGACGACCCCCTCTTCTCCGCCGTGGTCCGCGCCGTCAGCAGAGAGCTCGAGACGGCGGGCAAACGGCTCGTGCTCATGCTCGCGGAATCGGACCGGAGCCGGACCAGAGTCGTGCAGTACATCGCCGGCGGGCACGTGGACGGCGTGCTCCTGGTCGCCTTGCACGGGACGGATCCGCTGCCGGCCGCACTGGCCCGGCAGGGGCTGCCTGTCGTGTCCTTCAACCGCACCTCCGCACAGGACGTCCCGTACGTCGCGCTGGACAACGCCGGCGGAGCGGCGCTGGCCGTACGTCATCTCCTGGAGCGCGGTCGGCGCCGGATCGCCACCATCACCGGGCCGCTCGAACTGTACGAGGCGCGTGAGCGCCTCGATGGCTACCGTCAGACGCTGCGTGACACCGGCCGTCGCTCCATCGTGGCACTGGGCGACTTCACCAGAGCCTCCGGCGCCGAAGCCATGCGGCAGCTCCTGGAGGACGATCCCGACCTCGATGCGGTGTTCGCAGCCAACGACCTGATGGCGATCGGAGCCCTGCGCACCCTCCATCGAGCGGGCCGGCGCGTCCCCGAAGACGTGGCGGTCATCGGCTTCGACGACATAGAAGCCGCGTCCTACACCAGTCCCGCGCTCACCTCGGTGCGCAGCCCGATGGCCGACCAGGCGACCGCCGCCGTCCACCTGCTCCTCGGCCTGATCGACGGCGGCCCCACAGGGCCGGTGATCATGCCGAACGAACTCGTCGTGCGCGAGTCGACCTGATCTACCGTCAGCACGCCTTCACCCCCGCGAGCGGAGCGCCGGCGCCGACGGCGCTCCGCTCGCGGTGAGCAGAACGCCGGTTGTGGGGCCAGGCCCGCTCGTGCGGGCAGCGCCACGCAGGCAGGAAAACGGCCGCGAGGATACGGACCGCGGCGTGGTTCACGGTCGGGATCGTTGTGCCACCGCCGCGCTCGGCTCATTGCCGGCCCCGGTGAGGCGTCGGGGTGAGTGATTTCCCTGCGAATCGAGCGCCACGAAAGCCGCACCAAGCAGATATGACCCAGATCACTTCGAGCTGGGATTCGTCTCCACATCACTTGCGTCACACTGGTCCTCGGCACGCACCGGTCGAGGCGAACTCCCGGTGTGCGATGCCGTGAGACGTGGAGGGGCGTCCGATCATCTTGTAGAAGACAAGAGTGTGGGGAACCGCGGCCGCGGTTGCGGCCGGCATCATCGGAGTCACCGTTCTCCAGGGGAACTCCAGCAGTCCCGGAGGCGACAGCACGAGTGACAACGCCGTCGCGGAACCGGTGCAGGCCGATGTCCGCTCAACGGCTCTGGCCGTCAAGGGAGACCGGGCTGAGGTCCCCGAGCGGACCACTGAACCGTTCAGCATGCTCGGTCTGTCCTGGACGAAACCGACAGCCGGTCTGACCGGCACTGTTGAGGCCCGGGCACGCAGCACCGCAGACGGTAGCTGGGGCTCGTGGATCACCCTCGAGTCCGACGGTGACGGCGCAGCCGAAGCGGAGAGCCGTCGCGGTGCCACCGAGCCCGCATGGGTCGGCCCGTCAAACGGCGTGCAGGTACGTGTGGACGGGAAGGGCTCCGCTCTCCCGGCTGGGCTGCGCCTGGACATGGTCGACCCCGGCAAGGGCACGGCAGTCATCGGCGCCAAGAACGCCGCGTACGCCATCGACGACCCCTCCGCCAGTCCGCCGCAGGCCACCGACGACGCCTCTTCCCCGCCGGAGGAGACAGGCGAGCCCGGCACACCGCCCGCCGTCACCCCATCCGCTTCTCCCTCGTCCTCCCCACCTGCGACGCCCACTCCGCCGGCAACATCGCCTGTGCCGTCGCAGCCGACGACCAGCGCACCACCCTCCCCGAGCACCTCATCGCCACAGACACCTCCGCCTGGGCCGGCCTCGACCGCCCCCCGCCCGACAATCGTGACTCGGGCGCAGTGGGGCGCAGATGAGTCGCTCAACGACGAGGCACCGCAATACGGCAAGGAGATCAAGGCCGTCTTCGTCCACCACACGGTCGACAGCAACGGCTACTCCTGCGCCCAGTCCGCCGCCATGATCCGCGCCGTCCGGGCTTACCACATGTCACAAGGCTGGAAGGATGTCGGCTACAACTTCTTCGTCGACAAGTGCGGCACGATATTCGAGGGACGCAAGGGCGGCGTCGACCAACCGGTCATCGGTGCGCAGGCCGTCGGATTCAACACGGACACCACCGGTATCGCAGTGCTCGGAGAGTACTCCTCCATCGACGCCACCACCGCGGCCAAGAACAGCGTGGCGCGAATCGCGGCCTGGAAGCTCGGCCAGTACCGGCACGACCCGGCCGGCAAGGTCACCCTGACGGCCGGTCTGAGCAACGGCAAGTTCACCCTCGGCCAGTCGGCGTCCTTCAACCGCATCTCTGGCCATCGCGACAGCTACGCCACCGAATGCCCCGGAAACCAGCTCTACACCTCGCTGGCCGGCATCCGCACCCTGGCGGCCGGCCCCGTCAGCGGCCTCACTCTCAAGCCCTTCACCGGCGTCGGCATATCAGGTTCCACCGCGTACACCAGAAGCACCGCCACGGTGAACTGGTCCCTCACCACACCGACCGCATTCGTCAGCCGTTTCGAGATCCTCGTCGACGGCAAGATCGCCGCAACCCCCGGCCCGACAGCCACCTCAGCACCGCTCACCCTCACCCCGGGCACCCACACCGTGGCCGTACGAGCCGTCCACATCTCCGGCAAGACGGCGGTGACGCCGAACACCACCGTCGTCGCCGACACCACGACGCCCTCCTTCACCACCAAGCCGTCGCTCGTGCTGCGCACCGGCACCGTCAACACCACGGCCGTCCCCATCACGCTGGGCTGGAAGGCCGCCGACACCGGCGCCTTGAAGGAGGTACGCCTGACCCGCCCCTCCGCGCGGACCTTCGGGCCCACCACCACGACCGCCGCGCTCACCTCGAACTCCGGCACCGCAACGAGCTGGTCGATGACCGCCTACGACCAGGCCGGCAACACCGCCACGGCCTCGGTCCCCGCCACCCCGGTGCTCCTCCAGGAGACCTCCGCCACCCGCGCCGGCACCTGGACCACCAAGACCTCCAGCAGCTACCTCGGCGGCAAGTCCTACAGCAGCAGCAGCAAAAACGCCTCACTCAGCTGGAAGTTCACCGGCCGCTCCGCAGCCTGGGTCGTATCCCGCGCCAGCAGCTCCGGACAGGCATACGTCTATGTCGACGGGGTCAAGGCGGCCACCTTGGATCTGAAGTCCACGACCACCAAGTACCGCGACGTTCAATGGACCAAGTCGTGGTCCACGACCGGCAGTCACACCGTCAAGATCGTGGTCGTCGCGACCTCGGGCCGCCCGACCATCACCACCGACGGCCTTGTCTACGTGAAGTAGGCACCTCCGGTGCGGCCGGGCAGGGGACCGGGACGTCCTGCCCGGCCGTAAGGCGTGCGGTCAGGATTTCCTTGTCGATCGGGCAATGGCGACTGCGCGATCGAGCCTCAGCCTGCGGCTCACCCCCGAGCGAGCAGAGCCGCACTGCCGGAATAGTTCGATCGGCGGCACGCTTCTGTGGCCGTACGGAGCCCGAACGGTACGACCCTCCGGCCCCTCGCCCGCCCCTCCCACTTCCACCGACGTGACAGACAGCCCCGGCCCCGGATCTCGTTCCGGGGGCGGGGCTGTTCCGTGTCGTGCGCGGGTGGGGACTCGGCGGACGCCCGCCCACGCACGGGTCGTCCTGGAGGCGTCAGCGTCTGCGGGAAGGGCGTCCCGCTCCGATCCCCGCGACGTGCAGGGCGAGAAGTGTCAGGCCCAGAAGCATGACGTTGACGGAGGCGAAGACGTCGTTGGTGGTGATGTCTGCGGCGTTGATCAGGAAAGCGATGAAGAACAGGACGGCCGCGGCTATACCGAGCATGGAGTTGCTCCTTCCGAAGGGTGAGTTGAGTGTGCCCTGACATCCCACGGACAGACCCCCGCTTGCGCCTCGGCTTCGGGACGCCGCCCGGGCCGCGCGACCTACTCGCCGGGGTGGGCCCGGCACACGGGGGTAGAGGAGTAGCGAGAGCCGAGTGAGGAGGGGCCGATGACGAAGGACACGTCGCTGCGTGCGGTGGGATGGGCGCAGTCGTTCCCGGTGTCGCACGGGGTGCGGGCGGGCCGTCAGTGGACGAGGGAGCACCTGGAGTCCCTGAAGTGGACGACCGAGTCGCCCGCAACCGTGGACGCGATACTGCTCAGCGTTTCCGAACTGATCACCAATGCGCACGTGCACGCGCACAGCGACGCCCAGCTGGTCCTCACCTGGGACAGCCACTGCCTGCACGTGAGTGTGCACGACTCCGATCCGCTGCCCCCTGCCAAGCAACCCGAGGATCTCAACACGACCGGGGGTCGCGGGCTGGCCATCGTCGACGCGCTCGCCGACGGATGGTCCACGCATCCACAGGCGTCGGGCAAGACCGTCACCGCCTGCTTCGTGCCGCCCGGCTCCCCGAAGCCCTTGCACGGCGACGAGGTCAGCTGATCCGTCGGCGGGAGTGACCGCGGGCGGGCCGACGGCGCTTCGTCGGCGGAGTGACCGTCGGCGAGGTGACCGGGGCGAGGTGACCGGGGGAGGGGCCGACAGCGTCTCGTCAGGACCGGCGTACGCCTCACACCCGTACCCCCTCATGCGTGTGGCCCGGCACGGCCGGGCCACACGCATGAGGGGGAGCGTCTCGCGCCCCGCAGGAGTCCCCCGCAGGGTCTCGCGCCGGAGTCAGTGCTTGAAAGCGTCCTTCGCCTTCTCCTTGGCCTGGCGGGCGTCGCCCTTGGCCTGGTCGGTCCGGCCTTCGGCGGTGAGGCGTTCGTTGCCGGTCGCCCGGCCGGCGGCTTCCTTGACCTTGCCCTTGGCCTGCTCGGTCTTGGCCTGGGTCTTCTCATCAGCAGCCATGTCACTCACACCTTGCTGTGCTCGACGTCAGGAACACTTCTCATGTGACCGCGACCGGCGCGCGCAAACACCGTGCCGGTGACCGGTTCCCGGCGGCCGTTATGATCCCCCGTGACCGAAACAGCCGAACCACGTGTAACCCGCACGCGCATACTCGCCGACCTGACACCCCTGCGGACCTCGCCCGACTACCGGCGTCTGTGGTTCGGGAACACCGTTTCCTGGGTCGGTCAGGGCATGACCGCGCTGGCAGTCTCGCTCCAGGTCTACGACATCACCGGCTCCGCGTTCTCCGTCGGGCTGATCGGCCTGTGCTCACTCGTGCCGCTGGTGCTCCTCGGCCTCCACAGCGGTGCCGTCGCGGACACCGTGGACCGCCGCAAGCTGGGCCTCCTCAGCGCGGCCGGGTCGTTCGTCCTGTCCATAGCCCTGGCCGGCGTGGCCTTCGCCGGCATCGAGCACGTCGGGTTCCTCTACGCGGTCGTCGCTCTCCAGGCCGTGTGCTTCGCTCTCAACTCCCCGGCCCGCAGCTCGATGATCGCCCGCCTGCTGCCGGCCGAGCAGCTGCCGGCCGCCAACGCCCTCAACTCCATGACGTCCACCACGGGCGGACTGGTCGGGCCGATGCTCGGGGGCCTGATCGTCGGCTGGTGGGGCTACCGCGCCGCGTACACCGTCGACGCCGTCACCTTCACCGCATCGCTGTACGCGATGTGGCGGCTGCCCTCGATGCTCCCGGACCGGGTGTACGGGGGCGAGGGCGCCGAGCGGGCGTCCGTCACCGACGGTCTCCGGTTCCTCGGCACCCGGCCCAATCTGCGGATGACCTTCTTCAGCGACCTGTGCGCCATGGTCCTCGCCCAGCCGCGTGCGCTGTTCCCGGTGGTGGCCGTGCTCTGGTTCGGGGGCGACGCGAAGACGACCGGACTGCTGGTCGCCGCCCCGGCGCTGGGAGCCCTGCTCGGCAGTGTGTTCTCGGGATGGCTGGGGCAGATCCGGAGGCACGGGCTCGCGGTGCTGATCGCGGTGGGCTGCTGGGGCGGCGCCATCGCCGTGTTCGGGCTGACCAGACAGCTCTGGCTCGGACTGATCCTGCTGGCGGCCGCAGGATGCGCGGACTCGATATCCATGGTCTTCCGCAACACCATGCTCCAGGCGGCGGCCCCCGACGAGATGCGCGGGCGTCTGCAGGGAGTGTTCATCGTCGTCGTGGCGGGCGGCCCCCGGCTCGGCGACCTCGTGGCCGGCTCCGTCGCCGACCTGGCTTCCCCGGCCGTGGCCGTGACCGGCGGAGGTGTCGCATGCGTCCTGGCGGTCTGTCTGCTGGGGCTGCGTGGGCGAGGGTTCACGCGTTACGACGCGCGGGACCCGCAGCCGTGACGATCGTGCCACCGGCCGCCGGACTCCGGAGCCGAGCGGGCCGCCCGCGGCCCGGCGGGTCAGGGAGCCGCGACCGGCACGGCACGGGGAGCCGGTCAGGAGGACCGGCACGGCAGGGGGAGCCGGTCAGGAGACGGCCGTGACCTTCGGCATCTCGCCCGCGGTCGTCGTGACGTCGATCACCGAGAATACCGCTCCCTGTGGGTCCGTCAGGGAGGCGAACCGGCCGAACGGGATGGTCATCGGGCCGAACCGGAGTTCCGCCCCGAGCGACTTCGCCTTCTCCACCGCCGCGTCGCAGTCCGCGACCGTGAAGTACACGTTCAGATGGGCCGGCACCTCGGGCGGGAACTCCTCGCCCATCTTCATCCGGCCGAGCACCGGGTCCGCGCCCAGGTCGTAGAGCGAGAAGTCGATCGCCTCGTCCTCCAGGCGCTTCACCCCGTATCCGAAGACGGCCGCGAAGAACGCGTCCGCCTTCGCCGGGTCCCGGGTGAACACCTCGGCCCACGTGTACGCGCCGGGCACCGTCCGTGCCTGGAACCCCTCGTGGCTGCCCGCCTGCCACACCCCGAAAGGCGCCCCGGCGGGGTCGGCGGCCAGCACCATCGTCCCGAAGTCGCCGACCCGCATCGGCTCCACCAGCACCTCGCCCCCGTGCTCACGGATCTTCGCCGTGGTGGCGTCGGCGTCCGGGGAGGAGAGGTAGAGGGTCCAGGCGGGCGGTGTCTCCTGGCCGGGCATGGGGGGCGACAGGGCGGCGACGGCCTTGCCGTCCACATGGGCCTGGGTGTAGTTGCCGTACTCGGGCATCGATTCGCCGTACGTCCAGCCCAGGACCTCTCCGTAGAAGCGCTTGGCCCCTTCCAGGTCGCCGAACGTACCGTCGGCCCAGCACGGAGTTCCCTCAGATTCTGCGGCCATGACCGGACCTTTCTTTCACTCGGCTGATGGTCCTTCCTGTCACGCTAGCCAACCGTCGTCCGCACGGCGCGCCGAGCGGTCCCGGTCCTCTCGCCCGGCCGGACCGACCACCGACCGCACGACGCCGAGTTCCAGCAGGTCCTGCGGGCGCAGCCGCAGCTGGTCGGCGGTGGAACGCACCTGGTCCGGGCCTCGCTTCAGGATCGCGGCGGCCTGTTCGGGGGCGATGACCGAGAAGTAGCTGTCCGCCGTGACGTGGGTGTTGTCCGGCGCCGCCAGCGCGAGCGCGCCGCCCGAGCCGCCTTCGCCGATCACCAGCGTCGTCACCGGGACCCGGGCGCCGGCGATCGCCGCGAAGGTCCCGGCGATGGCCGCCCCCGCGCCCGCGCGCTCCGCCTCCGCGTCGTTGGCCGCGCCGGGGGTGTCGACCAGGGTCAGCACGGGGATGCCGAGCCGGTCCGCGAGGGCGATCACCCGGGACGCCGTGCGGTAGCCGGCCGGGAGGGTGGCGGTGCCGCACTGGGCGACGTACGCCACGGGCCGCCCGCCGTGCAGTCCGACACCGCAGAGCAGCCCCGGGTCGCTGCCCCCGCAGCGGTCACCGCTGAGAGGCAGCCGGTCCTCGAAGTACGCGTCCAGGTATGCCGCGGCCCGCGGCCGTGCCGCCGAGCGGGCCTGTTCCACCGCCTCCCAGCCGGTCTCCGGCAACCCCGCCGCCGACAGCGGGCCCGGGACCGGAGCCGGCTGCGCGGGTCCGGACACCGTCAGCGCGGCCAGCCAGCGGCCCAGCGTCCCCGGCAGTTCCTCCGGCGGCACCACCGCGTCGATCTGGCCCGCCGCCCACTGCCCCTCTGCGGTGTACGCGTACGGGTCCGCACCGGCCGGCCGCACCCTGGACCCGGCGAACCCGACCTGCGCCCCGGGCAGGGCCAGCACCACGTCCGAACCCGCCCCCAGCGTGGCCCAGCCGCCCCCGGCCGTGGGGTCCCGCACCACCGCGATCTGCGGCAGGCCCGCCGCCCGCAGCAGCGCGGAGGCGCGCGCCACCCGCTGGAGCTGCGTCAGCGCGATCATGCCCTCCTGCATCCGGCTGCCGCCCGTCGCGACGAGCGAGACGAGCGGCAGCCGCAGCTCGCGGGCCAGCGCGTACGCGGCCTCCAGCCGGTCCCCGGCGTGCCCGCCGAGCGACCCGCCCAGGAAGCCGAACTCGAAGGAGACCAGGACGCAGGAGGAACCACCGATGGCCGCCACCCCGTGGAGGACCGACTCCTCCTCGCCGGTCCGTGCCGCGGCGCGCGCCCGGGACTCCCCGTAACCGGCCCAGCCGAGCGGGCCGTCGCCCGGCGCCGGGCGACGTGGCGGGCGGTGTTCGGTGAAGTTCCCGGCGACGGCGGCGATGATCTCCCGTGCCGACATGCGGCCGTGGCCGGGAGCGTCAGGCACCGAGCGACCTCTTCATGATCTTGCCCAGCTCGTTGCGGGGCAGGGCGTCGAGGTGGCGGACGACGCGCGGGCGCTTGTGCGGGGCCAGCAGGGCCGCCACATGGTCCGCCAGCTCCTGCTCACCGGGCGGCGCCCCGGGATCGGCCGGGACGACCCAGGCCACGATCCGCTCGCCCAGGTCCGGGTCGGGCTCACCGGTGACGGCGGCCTCACGTACCCCTGGGTGGTCCAGCAGCGCGTTCTCGATCTCGCCCGCACCGATCTTGTGGCCGCCGCTCTTGATCAGGTCGGTGGCCTTGCGCCCGACGATCCGTACGTAGCCGTCGGGGTCCATCGTGGCCATGTCGCCCGTACGGAAGAAGCCGTCCTCGGTGAACGCCGCGGCCGTGGCGTCGGGGCGGTTGAGGTAGCCGGTGAAGAGGTTCGGACCGCGCACCTGGATCTCACCGATGGACGCCGTGTCCCCGAGCACGGTGCCGTCCTCCTCGACGAGCCGCAGTTCCACACCGGGCAGCGGCGGGCCGACCGTACCCGCGCGCGGTACGCCGTCGGCCCGCACGCCCGTGTTCATCAGGGTCTCCGTCATCCCGTACCGCTCGATGACCCGCCGGCCGGTGGCCGCGGCGATCCGTTCCTGGTCGTGGACGGGCAGTGCCGCCGAGCCGGAGACCAGCAGCCTGGCACCCGCCAGGGCCTTCGTGAGCATCCCGGAGACGGCCGGGTCGCTCAGCGCGCCGGCCAGCCGGTGGTACATCGTGGGTACGCCGAACAGCATCGTGCCCCCGGAGAGCAGTTCCCGGGCCACCCCCTCGGGGGAGAACCGGCCGAGGTGGCGCACGGAGCCGCCCCGGCGCAGCGGGCCGAGTACGCCCAGGATCAGTCCGTGCACGTGGAACAGCGGCAGGGCGTGGACGAGGACGTCGTCGGCGGTCCACTGCCAGGCGTCCTCCAGCGCGTCCAGCGAGGCGGCGATCGCCCGGCGGGGCAGGACCGCACCCTTGGGCGGGCCCGTCGTGCCCGAGGTGTAGACGATCAGGGCGGGTGCGCCGGGGGCGGGCTCGGCGCCGAGGGCGCCTGTGCCCTCGCCTGTGCCCGCACCCGCCGTACCGACGTCCAGCCGCCGCAGGCCGGTCAGGGCCGGCGGGAGCACGTCGCCCTCCCCGGCGAGCACCACGGAAGGGGCGCTGTCGGCGACGATGTGCGCCAGTTCCCGCTCACCCGTCCTCGGGTTGAGCGGTACGGCGGGCACGCCCGACCGCAGGGCCGCCACCACCGCGATCACCGTCTGCGGGGTGGACGTGGCCCAGACGGCGACACGTCCCGCCCCCGCGATCTCCGCCGCGAGCGCCTCGGACGCCTCGGCCAGCTGGGCGTACGACAGGCTGTGTGCGCCGAACCGGACGGCTGGTGCGGAGTCCGGACGGCCGGACGGCCCGTGCAGTGCGGGCAGGAGAGAGGTCACCCGACGCAGCCTAGGGTCTTTCGTCCGGATGGGGGAGCGGGATGTGCGGGGCCTGCCCGGCGGGCGGTCCGGGGGCCCGCACGCACGGTCATGCCTCGCGCCGGACGTTCCGCATCCGGCCGTACGCGTACACGGACCCGGCCAGCGCCAGGTCGGAGAGCAGCATGAAGCCGATCGAGTACGAGTCCTTGGCGCTGTAGATGGCGCCCATCACCAGCGGAGGCACGAAGCCGCCGAGGCCGCCCGTCGCGCCGACGATGCCCGTCACACTGCCCACCTGGGCCTGCGGCGTCACCTGGGAGACCAAGGCGAAGACACTGCCGCTCGCGGTGCCCAGCCCGGCGGCCATGCAGAGCAGCGCGACCGTGCCGACCGGATCCAGACCCGGGTCGAACGCCTGGACGATCGCCATCAGGGCGGCGAGCAGCAGTGCCACGGCGGTGACCAGAGCCGGGTGCACGCGGTCCGACAGCCAGCCGCCGATCGGCCGGAAGACCACCGTCACCAGCGCGAACCCGGCCGCCTTGGTCCCCGCCTCCGTGGGCGACATCTCGTACCAGGTCTTCAGATAGGTCGGGAGATAGACCCCGAACGCGACGATGCCGCCGAAGCCGATCGCGTACAGCGCGGACAGTTCCCAGGTGACCCGCAGCCGGCCGGCCTGCCCCAGCCGGTGGCCGAGCGAGTCCGTCGGCACCTGCCTGCCCGGGCGGTCACTGATCAGGGCGGCGGCGAGCAGCGCGTACACCACGAGCGCCCCTGCGACGATCAGGAACGGCAGGTTGTCACCGTGCTTAGCGATCCGGGGGGTGAAGTAGCCGGACAACGCGACACCCCCCATGCCCATGCCGAACACCCCCAGAGCGAGGCCTCGTGCGGAGGGCGGGAACCACGAGTTGACCAGCGGGATGCCGATCGCGAACGTCGTACCGCCGAGCCCCAGCAGGAAACCGACCGCGAGCATCGCCCCGTACGAGTCCGCCGCGGGGATCAGGAGCAGCACCGGGAGGACCGTCAGCGCCGACACCGCGGGGAACATGAGCCGGGCGCCGTACTTGTCGGTCAGCGCGCCGACCGGGATGCGGCCCAGCGAACCCACGAGCACGGGGACGGCGACGAGGAGTGACTGCTGGAACGAGTTGAGACCGAGCCGCTCCTTGTAATCGCCCGACATCGGGGCGATCAGGTTCCACGCCCAGAAGGTGAGGGTGAAACCGGCCGTCGCCATGACCAGGTTCCGGTAGGCGGCGGCTCGTTCCCGTTCCGGGGCGCGGGCCTTCTCGACGGCTGTGTCCACACGGCAAGTCAAGGGCGTGCCGAACCGAGAGGCCTGTCGGGTTGCGCCATCCGGGTAAGGGCCCCGCACGGCAGACGCCCCTTGGGTCGACGGGTCTCCCAGCCCTCCGGGGAAAGCCGCTCGCCCGCCGCTCACGGCCCCCGACTGCGACAATCAGGGGCATGGACCGGCTGGACAGAGAGATCCTCGGCATTCTCCAGGAGGACGCGCGGATCTCGTACCGCGATCTGGGCGTGCGCGTGGGACTGAGCGCCAACGCGGCGGGCGACCGCGTGCGCCGTATGCGCCGCGACGGGGTGATCCGGGGCTTCACCGTGATCGTCGACCCGGCCGCCGACACCCGCTCGGGCCTCGTCGTCTTCATCGACGTGTCCCTGCGCCTCGACACGACGAACGAGGAGTTCGAACGCGCCGTGCTCGCCCTGCCCGGCATCACCGAGGTGGTGCACGTGACCGGCGGCCACGACTACCTGGTGCGGGCCACGGCCGCCGACTCCGGGTCGCTGGACGCGCTGCTGCGCCGGCTGAAACGCGACGCGGGCGTCGCCCACTCCAACACCCGCATCGCGCTCAGAGCGGCACCTGCCAGATGACCGTCGGCGAGCGGGTGCCGTCCTCGGCGCGCCCGTCGTCGGCGACCGCCAGGCGCACCGCCGGGCGCCCGTCGGGCAGCCGCGCCGTGACGTCCACCTCAACCTCGATGGCCGAGACCCCCGGCCGCCGGTGCGCGGTGGCCAGGGCCCCGCGCAGCACGCCGAGCAGCTGACCGTCCACCGGCTCCGGCACCAGGGCGTCCACCGCCCCGGTGAAGTGCACCGACGGCTGGAAACCGAGGACCGCCGCGGCCCCCGCCGTCTCGCGCAGCACTCGGCCGCGGAAGGTCGCCGGGGCCTCGGCCGGAGGCTGCTGGAGGGCGAAGATGGCGGTCCTGACCTCCTGGATGGTGGAGTCCAGCTCGTCGACGGCCCTCGCGAGCAGCTCGGCGGTCCCGCCGTCCCCGGCCAGGTCCTTGCGGCGGGTCGACTCCAGCATCATCTCCGTGGCGAAGAGCCGCTGGACGACGAGGTCGTGCAGATCGCGGGCGATCCGGTCGCGGTCCTCGTGGACCGCCAGCTGCTCCCGGTAGTGCTGGGCGTCGGCCATCACGAGGGCCAGCGCCGCCTGGGAGGCGAACTGCGAGGCCAGCAGCCGGTCCACCGCCGTGTAGGGGCGGCCGCCGCGCCGCCGGGGGAGGGCGAGGGTGCCGATGAGCCGCCCGCCGCTCTGCAGGGGGAGCATCATGCTGGGGCCGAACCGCTCCCGTACGGGCGTCGTCATCCGCGGATCCGTCGCGGAGTCCTCCAGGAACACCGGCTCACCGCCCAGCAACTGGACGAGGACCGGGGAGCCCGGCTCGATCACCGTGCCGACGAGACCGGCCGGATCGTCGCAGGTCGAGGCGGCGACGATCTCCATGCCGCCCTCCGCGGTCGGCTGGAGGATCACCCCCGCCGACGCGTCGGCGAGCACCCTGGCCCGCTCCGCGACGGTCGTCAGCGCGTCCGTCGTGCCGGTGCCGGCCAGCAGGGCCCGGGTGACGGCGGCGGCCCCCTCGATCCAGTGCTCCCGCTGTCGCGCCGCTTCGTACAGATGGGCGCCGTCGACCGCTGTGGCCGCCTGGGAGGCGAGCAGCCGCAGCAGGGCCAGGTCCGTGTCCGTGAACCGCCCCGGATCCTCACCCGTGAGGCAGAGACAGCCCAGCACCTCGGTGTGCACCCGGATCGGGGCACCCAGGAAGGAGCGCTCCGCCGGGTGCCCGGGAACCAGGCCGGCCCAGCGTTCGTCGGTGGCCACGTCGTCGATCCGCAGGGGCTCCCCCTCGTCCACCAGGACCGCGACGAAGGGGCCGTGGGCGTCCAGGAGCGGACCCGGGTGCTGGCGCCCGGCGTCGGCCGGGCCGGTGGTGAACAGGTCGGTGACGCGGCCGTTCCCACGGTCGAGGAGCGCCAGGGCGCCGCGGTCCGCCCCCGCCAGCGCCGTTGCGGTGTCCACGATGTGCTGCAGGGTGGTCCGCAGGTCGAGCCCGGTCCCGCCCACGGATCGGTGCGGCTCTCAGCGGGCGAGCGGAGTGAGGACCAGTGGCTTGACCTTGCCGTCCAGCATGGCACCCAGCCCGAGCACGGAGCACACGTCGGGCCGCTCGGCGATGTGCACGGGCACTCCCGTGGCGTCGCGCAGCATCTGGTCCAGTCCCGGAAGCAGGGCACTCCCGCCGACCATCGTGATCCCGGAGTCCGCGATGTCCGCCACCAGGTCGGGCGGGCAGTCGCGCAGCACCTTGCCGAGTCCGTCGATCACCGCCGTGAGAGGGGTGTGGATGGCCTCGCGCACGGCGGCGGTGTCGACCTGCACCGAACGGGCCAGGCCGGTGAGCACGTCACGGCCGTGGATCTCCGTCACCGCCGGGCCGCTGAGGGTCAGGCCGTTGCCCCGCAGCGCCAGCTGCAGGGGGCGCACGGACTGGCTGGGCAGCAACAGCTCGTGGTGCTGACGCAGGTGCTGGATCACCGCACGGTCGATGGCCTCGCCGCCGATCGGGATGCGTACGGCCGTCACGATCGAGCCGAGCGAGAGCACCGCGATCTGGGTCGTGGCGGCCCCGCACATCATGATCATGGTGGCGGTGGGCTGCTCCACCGGCAGCCCACAGCCGACGGCCGCGGCGATCAGGGTGTCCACCAGCTCCACGCGCCGCGCGCCGAGCCCGATCAGCGTCTCGACGGTCGCCCGCTGGGCCAGCGGATCGGCTTCGTGCGGGGTGCAGGCGGCGGCCCGCAGCCGGGGCTTGCGGCGCAGCTGGCGCCGGAGCTTCTCGCCGAGGAGGTGGCGCAACATGCGCTGGGCCATGTCGATGTCGACGACGGTCCCGCCGGTCACCGGCCGGGACACCCGGATGTAGGCGGGCGTGCGGCCGGTCATCTGTTCGGCGAGGGCGCCGACGGCGATGAGTGAGCCCGTACGGGTGTTGATGGCGGCGACGCTGGGCTCGTCGACGACGAGGCCGACCCCCTTGACGTACACGCGGGTCCTGGCGGCCCCGAGGTCGACGGCGACATGGCAACGGCGCAACTGCTCAAGACTGACGGTCATGGCAGGTCTCCCGAGAGCGCTGACGGGGGGAACCGGCGGTGGCCGGCTGTCCTGGCATCCTCCCGCCGGGCGGGGGACGGCGCGCGCCGGGTGAGGCGTACGGGGGAAACCGGGCCGGCGGTGCGAGAGCTACCGGGCGGGCCCGGGAAGCAGACGCTGGAACAGGCCCCAGGTGAACTCGGCGACGTGGCTCCGCCCGTCGGCAGGGTCCGTGACGGCCAGTGCCCAGCGGGTCGGCGCGCTGCCCTCCATCGGGCGGGCCCCCTCGAACGCCCGGGCCACCTCGTCCACGGTGCAGGACCACGGACGCAGGTCCGCGGCCGTACGCAGCCCGGGGCCGGGCAGGCCAGGGGCGCGGACCAGCCACTCGTTCCACACGGCACCGCCGGGGCCCGCCATCACCTCGAACCGCAGGTCCGGCCAGAGCGGCAGGGGCCACAACAGCGCGTCGCACTCCAGGTCGCCGACCGTGCGGCGCACGGACGTCTCGGGCTCGCCGAGGACCGAGCGGTAGCGGCGCAGGGCGCCCCGGCCGCGCGGGGCACGCACCATGGCCTGCCAGCGCCGGTTCGCCTCCCGCATCTCGGCGAGCGAGGCACTCAGTTCGTGGCGGGCGTCCTCGACCAGGTCCGGCTGGTGATCGGCCATCCGGCGCAACAGGACGAGCTGGAACTCGAGCGGTCCGAAGGGGGTGGGAGCGGTCATGGCGCCCATCCTGCCGCGTCCCACGCGTATCGGACGGCGTGCGCCGGAATCCGCTCTTCCCTACAGGATCCTCACCTGAGCGGCTTCCTCCGCCGCTCCCCACCCGTCTAGTCTGCGGGCCCCATGGACTACTGCCACCCGTGCCAACGGCACCTCAACGGCGCCCTGGCGTGCGCCGGTTGTGGAACCCCCGCCGACGCGCTGGCCCCCTACGCGGTCCCGGCCCGCTCCGTTCACGAACCGGAGCCGCCGGGCGAGATCCTCGAGCCCTCGGGGAGGGGAGGGTCCCGCCGCCGCGCCCGGGGCGCTGCGGGCCGCAAAGGCGGCCGTCGCGTGCACCGGCGCCGCGGGCGCGGGCTGCTGCTGACGGCGGTCGGCGTGGTACTGGCCGCCGGTGCGCTGAGCCTGGCCGAGCTGGCGGTGGAACCCGAGCACGAGGACGGCGCCGCCGAGTACGTGAGCGAGGCGACGGCGACCGTCACCGAACCCGTGCCGCCTCCCTCGGCCGGCACGGTGCACGACGGCCCCGGGCCGGTGGACGTCCCCACCGCCGTCCCGGTGACGGACTCCCACTCCGCGGACGCCGGGCCGGCCACGTCGGCGGCGCCGGAGGATTCCGGGGCGCCCGAGTCGGCGTCCGCACCGCCGGAGGAGCCGCCCTCCGCGTCCACACCCTCGGACCCCACGAACCCCTCGGACCCCCCGGACACGGGGACGCCGGCCGATCCGACGCCTTCCGGCCGGCCGACCGCGGACCCGACGCGGCCGGAGCCCCCGGAGGAGCCCTCGCCCAGCCCCTCGCCGACCGAGACCTGCACGCGGTGGCTCTGGTTCTGCACCTGAGGACGGGCTGCCGCCGGACCTCCCTCGACGGTCAGCCGGGCGACGGCCTTGCGACGGTGGCGCCCCAAGGGCCCGCGAGCTGGGCGGCGGCGCGTGGTGCCGGGATGACGTGGGGCGACTGCGGCATCCGGTACCGGCTCATCCGCCCGCGGACCTGATCGGGCGCCGGTTCGACCGCGCGATGTTCACCTGGCGGTGCGGCCGAGGGCCACGGCCGTCTCCGGGGGAGCGGTGGGGGGCACGTCCTCCGGCCGGCCCGCGGGCTCCTCGCCGAGCATGCGGCGCAGCAGGTCGCGCAGCATCGTGCGCTCCGCCTCCGACAGCTCGGCGAGCGGCTCGCGGGCGAAGTCCAGCGCGTCCCGCAGCTGCCGGGCCGTCCGTATGCCTTCCTGGGTCGGGGCGGCCAGTTTCACCCGCCGGTCGGCGGGGTCCGGGCGGCGCTCCACCAGGCCGCGGAGCTCCAGCCGGTCGACTATGCCGGTGATGTTGGAGGGCTCGCACTTCAGTTTCCGGGCGACCTTGCGCATGGGCATCGGTTCGAGGGAGAGGAGACCGAGTACACGGGCCTGGGCGCCGGTCAGGGCGTGGGCGGCCGCGGCCCGGTCGTACTCCTCGTGGTAGCGGGCCACGACGCCGCCGATGAGTTCGATGACGTCCAGGGTCAGCGGGTCCGTGCGCGAAGTGGCCATGACACTCAGGATACCCAATTACTTGACAAGGTGAAATATCGGAGCGCATGGTTGTTTCAGGTAATGAAGCATTTCCGCTTCCCGCCCCACACGTTCCGTGAGACATCGAGGAGACCCCCAGCCCATGTCTGCAGCACTTCCCACGTCCAGCCGCGAATGGCACCTCGTCGCCCGCCCGCAGGGATGGCCGGAGGCCAAGGACTTCGCGCTGCGCGAGGCGCCGGTGACCGCTCCCGGCGAGGGCCGCGTCCTCGTCCGTAACCTGTACTTCTCGGTCGACCCCTACATGCGTGGCCGGATGAACGACGTGAAGTCCTACACTCCGCCGTTCAAGCTCGACCACCCCATGGACGGCGGCGCTGTAGGCGAGGTCGTCGCCTCGAACGCCGACGGCTTCGCCGTGGGCGACCACGTGCTGCACGGCCTCGGCTGGCGCGAGTACGCCGACGTGCCGGCCAAGCACGCGGTGAAGGTCGACGCCTTGCTCGCCCCGCTCTCCGCCTACCTCGGCGTCCTCGGCATGACCGGCCTCACCGCCTACGCCGGCCTGTTCGACGTCGCCTCCTTCAAGGAGGGTGACGCCGTCTTCGTCTCCGGTGCGGCCGGCGCGGTCGGCAGCCAGGTCGGCCAGATGGCGAAGCTGAAGGGTGCCTCACGGGTCATCGGTTCGGCCGGATCCGACGAGAAGGTCAAGCTCCTGGTCGAGGAGTACGGCTTCGACGCGGCCTTCAACTACAAGAACGGCCCCGTCAGGGACCAGCTGCGCGAGGCGGCGCCGGACGGCATCGACGTCTACTTCGACAACGTCGGCGGCGACCACCTGGAGGCCGCGATCTCCTCGTTCAACGTGCACGGCCGCGCCACCATCTGCGGCATGATCGCCCAGTACAACGCCACGGAGCCCACCCCGGCCCCCCGCAACCTCGCGCTGGTCATCGGCAAGCGGCTGCGCCTGCAGGGCATGCTCGTCGGCGACCACTCCGATCTGCAGCCGCAGTTCGTCCAGGAGGTCGCCGGCTGGCTCGCCTCCGGGGAGCTCAAGTACCGCGAGACGAAGGTCGAGGGCATCGAGAACGGCTTCGACGCGTTCCTGGGCCTCCTGCGCGGCGAGAACACCGGCAAGATGATCGTTTCGCTGGACGCCTGACCGGCCCTGTCCGTCACCCGCTAGGCTCGGCCCAGGCCGTCGCGGTCGTGGGCGCGAGCCGCGGCGCATCAGCAGGAGGAATCCCCGGTATGACCATCCAGAACATAGACGTGGCCTACACCGCCGTCGCCACCGCGGAGAACGGCCGTGACGGCCGTGTCTCCACCGACGACGGCAAGCTCGACGTCGTCGTCAACCCGCCGAAGGAGATGGGGGGCAGCGGCGCGGGCACCAACCCCGAGCAGCTCTTCGCAGCCGGCTACAGCGCCTGCTTCCAGGGCGCGCTCGGCGTGGTCGCCCGCAAGGAGCAGGCCGACATCTCCGGCTCGACAGTCACCGCGTCCGTCGGCATCGGCAAGACCGAGGCGGGCGGTTTCGGCCTGGAGGTGGCGATCACCGCCTCCATCCCGAACGTCGACAGGGCCACCGCCCAGTCGCTCATCGAGAAGGCGCACCAGGTGTGCCCGTACTCGAACGCCACCCGCGGCAACATCAAGGTCGAGCTGTCGGTCGGCTGAGCAGGTCATCCGTACGTCCGAGGGCCGCATCCCGCTCCAGGGGTGCGGCCCTCGGCCGTACCCGCGGGTAAAGGTGCGCACGGGGCATTGACGGCCCGCGGAGGTTGACCCTACGGTCCCGTTCGAGAATACGAGCAGCATTCGAAATCTCGAACATAGGCAGTCGACCCGTGAGGAAGTCATGACCCGCACCGCGCGCTTCACCCTCGACCCCGCCTTCACCGTGGGTGAGGTGAACCCCCGGCTCTTCGGATCGTTCGTCGAACACCTGGGACGCTGCGTCTACGACGGCATCCACGAACCGGGCCACCCGCGCGCCGACGAGGCCGGGCTGCGCACCGACGTCCTCGACCTGGTCCGCGAGCTGGGCGTCACCGCCATCCGTTACCCCGGGGGCAACTTCGTCTCCGGCTACCGCTGGGAGGACAGCGTCGGCCCCGCCGACGAGCGCCCCCGCCGCCTCGACCTCGCGTGGCGCTCCACGGAGACGAATCGTTTCGGCCTTTCCGAGTACATCGACTTCCTCAGGAAGGTCGGCCCCCAGGCCGAACCGATGCTCGCGGTCAACCTCGGCACCCGCGGCGTCCAGGAGGCCATCCAGCTCCAGGAGTACGCCAACCACCCGTCCGGTACCGAGCTCTCCGACCGCAGGATCGCCCACGGCGACAAGGACCCCTTCGGCATCAAGCTGTGGTGCCTGGGCAACGAGATGGACGGCCCCTGGCAGACCGGCCACAAGACCGCCGAGGAGTACGGGCGGCTCGCGGCCGAGACCGCGCGCGCGATGCGCCAGATCGACCCGACCGTCCAGCTCGTCGCCTGCGGGTCCTCCAGCCGCGCCATGCCGACCTTCGCCGCCTGGGAGGCGACGGTCCTGGCCGAGACCTACGACCTCGTCGACTACGTCTCGCTGCACGCCTACTACGAGGAGACCGACGGCGACCGGGACTCCTTCCTCGCCTCGGCCGTGGACATGGAGTCCTTCATCGAGAGCGTCGTCGCGACCTGCGACCACGTCGGGGCGCGCCTGAAGTCGCCGAAGAGGATCAACCTCTCCTTCGACGAGTGGAACGTCTGGTACCAGAGGCGCTTCCAGCAGGAGACGGAGGAGAACCCGCTCGACTGGCCCGAGGCGCCGCGCCTGCTGGAGGACAACTACACCGTCACCGACGCCGTCGTCTTCGGCAGCCTGCTCATCGCACTGCTGCGGCACGCGGACCGGGTGACCGTCGCCTGCCTCGCCCAGCTGGTCAACGTCATCGCGCCGATCATGACCGAGCCCGGCGGGCCCGCCTGGCGGCAGACCACCTTCTTCCCCTTCGCCCAGGCCGCGCGGTACGGGCGGGGCCAGGTGCTGGACGTACGGGTGGACTCGCCGACGTACGGGACGGCGAAGTACGGCGAGGCGGACCTGCTGCACGCCACCGCCGTACGGGACCCGGAGACGGGCGCCGTCACCGTCTTCGCGGTCAACCGCAGCCAGGACGCCGTGCTGCCGCTCGAAGTCGCCCTGGCCGGACTCGGCCTGGACCGGGTCGCCGAGCACCAGGTGGTCGCGGACGCCGACCCGGAGGCCCGTAACACCCTCGCCGAGCCCGAGCGGGTCACACCGCATCCGGCCGAGGGCACCGAGCTGACCGACGGCGTCCTGAAGGCCGTGCTGGAGCCGCTGTCCTGGAACATGATCCGGCTGGTCTGACGACGGCGAGCGGCGCCCTCCCCCGGGCAGGGGGAGGGCGCCGCTCGTGGTCCGGCTGCCGGAAGGCGTGTCAGCGTGCCGAGAAGGCGTGCACCGTCGTCGAACGGTACGTCTCACCGGGACGCAGCACCGTCGAGGGGAACGACGGCTGGTTGGGGGAGTCGGGGAAGTGCTGCGACTCCAGGCAGAACGCGTCGCCCTGGCGGTACACCCGGCCCGCGGTGCCCGTCAGCGTGCCGTCGAGGAAGTTGCCGGTGTAGACCTGCATGCCGGGCTCTGTCGTGTACATCTTCATCACCCGGCCCGACCCGGGGTCCGTCACGGTCAGCGCGTACTCCGGGCGGGCCGTGATCCCCTTGTCCAGCACGTAGTTGTGGTCGATCCCCTGTCCGTAGCCGACCTGCTCGTGCGGGGTGCGGACGGCCTCCCCGATGGCGCGGGACCGCCGGAAGTCGAACGGCGTACGGGCCACCGGGGCGAGCTCACCCGTCGGGATGAGCGTCGCGCCGACGGGGGTGTAGCGCGACGCCGCGAGTTCCAGCAGATGCCCGTCGACGCTCCCGCTGCCCTCGCCCGCCAGATTGAAATAGGTGTGGCTGGTCAGGTTGAGGACGGTGGCGCGGTTCGTGGTCGCCGTGTAGTCGATGCGCCACTCCCCCCGGGAGGTGAGGGTGTAGACGACGCGGACGGCGAGCGCGCCCGGATAGCCGGCCTCGCCGTCCGGGCTGGTCCGGGTCAGGACCAGTCCGGTGTCGCCGCGTTCGGTGAACGGCTTCACGTCCCAGACCCGCTTGTCGAAGCCCTGGTCGCCGCCGTGCAGGCTGTTGGGGCCGTCGTTGACCGGCAGTTGGTGCGTGACCCCGTCGAGGGTGAAGCGCCCCTCGGCGATGCGGTTGCCGTACCGCCCGATCAGCCCGCCGAAGTACGGGGACTTCGCCACGTAGTCCGCGAGGTTGTCGAAGCCGAGCGCGACGTTCGCCGTCCGGCCCCTGCGGTCGTGGGTCTCCAGGGACTGGACGACGCCTCCCCAGGACAGGACCCTCAGCCGGGTCCCGCCGTTGGCGAGGGTCCAGCGGTGCACCTTCGTCCCGTCGGCGAGCGTACCGAAGAGCTCCTTGGACGGGGTGCGTCCGGCGGCCGCGGCGTGCGCGGCCGGGGTGCCTGCCGCCACGGCCAGCCCGGCGGCGGCCGTGGCCGCCAGGACGGTGCGTCTGCTGGTTCCGGTCATGAAACAACTCCTGTTGGAAGAGGGGGTGTTACGAGCCGACCTTGCGCTTGTTCCAGACGTCGAAGCCGACCGCGGCCAGCAGCACCGCGCCCTTGATGACCTGCTGCCAGTCGGTGCCGATGCCGACGAGGTTCATTCCGTTGTTCAGCACGCCGAGGACCAGACCACCGACGATCGCGCCGAGGACCGTTCCGACGCCGCCGCTCATCGACGCGCCGCCGATGAACGAGGCGGCGATGGCCTCCAGCTCGAAGTTGAGGCCGGCCTTGGGCGAGGCCGCGTTGAAGCGGGCGGCGAAGACCAGACCCGCCAGGGCCGCGAGCATGCCCATGTTCAGGAAGACCAGGAAGGTGACCTTCTTGTCCTTCACGCCCGACAGTTTGGCCGCGGGCAGGTTGCCGCCGATGGCGTAGATGTGCCGGCCGATGATCGCGTTGCGCATCAGGTAGCCGAACCCGACGACCAGCACGCCGAGGATGAGGAGTACGACCGGGGCGCCCTTGTAGCTGGCGAGCAGCAGCGTGACGACGAGGACGGCCGAGACCAGTGCGACCAGCTTCAGCAGGAACAGCTTGACCGGCGGCACGTCGAGGGCGAACTCCTGCTGCCGCTTGCGGTCGCGGACCTCCTGCAGCACCACGAAGGCGATCAGGGCGAAGCCCAGCACCAGCGTGAGGTTGTGGTAGTTGGTGGTGGGGCCGACCTCGGGCAGGAAGCCGTTGGCTATCTCCTGGAGGTCCTTGGGGAACGGGCCGAGGGTCTGGCCCTTCAGGAAGATCTCCGTCAGACCGCGGAAGAGCAGCATGCCCGCGAGGGTCACGATGAACGACGGTATGCCGAGATAGGCGATGAAGAACCCCTGCACCGAGCCCGCGACGGCGCCGATGGCCAGGCAGAGCACCACCGCGAGCGGCCAGGGGAGATCGTGCTCGACCATCAGCACGGCGGCCATCGCGCCGATGAACGCGGTCAGGGATCCGACCGAGAGGTCGATGTGGCCCGCGATGATGACGAGCATCATGCCGATCGCGAGGATCAGGATGTAGCTGTTCTGCAGCACCAGGTTGGAGACGTTGCGCGGCAGCAGCAGGTCGCCGTCCGTCCACACCGCGAACAGCACCACGATCAGGCCGAGGGCCATCAGCATGCCGTACTGGCGCATGTTGCGGCGCATGCCGCCGAGCATCAGTTGCAGCAGGCCGTCGCCGGAGGCCGGTCCGCCTCCGCCGTGCGGCGCGGGGGCCGGGGTCTTGGCGGTCAGGTCCGTGCTCATCGGGTTACCTCTTTGTCCTTCGTCATCTGACGCATCAGCGCTTCCTGCGAGGCCTCGGCCCGCGAGAACTCACCCGTCAGCCGGCCCGCGGCCATCGTGTAGATCCGGTCGCACATGCCGAGCAGCTCGGGCAGTTCGGAGGAGATGAAGACGACCGCCTTGCCCTGGGCGGCCAGCTGGTCGATGACCGTGTAGATCTCGTACTTGGCGCCCACGTCGATGCCGCGCGTGGGCTCGTCCAGGATCAGCACCTCGGGACCCGCGAAGATCCACTTGCTGAGGACGACCTTCTGCTGGTTGCCGCCGGACAGCTTGCCCACCGTCTCGAAGACGGTCGGCGCCTTGATGTTCATGGAGGTGCGGAAGCCCTCGGCGACCTGCCGCTCCCCGTGCTCGTCGACCAGGCCCCGCTTGGAGACCTTGCCCAGAGCGGTCAGCGAGATGTTCCGGTTGATGGTGTCGATCAGGTTGAGCCCGTAGTGCTTGCGGTCCTCGGTGGCGTACGCGATGCCGTGCCTGACCGCCTCGGGGACGGACTTCGTACGGATCTCCGTGCCGTCCCGGAGGACGGTGCCGCCCGCGTAGCGGCCGTAGGAGCGGCCGAAGACGCTCATCGCCAGCTCGGTGCGGCCGGCGCCCATGAGCCCGGCGATCCCGACGATCTCGCCGCGCCGCACCTCGATCGAGACGTCGTCGACGACCTTGCGCTGCTGGTCGATGGGGTGGTGCACGGTCCAGTTGCGGATCTCCAGGGCGGGCGCGGTCCCCTCCTCCGGGTGGTGCGGGGTCCGCTCCGGGAAGCGGTTCTCCAGGTCGCGGCCGACCATCCCGCTGATGATCCGGTCCTCGGTCGTATCCGCCGCCTTCACGTCGAGCGTCTCTATGGAGCGCCCGTCGCGGATGATCGTGACCGAGTCGGCGACCCGGCGGATCTCGTTCAGCTTGTGCGAGATGATGATCGAGGTCATGCCCTGTTCCTTCAGCGAGAGGATCAGGTCGAGGAGTTTGCCGCTGTCCTCGTCGTTGAGCGCTGCCGTCGGCTCGTCGAGGATGAGCAGCTTCACCTTCTTCGAGAGCGCCTTGGCGATCTCCACCAGCTGCTGCTTGCCCACGCCGATGTCGGCGACGCGGGTCTCCGGGTGCTCGTCGAGACCGACCCGGCGCAGCAGTTCGCCGGCGTGCCTGAGGGTGTCGTTCCAGTTGATCAGTCCGTGCTTGGCGTGCTCGTTGCCGAGGAAGATGTTCTCCGCGATGGAGAGGTACGGCACCAGCGCCAGCTCCTGGTGGATGATCACGATGCCGTGCTGTTCGCTCGCCCGGATGTCCTTGAACCGGCAGGTCTCGCTCTCGAAGAGGACGTCCCCTTCGTAGCTGCCGTGCGGATGGACACCGGAAAGCACCTTCATCAGGGTCGACTTGCCGGCGCCGTTCTCTCCGCAGATGGCGTGGACCTCGCCCTGGCGGACGGTCAGTGAGACGTCCGACAGCGCTTTGACACCGGGAAAGGTCTTGACGATCGAGCGCATTTCCAGGACGGGTCCCGCCATGGTCTTGCCTTCCAATCCTTGAGGGGGCCCGGTTACTTGAGGTCGTTCTCGGTGTAGTAGCCGCCGTCGACGAGGACCTCCTTGTAGTTGGCCTTGTCGACGCTGACCGGCTGCAGCAGGAACGCGGGGACGACCTTCGCGCCGTTGTCGTAGGACTTCGTGTCGTTGACCTCGGGCTTCTTGTCGTTCAGGGCCGCGTCGACCATGTTCGAGGCGACCTTGGCGAGCTGGCGCAGGTCCTTGTAGACGGTCTGCGTCTGCTCGCCCGTGATGATCGACTTCACCGAGGCGACCTCGGCGTCCTGACCGGTGACGACCGGCATCGGCTTGGCCTTGGAGCCGTAGCCGTCCGACTTCAGGGCGGAGAGGATGCCGATGGAGATGCCGTCGTACGGGGAGAGCACGGCGTCGATCCGGGTGCTGCGGTAGCTGGACGTCAGCAGGTCGTCCATGCGCTTCTGCGCCGTGCCGCCGTCCCAGCGCAGGGTGGTGACCTGGTTAAGGGCGGTCTGCTTGGACCTGACGACCAGCTCGCCCTTGGTCACGTAGGGCTGGAGGACGTTCATCGCGCCCTGGAAGAAGTACTTGGTGTTGTTGTCGTCGTTGGATCCGGCGAACAGCTCGATGCTGAAGGGACCCTTCTTGCCGTCCTTCAGGCCGAGCTTGTCCACGATGTACGTGCCCTGCAGCTCGCCGACCTTCTCGTTGTCGAACGAGGCGTAGTAGTCGACGTTCTCCGTGCCGAGGATCAGCCGGTCGTAGGAGATCACCGGGATGTCGGCGTCCTTGGCCTGCTGCAGCACGTTGTTCAGGGACTTGTTGTCGATCGCGGCCACGATCAGGGCGTCCACGCCCTGCGTGATCATGTTCTCGATCTGCGAGACCTGCTGGTCCGGGTCGTCCTCGCCGTAGACCAGCTTGGTCTTGTAGCCCTTGGCCTTCAGTTCCTTCTCGACGTTGGCGCCGTCGGAGATCCAGCGCTCGGAGGACTTGGTCGGCATCGCGACGCCGATGGTGGCGCCGTCGCTGCCGCCCTTGTCCTCCTCGCTGCCGCCCTCGCCGTTCTGGCCGCAGGCGGTCAGGGCGAGGGCGAGGGAGGCGGCGGAGGCTATGGCGGCGAGTGCGGCTCTGCGGTTGCGCATGGTCATCATCCTTGATGTGGGTCAGGGCTCGGTCCGGTGGTGCCTGGCCGCCGAGGGCGGATCGACCGAGAACGGGTGTGTGGGATTGTGCGCGGCTGTGTCTTTTTTTGGGGGAAGTGTTTCCGGAACGTTATGACGAGGTTCCGAACCGGCTGAGCGGACCCGGCAGCCGGGTGCCGAGCGGAGCCATGCCCCCGTCCGCCCCGTGCCGGGCGAGCAGGTCCAGTGCGAGACGGCCGCGTCGCACCCGTTCCTTGGCCGTGGCCAGCGCCAGCTCCCGCAGGTGCCGGCCGTACGGGTAGATCCCGGGCGACTTGGAGAGGCCGAACTTCAGGTACAGCGGTGCGCCGCGCCGGACCAGTTCGGCGACCTCGTACATCCGCACGTAGCCGCCGAGGTCGTCGGGGGCCTCGATGTAGAGGTCCATCGGGGCCCGGGAGACCCGGCGGATCTCCGTGAGCTGGGCGAGCGTCAGGTCGGACGGGATGTTGATCGAGTCGGCGCCGAGCTGCTCGAACACGGCGTACGAGGCCGGGTTCACCGGCCCGATGAGCGCCGAGACCTTGAACGTGGTGTCCGCGGGCAGGGCGCCCTGCTCGCGCAGCCGGTGCAGGGTCCACAGCACGCCCTCGTCGGCCACGAGCAGGCACTTCACCCCGAGCCCGGTGGCGCGCAGGGCGTCCTCGACGCAGCCCGCCAGGGCGTCGTGGCCACGGGATCGCAGCCCGGCGCCACCGGAGTCCGTACGGACCGAGGCGCCGGTGTCCCAGGTGCCGCGCGGCCCGGTGAACAGGCAGAGTTCGATGTCCCGTTCGGCGCAGCCCTCCACCATTTCGATGATCTCCGCGTCGGTCAGCATCCAGATACCGCTGCCCTGGCTGATGCGGTGGACCGGGACGTCGAGCCTCGCGGACTCCTTCAGTACGACGCCGAGGGCCTCCGGGCCCTCCACGGACGGCACCTCGGTGCGCCAGCTCCCGCCGTCGGGGAAGGAGTGCGGGGAGGCGTCGGAGGGCAGCAGGGGCGCCGGACCGAGGCCGAGCGAGGTGAGGACGGCGTCACCGGGGCGGCGGAAGCCGGTGGTACCGGAGGGAGGGGCAGGGACGTCGTTCACGGCTGGTCCTTCACGTTCGGTATTTCGGACGAAGTTCGGATCTTTGGGAGTACACCGGTACGGAGGCGGTCAGGTCGCCGCCGTACCGGTGTACGGATCAGGGCGGACCCGTCACGGACGCAGCAGCACCTTCCCGGTCTCCGGACCTCCGGCGCCGACGAGCGCGACGGCCTCGGCGAACCGCTCCAGCGGGAACTCGTGGGTGATCAGCGGGGCCGGGTCGAGCAGTCCGGCCGCGAACGCCCGCACCGCGTACGACCAGGCCGACGACGGGGCGCCGAAGACGCTGCGCACCGTGAGCTGGTTCAGGGACAGGTGCACCGGATCGATGCCCACGGCCCCCGGGGTGAACATCCCGGTGAGGATCACCCGCCCGCCGCGCCGTGCCAGCAGACAGGCGTCGGCCGCGGTGGAAGGGGCGCCGGCGGTCTCCACGACCAGGTCGTACCGGCCCCGGACCCCCTCGGCCTCCTCGGGACTCCGGGCCTCGCCCGCCCCGAAGTCCAGGGCCTGGGAGGCCCGCGTGCCGCGCGGGTCGATCACGGTGAGCTCGGCCGGTGACACGGCGGCCAGCAACTGGACCGCGAGCAGCCCGAGCGTCCCGGCTCCGACCACCGCGATCCGCTCGCCCGGCTCGGGTGCCCCCGCCCGCACCGCCGCAGCGATCACCGCGGCCGGCTCCAGCAGGGCGGCGGCCCGCAGGTCCGCGTCGTCGGGGAGCGGGTGCAGCAGCCGGGCCGGCACCACCACATGGTCGGCGAACGCGCCGGGCCGGGTGAACCCCGTCTCCTCGTACCCCGCCGTGCACAGGGACGTCTCCCCGCACCGGCACCGCTCGCAGGACCCACAGGCGCGGAAGCCCTCGGCGACCGTGCGCCGGCCGGTGAGCGCGGGATCGACGCCCTCGCCCACGGCGTCGACGGTCCCCGACCACTCGTGACCGGGCACCACGGGATACCGCACGTAGGCCGCGTCGCGGTGGCCGTCGTACACCTCGCGGTCGCTCATGCAGATTCCGGCCGCGGCGACCCGCACCCGGACCTCACCGGGTCCGGGCTCCGGGAGGCCGTCCTCGATCAGCCGGTGGCTGCCGGGCCGGTCGATGACCAGCGAACGCGAGACCGTGCTCACTTGGGCTGCCTCTTCTCCCAGCCGTCCGCCCACAGGTCGAACCGCGCCTGCTGCTGCGGGAACTCCGCTGCGGCGTCCACGTCCAGCTCCACACCCAGCCCGGGGGCGTGGGAGAGCTCGAAACAGCCGGTCGCGGGGTCGACCTGGGGCGCGCCCTTGACGACCTTCTTGATGTCGGCGTCCGCGAAGTCGTTGAAGTGCTCGAGGATCTTGAAGTTCGGTGTGCAGCCGGCGAGCTGGAGGCTGGCCGCCGTCAGGACCGAACCACCCACGTTGTGCGGGGCGATCAGCGTGTAGTGGGTCTCGGCGGTGGCGGCGAGCTTGCGGGTCTCCAGGATGCCGCCGATGTGGCCGAGGTCCGGCTGGATGATGTCGGCGGCCTGCGACTCGAAGAGCTCGCGGAACTCGATGCGGTCGTGGATGCGCTCACCCGTCGCGATCGGCAGGTCGACCTTCTCCGCGACCTTGCTCAGCGCCTTGAGGTTCTCCGGCGGCACCGGCTCCTCCAGCCACGCCGGCGTGAACGGTGCCATCTCGCGTGCGATCCGCACCGCCGTCGACGGGCTGAACCGCCCGTGCATCTCCAGCATCAGCTCGGTGTCGGGGCCGATGGCGTCGCGCACGGCCTCGATGAGGGACACGGCGTAGCGGGTCTCCTCCTGGCCCAGCTCGAAGTGGCCCGTACCGAAGGGGTCGATCTTCAGTGCCCGGTATCCGCGCTCGACGACTCCCTGCGCCGCCTTGTGGTAGGCCTCCGGAGTGCGCTCCGTGGTGTACCAGCCGTTGGCGTACGCCTTGACCCGGTCGGTGACCTTCCCGCCGAGCAGCTCCCAGACGGGGACGCCGAGCGCCTTGCCCTTGATGTCCCAGCAGGCCATCTCGATGACCGCGATGCCGGACATCACGATCTCGCCGGCCCGCCCGTAGTCGCCGTACTTCATCCGGCGGACGAGGTCCTCGATCGCGAACGGGTCGGATCCGGTGATGTGGTTGGCGGATGCCTCCCGCAGGTACCCGAGCAGTGCGTCCGTGCGCCCGAGCATCCGTGTTTCGCCGACCCCGGTGAGGCCCTCATCGGTGTGCACCTGGACATAGGTGAGATTGCGCCAGGGCGTGCCCACGACATGCGTGCTGATTCCGGTGATACGCACGGATGTTGCCTCTCTGCGTGTTCGGTATTTCGTCACTCGTTCGAAATGCTGGCGTGACGGTAATGACGAGCCCGGGGACGTGTCAATGGTTCGCGCAAGTACGCTGGCGCCCATGAGTGATCTCGGGGCGGGTTTCGGTTACTTGGTAAAGGGACAGCGGTGGGTCCTCGGACACGGCCGGTGGCTCGGACTCGGCCTGCTGCCGGGGCTCATCACCCTCGTCCTGTACACGGGCGCGCTGGTCGGACTCGGATACGGAGCCGACGACTTCGTCGCCTGGGCCACCCCGTTCGCCGACGACTGGTCCTCCCCGTGGGCGGGGCTCCTGCGCAACACGCTCGTCGTCCTGGTCTTCGTCCTCGGGCTGTTCCTCGCGGTGATCACCTTCACCGCCGTGACCCTGCTGGTCGGCCAGCCCTTCTACGAGTCCCTCTCCGAGGAGGTCGACCGCAGCGAGGGCGGTGAGGTGCCCGAGTCGGGGCTGCCGCTCTGGCGCGAACTGTGGATCTCCGCCCGCGACTCCGTCCGCATCCTGCTGCGCGTCGCGCTGTACGGCGTCCTGCTCTTCGCCCTGGGGTTCGTCCCCGTCATCGGCCAGACCGCCGTTCCCGCGCTCGGCTTCTGCGTCTCCGGCTACTTCCTCTGCGAGGAACTCACGGCGGTCGCCCTCCAGCGCCGGGGCATGGTCCTGAAGGACCGGCTGGCCCTGCTGCGCGGACGCCGGACCGCGGTACTCGGCTTCGGCGTGCCGCTCGCCCTCGCCTTCCTCGTCCCCTTCGTCGCCGTGTTCCTGATGCCGGGCGCCGTCGCCGGGGCCACGCTGCTCGCCCGCGACCTGACGGAACCGCCCGGGGCCGCCCCGGAACCGGCCCCGTCGTCGCCCTACACCCTGCACAAGGAACGATGAGGCCGACGGGGCGAGCCGGCTGAGGGCCCTGCCGCCGGACCGGCCGGTCCGGCGGCAGGGCGCCGGTCAGGCGCCGTGGACCTCCAGTGCGACCCTGACCGCGGACTCCAGGGCCCCCTCGATCCAGGCCGGCTTGACCGAGGTGTGGCAGCCGGCGAAGTGCAGCGGTCCCTCCGGGGTGCGCACATCGGGGAAGAGTTCGGTGTGCTGGCCCGGCAGGAGGACCGACGCCTCGCCGTACGCGTAGGGGTCGCGCATCCACGACTGGGTGCGGCCCACGCCCGTGTAGAAGACCTCCACGCGCTGCCCGTACACGTCCTGGACGCCGCCCAGGGTGCGCGGGTAGCGCTCGTCGTCGTCCAGGGAGTCCCACTTCAGGGCGTCGTCGGCCCAGCTGTACGACGCGAGGAGCACCCCGCCCGCGCTGCCCTCGACCGGGTGCGACGGCTGGTACATGAAGCGGTTGGGGTTGTCGGTCACCGATCCGCCGCCGATGACGCGCGCCGCCTCGGGCTGGTCGCGTGCGGTGGCCCGGCAGGCCGCGTAGTGCACCCGCTGGCCGGGTGGGACGTGGCCGCGGGGCACGGACGGATGGGCGCCGAGCAGGGAACCGTCGGCCGGGGCCCTGCCGAGGCGGTAGGCGTCGTACAGGCCGGGGCGCACGGCCTCCAGCTCCCGCTTCCAGTCCGCCTCGTCGAACTCCCACCAGCGGCGGCTGAACTCGAGCAGCACCTTGGTCGCCGCGTCGTAGTGGACCTCGGTGATCGCACGCCGCTTCCCGTACGACAGCGCCGGGGAGACCGGGATGTGCCGCAGCCCGGAGAACGGCACCGTGATGACGGCCCGGTCCCCGGTGAACGTCTCGCGCACCACGGGGCCTCCGCGCCCCTCGGAGACCGTCTCGACACGCACTCCGTCCTTGTCGTGGGTGATACGGGTGGCACGGCGGTCCAGACGCACCAGGTCGTCGACGCGTGCGTACATCGCGTCGACGAGCGTGGCGGTGCCGTCGGGAAGCTCGAAGAACGCGGTGGCCGGACTGATCAGGGAGGCACCGATGAAGCTGTGGACGAAAGCGAGATGGAGCCGTGAGGTCATGTTCTCGACGGTGCCGATGAGGTCGACGGTGCGCACGTCGAGCTTGGCGGCCTCGGTCAGGTAGCGGAACATCGACCAGTGTCCGTACCGCTGGATCACCGTCGCCCATCCCTCGACGAGCGCGCTGCCCTCCTTGCCCTCGATCTCCTCCCGCACGGGGGCGAAGGCGTCCCGGACGATCTGCGAGGCGGGGACGTTCTCGAAGCGCGCGGGGACCCCGAAGGAGCGGTTGACCGCCTGCGGCCTGGCCGCGTAGTCGGCTCGGCGCACACGGACGCCGTTGACGTGGATCCAGGTGCGGTTGGCGGGGCGGCCTTCACCGTCCACATCGACCAGGTGGAAGCGCCGGCGCTTCAGCCCGAAACCGTCGATCAGCCCGGTGACCAGCGGATGACTGTCCGGAATCCGCATCGCGCCGGCCTCGGCGTACTGCTTCGGGTCCGCGAAGGGCGGCTCCGCCTCCTCGTGCCCACCGGCCCGGAAGGTCTTGATGCGGCCGCCGACCCGGTTGCCGTTGGCCTCGATCACGGTGACCGTGTGCCCGGCCTCACGCAGGAGGTGGGCGGCGGTCAGCCCCGCCGGGCCGGCGCCGACGACCAGCACCCGCCGGCGCGCCGCCCGGGTGCGCGGCAGGCCCTTGTCCAGCAGCACCTCGCGGTAACGCGGAACCAGCGGGCGGTCGTTCTCGTCCCGTACGAGGATCGCGCGGGCCACCGTCAGGCAGGCGTCCCATTCGGGGCCGGCGGCCGGAGCGAGTGGGGCGGCCGGCACCGCCCGCGCGGGAGCGGCCGGGGCGGCAGCCACGGCCAGGGCCGCGGCACCCGCGGTGGCACCGGAGAGCACCGTGCGGCGGGAAGGCAGTACGGGCGACGCTTCGTCAGTGGGTGAAGTCATGATGATCACCCTGCTGCGCCATACGGGTCGGCGGCCCGCCGGACGCGCCGCCGCCGCCGGGAATCACCCACCAGTGCTTTTGTCTGTCCGGTGTTGACGCCGGTCCCCGGGCGGGGACCGGAGGCGGTGGACCACCGGCCCGGCGGTCAGCGCACCGAGAAGCCGTACACCGTCGTGGACGCGAACTCCTCACCCGGCCGCAGCACCGTGCTCGGGAACTCCGGCCGGTTCGGCGAGTCGGGGAAGTGCTGGGTCTCCAGCGCGATCCCGGAACAGGGCGCGAACGGCTGCCCGTCCAGGTGGTCGGCCGTGTACAGCTGCATCCCCGGCTCCGTCGTACGGACGGTCAGCAGCCGCCCCGACGCGGGGTCGTACAGCTCGGCGACCGGCTCCCCACCGGTCTCGTCGAGCACGTAGTTGGTGTCGTACCCGGCGCCCACCGGCCGCGGCACACGGAAGTCGAACCGGGTGCCGTCCACCGGCGCGAACGCGCCCGTCGGAACGGCCTCCGCGTCCGCCGGTGTGATCTGCGCGGCGGCGAGCCGCAGTTCGTGGCCGAGCGCGCTCCCGCTGTCCGCGCCGGCCAGGTTCCAGTAGGTGTGGTTCGTCAGGTTCACCACCGTCGGCGCGTCCGTCGTCGCCCGGTAGGCGATGCGCAGCGCCCCGCCCTCGTCCAGCGTGTACGCCACGGAGACCTCCAGCCGCCCCGGAAAGCCCTCCTCGCCGTCCTCGGCGACCAGGGAGAGCCGCACGCCGTCCGGCACCTCCTCGGCGTCCCACAGCCGCCTGTCGAAGCCGGCCGTCCCACCGTGGAGGTGGTTGCGTCCCTCGTTCGCCGTCACCCGGTGCGTCTGCCCGTCGAGTGCGAAGGCGGCGCCCCCGATCCGGTTCGCGTACCGCCCCACCACGGCGCCGAGGTACGGACCCACGCACTTCTCGTAGGCCACGGCGTCCGGCAGCCCCAGAGCCACCCCGGCGCGTGTGCCGTCCCGGCCGGGAACCTCGACCGACTGCACCACGGCGCCGTACGTCAGCACGCGCACCCGCGTACCGTCCCGCTCCAGGGTCCAGCGCCGGACGGGGGTGCCGTCCGTGAGCGTGGAGAAGTCTTCGCCGTGTACCGCCGCACCCGTCTTCATGATCAGCGACTTTACGCCGGGGGGCCGGCCGCCGTGACGTTGCGGTAAGCGATCTCTGCCAGCCGGGCCTGGCCGTCACGGCCGGGATGGAACCAGTCCCAGGGGCTTAGCTGCTCGCCCGTGAACCGGTAGGCGAACACCGCCCCTCCGTCGTACCTGCACCGCGCGTCCTTCGCGCAGACGTCCCTGAGGACGTCGTTGTACGCGACGACCCGTTTCAGCACCGCCTCGCGCCGGGCCGCGGCCGCCGCGCCCATGTCGTCCGCGTCCTGGAGCATCGACCGGCAGATACCCAGCTTCCAGACCTGCTTGCCCAGCGGGTTGTCGCGCCCGGTCGACCAGAGCCGCTTCAGGTCCGGCACGCTCGACACGTACACCTGGGCCCGGGGAGCCGTAGCGCGCAGCTGCCGCAGCGACGCCTCGAAGGAGGCCCGGAAGTCCGCGACCGGGGTCATGAGCCGCACGGAGTCCCGGCAGGCGTCGTTCGCGCCGATCATCACCGTGACGAGTTCGGGGCGCTCCTCGGCAGCCAGGGCCATCTGCTCCGGCAGCTGGGCGATCCGGGCGCCGGACACGGCGTGGTTCGAGCTGTGCGAGGCCGCCCGCGCCGCCCCGAGGAGGCGCACCGCGAGGCTCCGGACCGCGCCGTCCGTGCCCGTCGCCCACGACACCTCGGGGCAGTCGGCCAGCACCGAGCAGGCATCGAAACCCGTGGTGATGGAGTCCCCGACGGCGGCGAGGGAAGCCGGGCTCACGTCCCACGCCGGGGTGGGGGAGGGGGTGGGACTCCGCGGTGCGGGCGCGCTCCTGGGTGCGCCCTCAGGGTCGGCGGCGCAGCCCGTCAGCGCGGCGGCGCCGACGAGCGCGGCCGCCACGGACGTCACGGCGGCCCTGCGGACGCGATGGCGTGACGAACGCTCACGCATGCCTGTCTCTCCTCCGGTCACCCAGGTGATTGTGCCTCCGGCACACCCCGACACCCCCAGGTGGCGGGCCCGCGCTCCCTGGCGGGTGAATGCTGAGCGAATCAAGGGCCCGGGACCGACGGTACGTCACACACCCGGCCCCGGCGCACGGTAGCTTTTCCCCGTCGAACCAGTGACGCCTTGCCGACCCGCGCACCCACGAGGGTTCCGGTAAGTTACCTCTCGTCACATACTGTCCTTTTTCAGGAGATTCACTCCCGATGCTGTTTACTGATGACAACCTCGGGAGCCGGCCGGGAAGAGGCGGTACGGGCGCGAGGCCGCTGGGGAAGGCGAACCTCGACCCACACTGGAGGTCCCGGTGACGACACGTGGAGTCCTGTACGTTCACTCCGCACCGCGCGCGCTGTGCCCGCATGTCGAATGGGCGGTGGCGGGTGTGCTCGGTGTGCGGGTCCAGCTCGACTGGATCAGACAGCCGGCCGCGCCCGGCACCTGGCGGTCCGAGTTCTCCTGGAAGGGCCGCGCCGGTACGGCTTCCGAGCTGGCCTCGGCACTCCGGGGCTGGGACATGCTGCGCTTCGAGGTGACCGCCGAACCGTGCCCGCAGGCGGAGGGTGAGCGCTACAGCTCCACGCCCCACCTCGGCATCTTCCACGCGGTCACGGGCATGCACGGCGACATCCTGGTCCCGGAGGACCGGCTGCGGGCCGCGCTCGCGCGCTCCGTGCGCGGGGAGACGGACCTGGAGGCGGAGATCGCCAAGCTTCTGGGCAAGCCGTGGGACGACGAGCTGGAGTCCTTCCGCCACGCCGGTGAGGGTGCGCCCGTGCGGTGGCTGCACCAGGTGGTGTGACGGGACGCCGCCCCGGCGGCCTTCGTACTACTTCCCGGCAGAAACGTTCGTCCCGCGGTGCCGCCGTCGGCGCGCGGGCACGGGCCGGCAGCGGGCCGTGCGCGACCGGCGCAGCGGGATGCTGGACCGGCGGCGCTCCGAGACGCTGGTGTTCACCTACCTGGCCGAGCACCTGCGGCCCGGTGACCTGGCCATCACCGGCTCGGGCACCTTCGCCGACCGGCTGGATCAGCTGCCCGAGTGGGAGGAGTGCGGGCCGAAGCCTGTGTAGGTGTGCGAGGAGGCCTGGACCTGATGAACGTCGTCCCGGGCTCCCCAGGCGGAGGGAATGGCAGATCACGGGGGAGGACCTGGCCGCGATCGGCCCGTACCTGACCGACCACATCATGCGGCCGGCGCATACGCGACCACAGAGCTGACCGTTCGCCCGGAGGCGTTCCACCCGCACCTGATGTCGTCTTCGAGACGGAGGGAGAGCAGCCGGCTGCCGCGCGAGGACAACCGCTGCGGGGTGCGGCCGGGGCGGCCCTTGACTCGGCCGGTCGGGGCTACCGGGCTCCGTCGATCACGCGCCGGGTGGCTGGTACAGCGGCTTCGGGCTCGTTCAGTACAGGTCCGGCCGCTGCCTCGGCCTGTGCGGTCGCGGTTCCGGAAGGCTCGCCCTCGCCCGCGTCCGGCTTCGCCGTAGCTTCCTGCTCCCGCTCGATCATGCCCAGTGCCACTCCGGCCATGATGACCACGCCGCCTGCCGCCTGGGCCAGCTGGATCGACTCCCCGTTGATCACGACGGCACCGATGACGCCGAAGACCGGGACCAGGTTGAGGATGTTCACGGCGACGCTCGACGCCATCCTGCGCAGGCCGTAGTTGTAGAGCAGAAAGCCGCCGACCGAGCACGCCACGGCCAGGTAGACAATCAGCCAGGAGGCGGTCACGCCTGGCATCCGCCAGTCGCCGGCCTCCAGCAGGGAGGCGAGGAGGAAACCGGCCGCACCCGCCAGGGTCTGGAAGTACGTGACGCTCACGGCGTTCTGACCGGCACTCGCGCGCTTGCCGAGCACGTTGTACCCGGCCCAGGCCAACCCGCCGAGCAGCAGGAGGATGTCCCCTGTCCACCGTGAACTTCCGCCGGCCTCGGCTCCGTTGCGTACCACGAGGAAGGCGCCGACGGTCGCCAGCAGCACACCCGTCACACGCAGCACCGGCATCCGGGTGCGGAAGACGACCAGTTCCAGCAGCATCGTCATCAGAGGGTACGTGGCCACGATCAGGGACGCATCGGACGCCGTGGACAGATCGACGCCGACGTTCTCCAGGACGAAGTAGACGGTGATGCCGAGGAATCCGCTCACGTAGAGCTGTCGCCGTTGCTGTGCATCTGGCCTGGCCGGGCGACGCCGGTTCAGCCCCACCATCACGCCCAGGAGTAAGGCCGCCAGGGTGAACCTGATGGCGCCGATGCTGAGCGGGCCGACGTCCTCCAGCACCTGCTTGGTCACCGCGTACGAACTGCTCCAGAACAGCGCGGCCGCCACAACCGCACACACCGCCCACACGCTTTGTCCCCGGTCACGCATCTGAAGTCGCCTCTCTCCACTACCACCACGCACACCGTGACCGAACAAACATCAGCCAATCGAGGATGAGGCTAGCAAGATCATCGAAGGTGGCGCGTACAATCCGAATTACCTTCGGAATCCGGCAGAGTGAGGCAAGCGTGGACGAACTAGATTCGGCGTTGATGCGGATGCTCCAGGAGGACGGTCGGCGTACCAACCGGGACATGGCCCAAGCGCTCGGTATCGCCCCGTCCACCTGTCTGGAGCGGGTCCGGTCGCTGCGCGAGCGTGGTGTCCTGACGGGATTTCACGCGGAGGCCGACCTCGCGTCGATCGGCCGCGGGCTGCAGGCCGTGATCGCCGTACGGGTCCGCCCGCCGACCCGTGCGGTGATCGAGGCCTTCCAGGCCTTTCTGGAGCGGATGCCCGAGGTGATCTCGCTCTTCGTCCTCACCGGGAACGACGACTTCCTGGTGCACGTCGCCGTCCGCGACACCGACCACCTGCACGCGGTGGTCCTGGACAAACTGACGAAGCGCCCGGAACTCGCCGACGTACGGACATCGGTGGTCTACGGGCACATGCGCAAGAAAGTCATCGGGCCGACGTGACGCCCGTGCGGACCCCTGGCGAATGGGTCACCGAGCCGGTGGTGCGGTCTCCTCCGCCACCGAGGCCTCGCCCGTCGGCGGCCACAGGAAGTCGGTCTCGCTGGGCAGCACCTCCCGGACCGAACCCGAGGAGAGCCTCGCAGGTCCGCTCCCGCTCCGGACGATCCGCTCCACCCGCTCGAAGAGTTCCGCCTCCACGCGCAGCGAGGCACACGCGGCCCCTCCTCGGCGATGCGGCCCACACCGCACGGCACGGCGCACGTGTGCAGCGCCTCGGCGATCGCGGAGGACGAAGCGCAGTCCTGAGCAGCCGTCCACGGTTCCAAGATCGCCCTGCTGTCCCTTCCGGCCGGACATCGGCTGACCCCACTTCTGGCATCGGCGCGCCGCCACGGCCGGCCGGGTTCCTGTCCGGGCGACGCGGGAGGCCCGCCCCCCGGAGCGGGGAGCGGGCCTCTGACGCGTATCAGGACGCGCGGTTCAGGATTGCGCCGTTCAGACGGAGCGGAACGCCAGCACCACGTTGTGGCCGCCGAAGCCGAACGAGTTGTTGATCGCCGCGATCGGGCCCTCCGGCAGGGGCCGGGGCTCACCGCGCACGACGTCCGCGTCCACGGCCTCGTCGAGGTCGTCGACATTGATGGTGGGCGGCGCCATCCGGTGGTGCAGTGCCAGCACCGTCGCCACGGTCTCGATGCCGCCCGCGCCACCCAGCAGGTGACCGGTCATCGACTTCGTGGCGGAGATGGCGACATGGTCCAGGTCGTCACCGAGCACCGCGCGCAGTGCCTTGATCTCCGCCACGTCGCCCTGCGGCGTGGACGTGGCGTGCGCGTTCAGGTGCACGACCTCCGACGGCTTGAGGTCCGTGGAGTCCAGCAGGTTCTGCATCGCGGCGGCGATCCCGCGCCCGGTGGGCTCGGGCTGCGCGATGTGGTGGGCGTCCGCGGACAGACCCTGGCCCAGCACCTCGCAGTAGACCCTGGCGCCACGGGCGGCCGCGTGCTCCGCGGACTCCAGGATGACGACGCCGGCGCCCTCGCCGAGGACGAAGCCGTCGCGGGCCGTGTCGTAGGGACGCGAGGCCTTCTCGGGCTCGTCGTTGCTCTTGGACATCGCCATCATGTTGGCGAACGCGGCGATCGGCAGCGGGTGGATGGCCGCCTCCGTGCCACCGGCGACGACGACGTCGGCACGGCCGGTGCGGATCATCTCGACGGCGTACCCGATGGCCTCCGCGCCCGAGGCGCAGGCCGAGACCGGGGTGTGGACACCGGCCTGGGCGTTGACCTCCAGGCCGACGTTGGCCGCCGGGCCGTTGGGCATGAGCATGGGAACGGTGTGCGGGGAGACGCGGCGTACGCCCTTCTCCTTCAGCACGTCGTACTGGTCGAGCAGGGTGATCACGCCGCCGATACCGGAGGCGATGACCGAACCCAGACGCTCGGGCTGGATCTTCTCGTCCTCACCGGCCTTGCCGGTGAAGCCGGCGTCCGCCCACGCCTCGCGGGCGGCGATCAGCGCGAACTGCGCCGAGCGGTCCAGCTTGCGGGCGAGCGGACGGGGCAGTACCTCGCCGGGGTCGACGGCCGCGAGGGCGGCGATCCGGACGGGCAGTTCGGCGAAACGTTCGCCCTCGAGAGGCTTGACGCCGGAGCGGCCGGCCATCAGACCTTCCCAGGTCGATGCGGAGTCGCCACCCAGCGGAGTGGTTGCGCCGATACCGGTGACGACCACGGTGCGATTGGTCGGGATCACTGGAAAATCTTCTCCACGTGTAGAGGGTCGTGAATCAGCGGCGCCACCGCCGGGTGGCGACACACAGGACGGGCTGGGATCAGCCCTGGTTCTTCAGGATGTAGTCGGCGGCGTCGCCGACCGTCTTGAGGTTCTTGACGTCCTCGTCGGGGATCTTGACGTCGAAGCGCTCCTCGGCGGCGACGACGACCTCGACCATGGACAGCGAGTCGACGTCCAGGTCGTCGGTGAAGGACTTGTCCAGCTGGACGTCCTCGACCGGGATACCGGCGATCTCGTTGACGATCTCGGCGAGACCGGTGACGATTTCTTCCTGAGTGGCGGCCATGTTTGGAGCTCCTTCGAAGTGTTTCTGCAGGGTTCGGGCGTACGGACCGGAAGATCCGGAGTGCCTAGGGGAGGGTAACGACCGTCGCGGCGTAGACGAGACCCGCCCCGAAGCCGATGATGAGCGCCGTGTCGCCGCTCTTGGCCTGACCGGTCGCCAGAAGCCGCTCCATCGCGAGCGGAATCGAGGCGGCCGACGTGTTGCCGGTGGTTTCCACGTCACGGGCGACCGTGACGTGCTCCGGCAGCTTGAGCGTCTTCACCATCGAGTCGATGATCCGCATGTTGGCCTGGTGCGGAATGAAGACATCCAAATCGTCCGGAGTGATCCCGGCCGCCTCCAGCGCCTGCTGGGCGACCTTCGCCATCTCGAAGACGGCCCAGCGGAAGACCGCCTGGCCCTCCTGCGTGATGGCCGGGAACTTCTCGGGACGGTCGGCGTGGAAGACGTCCCACGCCACGGTCTGCTTGATCGTCCCGGACTTGTCGCCCTCCGAACCCCAGACCGTGGGACCGATGGCCGGCTCCTTGGCGGGGCCCACGACGACCGCGCCCGCGCCGTCGCCGAACAGGAAGGCCGTCGCGCGGTCCTCCAGGTCGGTGAGGTCGCTGAGCCGCTCGACGCCGATGACGAGGACGTACTCCGCCGAGCCCTCGACGACCATGCCCTTGGCGAGGGTGAGGCCGTAGCCGAAGCCCGCGCAGCCGGCCGAGATGTCGAAGGCCGCGGGCTTGCCCGCGCCGACCCGGTGGGCGATCTCGGTCGCGATGGCCGGAGTCTGCTGGAAGTGCGAGACCGTGGAGACGATGACCCCGCCGATCTGCTCGGGCGCGATCCCGGCGTCGGCGATCGCCTTGCCGGCGGCCTCCACGGACATCACGGCCACGGTCTCCTCGTCGGAGGCCCAGTGGCGGGTCGCGATGCCGGAGCGGGAGCGGATCCACTCGTCGGACGAGTCGATCGTCTCGAGGATCACCTCGTTGGGCACGACACGGGTCGGCCGGTAACCGCCGACACCCATGATCCGTGCGTACGGGGCGCCCTTGCTGGGCTTGATCTTCGACATGCTCTCGGGCTCCTTAGGCGCCCGCGTGCTCGGAGATGAGCGCGCGGGCCGCGTCGAGGTCGTCGGGGGTCTTGAGCGCGAGGGTCTTCACGCCGGGCAGCGCACGCTTGGCGAGCCCGACCAGCGTGCCGCCGGGAGCCGCCTCGACGAGCGCCGTGACACCGAGCTCCTTGAAGGTCTCCATGCACAGGTCCCAGCGGACCGGGTTGGCGACCTGGCCGACGAGGCGCGTGATGACCTCGGTGCCGGTGGCGACCGTCCTGCCGTCGGCGTTCGACACGTACGTCACCCGGGGGTCGGTGACCTTCAGTCCGCCGGCGGCGGCACGCAGCTTCTCCACGGCCGGAGCCATGTGGTGCGTGTGGAACGCGCCGGCGACCTTGAGCTCCACCACGCGGCGCACGCCTTCGGGCATGTCCTGGGTCAGCGCGGCGATCTGCTCCGCGGTGCCCGCGGCGACGATCTGGCCGCCGCCGTTGACGTTGGCCGGGGTGAGCCCCAGCTTCTCCAGGTGAGGGACCGTTACGGCAGGGTCCCCGCCCAGGAGCGCGGCCATGCCCGTCTCGGTGACGGCGGCGGCCTCGGCCATACCGAGGCCGCGGGTGCGTACGAAGCGGAGCGCGGCCTCGTCGTCGATGACGCCGGCGAGCGCGGCGGCGGTGATCTCACCGACGCTGTGTCCCGCGACGACGCCGGGCGAGGCGTCCAGGGCGGCGGCCGACAGGAGACCCGCGGCGACGAGCAGCGGCTGGGCCACCGCCGTGTCGCGGATCTCGTCCGCGTCGGCCTTCGTGCCGTAGTGGGCAAGGTCGAGCCCGATGGCGTCGGACCAGGCCGCGATGCGGTCGGAGGCACCGGGGAGGTCGAGCCAGGGAGTCAGGAAGCCGGGCGTCTGAGCGCCTTGGCCGGGAGCGACGAGTACGAGCACCCTCACACTCTCTCTTGTGGACGGCTCCCGACGCCCGTGGGGACAGGGACGAAGAACCGTCAGGGGAATTGTTGAAGTCCGACAAAAGTCTAGGACTGAGTGTCTCCGGCGGCCAAGCGCCCCAGGATGAGGGCGATCCGCAGGGTGAAGGCGGAGCGGACGTCGGAGGGTGACCAGCCGGTGACGTCGGTCACACGTCGCAGCCGGTAGCGCACGGTATTGGGGTGCACGAACAGCATCCTGGCCGCGCCCTCCAGGCTGCTCGCCTGTTCCAGATAGACACTCAGCGTCTCCAGCAGTGCCGAACCGGCCTCTTCGAGCGGTCTGTAGATCTCCTCCACCAACTGATCACGCGCAGCGGGGTCGCCGGCCATCGCGCGTTCCGGAAGGAGATCGTCCGACAGGACGGGGCGCGGAGCGTCCTGCCACGCCGAGCACGCCTTGAGTCCGGCAGCCGCGGCCTGCGCGGACCGGGTGGCCGCGAGCAGGTCGGGCACCACGGGCCCGGCGACGACGGGACCGGCCGCGTACGGGCCGATCAGTGACTTGGCGACGTTCAGCGGGTTGTCGCTGCCGCCCGCGATCACGACCAGGCGGTGTCCGAGCACTCCGGTCAGCACCTGGAGCTTGGCGTGCCGGGCCGCCCGCCGGATCGCCTCGACGGTGAGCTCGCTGTCCCCGTCCGGGGCGGTACCGAGGACGACGCACACGTGCTCGGGGGAGTTCCAGCCGAGTGCCGCGGCCCGGGACACGGCACCCTCGTCGGCCTCGCCGGAGAGCACCGCGTTCACCACGAGCGACTCCAGCCGGGCGTCCCACGCGCCGCGCGCCTCGGCGGCCTGCGCGTAGACCTGGGCGGTCGCGAAGGCGATCTCCCGGGCGTAGACGAGCAGTGCCTCCCGCAGCACCGACTCGTCGCCGGGGGCCGCGACCTCCTCGATCGCGGTCTCCATCACCTCGATCGTCGTCCGCACCATCTCGACGGTCTGCCGCAGCGTGATCGCCCGGGTCAGCTCGCGCGGGGCCGTCCCGAACACGTCGGTGGAGATGGCCTGCGGAGTCTCCGGATGCCGGAACCACTCGGTGAACGCGGCGATTCCGGCCTGGGCGACCAGGCCGATCCAGGAACGGTTCTCCGGTGGCATCGCCCGGTACCACGGCAGCGTCTCGTCCATGCGGGCGATGGCGTTGGCGGCCAGCCGGCCGGAGGACTGCTCCAGCCGCTTCAGAGTCGCGGCGTGGAGGTGGGCGGCGTTCGCAGCGGGCTGCTCGAGATCGGGTCGGGGCACGTACACAAGACTGCCTTATCGGAGCAAGGACGCGGTGGGGCGGGGCCACGGGTCACCGTGCGGGGCTACCGTGGACGCGTGATGGACGTACGCCGCTCCGGGAGCCGCTTCCGCGGCGGGGACCCGGCCCCGGGTGTCTCCGCGGGAATCGAGACGCTGCACGCCTTCTCCTTCGGGCGCTTCTACGACCCCGACAACCTGCGTTTCGGGCCGGTCATCGCCTGCAACGAGGAGCGTCTCGCCCCGGGGGCCGGATTCGGCGAGCACCCGCACAGCCACACCGAGATCGTCACCTGGGTGGTCGAGGGCGAGCTCACCCACCGGGACACGACCGGTCACACCACCGTCGTACGGCCCGGGGACGTGCAGCACCTCAGCGCGGCCGCGGGCGTGCGTCACGTGGAGCGCAACGACGGCGCACGCCCGCTGACGTTCATTCAGATGTGGCTCGCCCCGGTGGCACCCGGCGGGGAGCCCTCGTACACGCACGTCGTGGGGATCGCCGACTCCACCCCGTACGCCCTCCCCGAGGCGGGAGCGATGCTCCACGTGCGGCGCCAGGCGGAGGGCGAGCGCACGGCCGTGCCCGACGCGGCGGGCGTGTACGTCCACGTGGTGCGCGGCGAGGTGCGCATCGGCGGCGAGGACCTCGGGGAGGGCGACGCGGCGCGGATCAGGGAGTCCAGGGGGCTGGAGCTGGTGGCGCTGCGGGACGCCGAGGTGCTGCTCTGGGAGCTCGGCGCGGTGTGAGCGCGGCGGTGCGGCCGGTGGCGCGGTGGTGGGGCTCTTCGGGCGGGGTGACCGCGATGGCGCGGGCGACCGGTCCTACTTCGTGTCCGCCGGCGTGTCCAGTTCGCGCATGGCCTGGCCGTGGGCGCTCATCCGGCGTGACACGGTGCCGGTCGTGAAGAGTCCCACTCGCGGAACTGATGGTCGAAGTCACGTGATCGCATGGCGCACGAACCTGGCAGCGCCCTGGGCCCCGCGGTGTGGTCCGAGTGCCTCGGCCGAGGGCCCCGTCAGCGGGACGTGCCGAGCTCCGCCAGCACCGCGTCCGTGAACGGGGGCCAAGCCTCTGTCGCCCAGGGGCCGAAGGCGCGGTCCGTCAGGGCCACGCAGGCCGCGCCCGCCGCCGGGTCGATCCACAGGAACGTGCCGGACTGGCCGAAGTGGCCGAAGGTCGCAGGGGACGACGAAAGGCCCGTCCAGTGCGGCGACTTGGAATCGCGGATCTCGAAACCGAGTCCCCAGTCGTTCGGGTTCCGGTGACCGTAGCCGGGAAGCACGCCCTTGAGACCGGGGTGGACCACGGTCTGGGCCTCCAGGACCGTACGCGGGTCGAGGAGCCGCGGGGCCTGCACCTCCGCCGCGAACCGCACCAGGTCGTCCACGGTCGAGACGCCGTCCTTGGCGGGCGAGCCGTCCAGCGTCGTCGCCTCCATGCCCAGCGGTTCGAGGACCGCCTGACGCGCGTACTCGGGGAAGGGGATCCCCGTCGCCTTCGCGATGTGGTCGCCGAGCACCTCGAATCCCGCGTTCGAGTACAGCCTGCGGGTGCCGGCGGGAGCGGTGACCCGGTGTTCGTCGAAGGCCAGGCCGCTGGTGTGGGCGAGGAGGTGGCGGACGGTGGAGCCCTCGGGGCCGGCCGGCTCGTCGAGCTCGACCGCACCCTCCTCGTACGCCACCAGCGCCGCATAGGCTGCCAGCGGTTTGGTGACGGAGGCGAGAGGGAAGCGGTGCGCGGTCGGGCCGTGCGCACCGGCCACGCCGCCGTCCGCCCGCACCACCGAGGCCGCCGCGGTGGGGACGGGCCAGTTCTCGATCATCGCCAGGCTCTGCATGGGTACGAGCCTATCGACCCGGTGCGTGGCGCAGTCGGGCCGGTCCGGACCGAAGACGTCACCCGTTCGCACTTGCTTCGAGTGCACTCCAAGGTCCTAGCGTGGAGGACATGACGGTGATGGACAGCACTTCCGCACGGACGGACATCTGCGCGTCGGCCCCTCGGGCGCATCCGCGACCCGAGGGCCAGGACCGCTACACCATCAGCGAGGTCGCCGCCTTCACCGGCCTCACCGCGCACACGCTGCGCTGGTACGAGCGGATCGGGTTGATGCCGCACGTCGACCGTTCGCATACGGGCCAGCGCCGCTTCACCAACCGCGACCTGGACTGGCTGGCGTTCGTGGGCAAGCTGCGGCTGACAGGAATGCCGGTCGCCGACATGGTCCGGTACGCGGAACTGCTCCGCGAGGGCGACCACACCTTCGAGGAGCGGCAGGAGCTCCTGGAGGCGACCCGCCGTGACGTCCGGACCCGGATCGCGGAACTGCAGGACACGCTCGCCGTACTCGACTTCAAGATCGACTTTTACGCCGGCGCCCGCAGGGCACCGGAAAGGGGCCTGACGACATGAGTGAGAACACGCAGAGGATCGCGACCGTGGAGCTCGGCACGGGAGGCCCGCAGGTAGGCGTGCAGGGGCTCGGCTGCATGGGGATCAGCGAGTTCTACGGGGGCACCGACGAGGCCGCCGCCCGGGACACCCTGGAGGCCGCGCTGGAAGCCGGCGTCACCCTCTTCGACACCGCCGACGTCTACGGGCGCGGCGCGAACGAGACGTTCCTCGCGCCGTTCGCCGGCGCCCACCGTGACGAGATCACGCTCGCCACGAAGTTCGCCATCGAGCGGACCGACGACCCGCACTACCGGGGGGTGCGCAACGATCCCGCGTACATTCGCGAGGCCGTCGAGGCCAGCCTGCGGCGGCTGGACACCGACGTCATCGACCTGTACTACATGCACCGGCGCGACCCGCAGGTCCCGCTCGCCGAGTCGGTCGGCGCGATGGCCGAGCTGGTCGAGCAGGGCAAGGTCAAGCAGCTCGGTCTGAGCGAGGTGACCGGGGCGGAGCTCCGTGAGGCGCACGCCGTGCACCCGATCGCCGCCCTGCAGTCCGAGTGGTCGCTCTTCAGCCGTGACGTGGAGCGCAGCGCCGTACCGGCGGCCGTCGAGCTCGGGGTGACCCTCGTGCCGTACTCGCCGCTCGGCCGCGGCTTCCTGACCGGGGCGTTCACGGACGCGACCAAGGACCTGGCCGAGGACGACTTCCGCAAGCACCAGCCGCGTTTCTCGGGCGACAACGCGAGGACGAACGCCGCCCTGCTGGAGCCCGTCCACAAGATCGCGGCGGCGCACGGGGCGTCGGCCGCCCAGGTGGCCCTGGCGTGGGTGCAGCAGCGGGCCCAGGTGCACGGCCTGGCCGTGGTGCCGATCCCCGGCACGCGTAAGCGCAGCCGGCTGCTGGAGAACGTCGCGGCGACCCGGCTGATCCTGACCGAGGAGGAGCTCGCGCAGCTGGAGCCCATCGCGGACGGGGTGGCGGGGGACCGGTACCCCGACATGAGCAGCACGGCGACGGCCCGGGAATGACGTCCGGGCCGGGAGGGCCTACAGCTCCGCGAGGAGCTGGGCCTTCTTGGCGCTGTACTCGTCGTCCGTCACCAGGCCGGCCTCGTGCAGTTCCCCCAGGTGCCGTATGCGCTCGGCGATGTCCGCCGGATGAGGGCGCTGGCCACCGACGGTGACGGGCGCCGCCGGGACCGGTGCCGGCTGGGTCCTGCGTACCGCTGCCAGCACGGCGGCGGCGAAGGGGAGCGACTCGTGCACCGGCCCGTAGCCCACGCCGAACACGACGGCGGCGGGGTCCTGGTCCGCCTTGGCGGCCGGGTTCGGGCCGGCCGGCGCCGCGTCCGCCCCCGGTATGCGGCCGGGAGCTCCCGGGCCGTCGGGGCCGTGCTCCGTCGCCGCGCCGCGGGGCACGAGCCGCAGATAGCCTTCGAACGCCTCGGGCGAGCGCCACTCGACCCCGCCGAGCTCCGTCACGGGGAACGTCTGGTCACCCGCCTTCCACTTGGCGCTGGACGCACCCGTGCGGAACCACCGGAAGGAGACCCGGGCCCCGTCGAAGGCGGCCCGGCCGTCGTACGCCTTGAACTGCAGCGGCGCGTCGGGAGCCGTGACCAGGAACCGGTCGGCAGGCAGGGAGGCGTCCGGCTCCAGCAGGGCCCGCAGCTCGGCCGCGTAGTAATCGGCGAGCGTCTCGCTTTCCGCGGGCAGCACCAGCCGGTAGGGGTCACACCCCTCCTTGAGCTGTCCCGCCGCGGCCTCCAACAGCGGGTCGGCACCGCGCCTCGGCACCGCGTGCAGGACCACCGTGCCCCGCTTGCCCGGGGTCAGCGTCACCGACGACAACGCCGCGTACGGAATGCGGCGCTCACGCAGACTCTGCAAGAGCCTCGGCGAGCGGATCCCCCGTTCGAAGCGGATGAGCACGGAGTCGGTGTCGAACTCCCAGGTGGCTTGAATTCCGGCCAGCACATCACCCATGTGCCTCATCGTATGCGGCTCGGGCCCGCACGTCCCCCCTCGGTCACCGGCAATCCCGGCACGACCGTCCACCGTTCTCTACGCGCGTCGGCCTGTCCCTACGCGTGTCCCAAGATCGGTGCGCCGGAGGTCCGGCGGTGACACGCGGGGTCGGCGCCCGCGCAGCTGACCGCGTCGTACGCCCCCACGCCGATGGCCGCGAAGTTGCTGAGACTTCGGGTTCCCGGCTCGAAATAGCCGCTGTGGCCGATGGCGCCGGCGGCCGACACGATGCGGGCACCGAACCCCGGATCGACCGGGTCGGCCCCGTGGCCGAGCCCTCCGACCGCCATGTTCGGCACGTCCTTGATCCAGTCGTCGCCGTCCCGCATCGCCCACACCCGGGCCCGGGTGTGCAGTGCGCCCACGCTGTCCGCCCGCATCCCGGGACTTCCCGCGACCGCGATGTCGGACACCCGGGACGGCAGCTCACGTGCGGCGAGGCCGCACAGCACGGAGCCGTAGCTGTGGCAGAACAGCGAGACGGCCGAGGTGCCCGGCAGGGCGGCCACGAGTGCGTTCAGCCGCCCCGCCCCGACCGCCGCCAGTCTTCCCAGCGCGGCGTCCATCCCGATCCCGGCGGGCGCCGTGTAGTCCGCCCACGCGATGACCGCCGTACGCGCACCGGGGCGGGTGGAGCGTTCGGCGCCGTACAGCGACTGCGCCATGCCGACGGGCGCCGCGTTCTGCTTGTGGCCGGTGCGCTCCAGCGTCAGCAGATTCGTGTCGACCCCGGGGACGACGACCGAGACCCGCTCGGCCCGGTCCAGGTCGCCGAAGACCTCGGCCGCGCGACCCCGGCCGGCCGGGTCGAAGGAGAGGATCTGCCGGTCGCCGGCGAGCAGCGACCTGAAGCGTTCAACCCGGCGCAGGGCCTGACCGCGGCCGTCGGGTGAGAGTCCCGCGTCCCGCGTCCGCCGCAGCTCCTCGGCCTTCGCCCGCAGCAGTGCCTTCCGGTTGGCCCGGTAGCGAAGGGTGACGGGGGCGCCGTTCATGTTGCCCACCACCAGCGGGTACCTGTCGGTCAGCGCTACCTGCTGGCCCGTCGTGAGCGTCGCGAAGAAGTGGGCGAGGCGGTAGGCGGGCGCGTCCGCGTCGGGGAGTGCGTGACCGGCTATCCGGTCCCTCGCCCAGGAAGCGAGCGCGGTCTCGCGCGGTCCGGACGCGTGCTGATGACGCACGGCGGTCCACCCGGTGGTCGCCAGCATCACGAACACGACCGCGACGGCGAGCAGCGCGCGCCAGGCGGTGAGCGTGGGGGAGGAGTCGAAGGAGGTCACTGCGCCCCACCCTAGGAGACGTGCGGGAGCGGTCGTCGCAGGGGTGACACAGATCACCCGACCGCGGGGATTCGACGTCGCATTGTCACACCGTGTGTACGGCGCGCCCACAACGCGCTGCCCCGGCGCCCCGGCATGCGCCCGGATCCCGCTACGGCGCCCGACGGAAGCCGCGGCCTTGTGAGTTCGGCCATGACGACGCGCCGAGGCGTACGGCACAGTTGTGCGGTTCGCCTAAGCGGCGCGCCAGTTGCCCGACAGCGCAGGTCCGAGGTGGTCCAGGTGGAGTTCGGTCAACTGGCGGAGCGCGTCGACACCGCCGTCCTGCCGCCGGCCCCAGAGCTGTCCGGTCAGCCGCATCACCCCGGAGAACGCGGCGACGGCCACCCTGGGGCGCGGATCGGTCTCCGGGTCCAGCCCCTCACGCTCCGCGATCAGCCGGGCGGTCTGCACCTCGAGGTCGACACTGCGCCGCAGGTGCGCGGCGAGCAGCGCGGGCGTCGATTCGATCATCCGGTAGGTACGCATCTGGAGTTCGACCGTGACGTCCCCTTCGACGGCCTCGGCGATGCTGTTCCAGGCGTTCAGCGCGGCCCGGCGCAGTGCCTCGAACGGGGCCTCGCCGGCGGGACGTTGACGCAACTCCGTGAGGAAGCGCGCCTCCACCGACTCCTGGACGGCGAAGGCGGCCGCCTCCTTGTTCGCGAAGTGGCGGAAGAAGGTGCGCTGGGAGACCTCGACGGCCTCGGCGATCTCGTCGACCGTGGTCCGCTCGTACCCCTGGGCGGCGAAGAGTTCGAGAGCGGCGTGCAACAGGGCCTCGCGCGTGCGCTGTTTCTTGCGTTCACGCAATCCGGTCGGAGTCCCGGACGGGAGCACCCCGGAAGTCTGCCTGCGCGTCACGTACCGGACCTCTTTCTGCCGCTTTGACCGGCTCAGCCTACCTGTGAGCTACGTGACAGTTACTGTCATGTGAATTGGTTTGTTAACTGTCAGTGGCTGACACTAATCTCCTGCGCATGACTAGTCAGACCACTGTCGAGAAGGCGCCGCGGGAGCCCGAAGACACCCGTGTTCCCGCACCGGCGAAAGGGCTGCGCGGCCATCCCTGGCTGACGCTGTTCGCGGTCGCCATCGGCGTGATGATGGTGGCGCTCGACGGCACGATCGTCGCGATCGCCAACCCCGCCATCCAGCAGGACCTCAAGGCCTCGCTCGCCGACGTCCAGTGGATAACCAACGGCTACATGCTGGCCCTCGCGGTCTCCCTGATCACCGCGGGAAAGCTCGGTGACCGCTTCGGCCACCGTCAGACCTTCCTGGTGGGCATCGCGGGATTCGCCGCCGCGTCGGCGGCCATCGGCCTCTCCGACAGCGTGACCCTGGTGATCGTCTTCCGCGTGCTCCAGGGCCTCTTCGGCGCCCTGCTGATGCCGGCGGCGCTCGGTCTGCTGCGCGCCACCTTCCCCGCCGAGAAGCTGAACATGGCCATCGGCATCTGGGGCATGGTGATCGGCGCGTCGACCGCGGGCGGTCCCATCCTCGGCGGCGTGCTCGTCGAGCACGTCAGCTGGCAGTCCGTCTTCTTCATCAACGTGCCGGTCGGCGTGATCGCGCTCGTCTTCGGTCTGGTGATCCTCAGGGACCACCGCGCCGAGAACGCGCCGAAGTCGTTCGACATCGGCGGGATCATGCTGCTGTCGCAGGCGATGTTCTGTCTGATCTGGTCGCTGATCAAGGGCTCCGAGTGGGGCTGGGGCGACCCCAAGACCCTCGGATTCCTCGGCGCCGCCGTGGTCCTGTTCTTCGTGTTCGCGCTCTCCCAGAAGAACGTCCGCGAGCCGCTGATCCCGCTGGCCATGTTCCGCTCCGTGCCGCTCTCGGCCGGGGTGGTCCTCATGGTGCTGATGGCGTTCGCCTTCATGGGCGGCCTGTTCTTCGTCACCTTCTACCTCCAGAACGTCCACGGCATGAGCCCGGTCGACAGCGGTCTGCACCTGCTCCCGCTCACCGGCATGATGATCGTCGGCTCGCCGCTCGCCGGCGCCGCGATCACCAAGTTCGGTCCCCGGGTCCCGCTGGTCGGCGGCATGGTGTCCGTCGCGATCGCCATGTTCGGCATGTCGCAGCTGACCATCGGCACGGGCACACTCACCATGTCGCTCTGGTTCGCGCTGCTCGGCCTCGGTCTGGCACCGGTCATGGTCGGCGCCACCGAGGTCATCGTGGGCAACGCCCCGATGGAGCTCTCCGGTGTCGCGGGCGGGCTGCAGCAGGCCGCGATGCAGGTCGGTGGCAGCCTCGGCACGGCTGTCCTGGGCGCCGTCATGGCCGCCCAGGTCGACGCGAAGCTCGACGACAACTGGAAGGCGGCGGAGCTTCCGCCGGTGGACGCGGCCCAGCTGGAACAGGCGTCCTCGGCCATCAAGGTCGGTATGCCGCCGGTGGCACCCGGTACGCCGCCGGAGGTCGCGGCGAAGATCGCGGGCGTCGCCCATGACACGTTCGTGTCGGGGATGAGCTCCGCGTTCATGGTCGCCGGAATCGTCGCGGTGGTCGCGGCCCTGGTCGCCATGCTCACCAAGCGCGGCGTGAACGCCGAGGCAGGCATGGGGGCCGGCCACATCTGACCGCCCCGGGCTCCCGCGCGTACGCCCGGCGCGCAGCCGGCGCGTCACGCCGCGGAAGCGTCAACACAGCGCATCCGACAGCCCCGCCGGGCAGGACCGGCGGGGCTGTCGCCTATCAGGGTGGTCCGCTGCCCCGCCCCTTCCCGGTGCACCGGTCCGCAGGTCAGAGTGCGGACATCGATGCACTCGACCACGGGGGTTGATCCACCATGCGCACGACCGTTCTCGCCGCCACCCTGGCGGCCACCGCACTCGTCCCGGCCACCGCCCTGGCCGGCACCGCGCCCGAGGCGCACCACGGGCCCGCCGCCGGGCAGGAACACTCCCGCAGCGCCCCGCGCACCGCTCCCGCGGGGCTCGCGCCGTGCGGGTCCGGGCAGCTCTGCCTGTGGGCGGAGCCAGGCTTCACGGGCGCCGTGCAGACCCATGAGCTGTCCACCGTCGACATCGAGAGCTGCGTACCGCTGGCGTCCGGCGGCACCGCACAGGCCCTCGTCAACCGCACCGGCCGGCCCGTCACCACCTTCCAGTCGGCCGAATGCGCCGAGACCGGCGAATTCGAGACGTACCCGGGCGGCGGCACCTGGGTCCCCCGCTCCCCGTACACGGTGCGGGCCTTCAAGATCTGGGAGAGCTGAGCGGCCCGGGAGACACCGAAGGGCGGCGGGACCCATGAGGCCCGCCGCCCTTCGTGGACACCGCGTCGTTACGCGTCGCCACCGGCCGGGCCGGGGTCGGCCGCGGCCACGTCCAGGAGCGCGTACCGGTCGACGGCCGTCTTCAGCGCCGAACGGTCGATCTTGCCCTCCTTGCCGAGCTCGGTGAGCACCGCGAGCACGATCGACTGCGCGTCGATGTGGAAGAAGCGGCGGGCCGCCCCCCGGGTGTCGGCGAAGCCGAAGCCGTCCGCGCCCAGCGACTGGTAGGCGCCGGGCACCCAGCGCGCGATCTGGTCGGGCACCGCACGCATCCAGTCCGAGACCGCCACGAAGGGACCCTCGCTGCCGGAGAGCTTCCGCGTCACGTACGGGACACGCTGCTCCTCCTCCGGGTGGAGCAGGTTGTACCGCTCCACGTCCACGGCCTCGCGGCGCAGCTCGTTCCAGGAGGTCGCCGACCAGACGTCCGCCTTCACGTCCCACTCGTCGGCGAGGATCCGCTGCGCCTCGACCGCCCACGGGACCGCCACGCCGGACGCCATGATCTGGGCCGGGATCCGGCCCTTCTCGCCGGCGCGGTAGCGGTGCACGCCCGCGAGGATGCCCTCGACGTCCACGTCGGCGGGCTCGGCCGGATGCTGGATCGGCTCGTTGTAGACGGTGAGGTAGTAGAAGACGTCCTCACTGTCCTCGCCGTACATCCTGCGCAGACCGTCCTTGACGATGTGCGCGATCTCGTACCCGAACGCCGGGTCGTAGGAGACACAGGCCGGGTTCGTGGAAGCGAGCAGCTGCGAGTGGCCGTCCGCGTGCTGGAGACCCTCGCCGGTCAGCGTCGTACGGCCGGCGGTCGCCCCCAGCACGAAGCCGCGCGACAGCTGGTCGGCCATCTGCCAGAACTGGTCACCGGTGCGCTGGAAACCGAACATCGAGTAGAAGACGTACACCGGGATCAGCGGCTCGCCGTGCGTGGCGTACGCGGAACCCGCGGCGATCAGCGAGGCCGTGCAGCCCGCCTCGGAGATGCCGTCGTGCAGCATCTGCCCGGTCGGCGACTCCTTGTACGCGAGGAGCAGCTCGCGGTCCACCGACTCGTACTGCTGACCCAGCGGGTTGTAGATCTTCGCGCTCGGGAAGAACGCGTCCATGCCGAAGGTGCGGTACTCGTCGGGCGCGATCAGCACGAAGCGCTTGCCGATCTCCTTGTCCCGCATGAGGTCCTTCAGGACACGGACGAACGCCATGGTGGTGGCGATCGACTGCTGTCCGGAGCCCTTCTTCGCGGTCGCGTACGCCTTCTCGTCGGGGAGGGGCAGCGGCTTCGCCCGCACGACGCGCGTCGGGACGTAGCCGCCCAGCCCCTTGCGCCGGTCGTGCATGTACTGGATCTCCTCCGAGTCGCGGCCCGGGTGGTAGTACGGCGGGTTGCCGTCCTCCAGCTGGTTGTCGGAGATCGGGAGGTGCAGCCGGTCGCGGAAGCGCTTGAGGTCCTCCGCCGTCAGCTTCTTCATCTGATGGGTCGCGTTGCGGCCCTCGAAGTTCGGGCCGAGCGTCCAGCCCTTGACCGTCTGCGCCAGGATGACGGTCGGCTGGCCCTTGTGGGCCTTGGCCGCCGCGTACGCCGCGTAGACCTTCCGGTGGTCGTGACCGCCGCGGCCCAGGTGCAGGATCTGCTGGTCGGACATGTCCTTGACCATGTCGCGCAGCCGCGGGTCGTCGCCGAAGAAGTGCTCGCGGATGTACGCGCCGGTCTCGGTCGCGTACGTCTGGAACTGGCCGTCCGGGGTGGTGTTCAGCTTGTTGACCAGGATGCCCGTGCGGTCCTGGGCGAGCAGCGGGTCCCAGGTGCGGTCCCAGACCAGTTTGATGACGTTCCAGCCGGCGCCCCGGAACTGCGACTCCAGCTCCTGAATGATCTTGCCGTTGCCGCGCACCGGGCCGTCCAGGCGCTGCAGGTTGCAGTTGACCACGAAGGTGAGGTTGTCCAGACCCTCACGGGCGGCGATGGAGAGCTGGCCGAGCGACTCCGGCTCGTCCATCTCGCCGTCGCCCAGATAGGCCCAGACGTGCGACTCGGAGGTGTCGGCGATACCGCGCGCCTGCATGTAGCGGTTCATCCGCGCCTGGTAGATCGCGCCGAGCGGGCCCAGGCCCATCGACACCGTCGGGAACTCCCAGAAGTCCGGCATCGACCGGGGGTGCGGGTAGCTGGACAGGGCGTTCGGCGCCTTCGACTTCTCCTGCCGGAAGCCGTCGAGCTGCGCCTCGCTCAGCCGGTCGAGCAGGAAGGCGCGGGCGTAGATGCCGGGGGACGCGTGTCCCTGGAAGAAGATCTGGTCGCCGCCGCGGCCGTCGTCCTTGCCGCGGAAGAAGTGGTTGAAGCCCACGTCGTACAGCGAGGCGGAGGACGCGAAGGTGGCGATGTGCCCGCCGACGCCGATCCCGGGCCGCTGGGCGCGCGAGACCATCACCGCCGCGTTCCAGCGGGTCGCGTTGAGGATCTTGCGCTCGATCTCCTCGTCGCCGGGGAAGAACGGCTCGTCCTTCGTGGCGATCGTGTTCACGTAGTCCGTGCTGCGCATCTCCGGCACGGCGACGCGCTTCTCGCGCGCACGCTCGATGAGCCGGAGCATCAGATAGCGGGCCCGCTCACGGCCTCGCTCGTCCACGGCCGCGTCGAGGGAGTCGAGCCATTCCTGGGTCTCTTCCGGGTCGAAGTCCGGGACCTGGCTGGGAAGGCCGCCAATGATGATCGGGGTGCGATCGGATCCGGAAGCCACGCTGTTCCTTCGCTGGTCGGTGATGCCCTTCGGGCCTGATTCGGGGGGCCTGCCCCCGGAAGGCTGGTGTACGCCGCCTCCATCGTGTACCGCGAGGGCTTCGACGTCATCTCTACTGTGGGGTAACCACACGGTTCACGGACGCCGATGCGGGCACGAATCAACAGCAACGTGACGGCGCCCCGGCCCAAACCGCAACCATACGCCCAACCCGGCCATGCGTTCCCAAAGGCTGTTCGACTCCGAATGGCGGACCGAAACGGCATAAGCTGAGGAAGGACGTAAAGGGTCCGGACACCGTGCCGGGCCCCGCAGGAGACGTGCCGGAGCTTGCGGCGACGTGGCAGGGAACGTCACCGTATAGGCGGTCTCGGACGCCGGGTACTTGCGCGATTCGCCGAGCCCGTGTGGACTACGGCCAACGCCCCGCGCACGCGCGTGGCTGAAGCATTTTCCGAAACATGATCAGGAGGCAACCCGTGAGCGCGACCGCGGACCACGCGGAGGAACGGACCAACACGGCCGCAAGGCTTGGGTTCGAGCCCGGACAGGTGGTCCAGGAGATCGGCTACGACGACGACGTCGAGCAGGAGCTCCGTGAGGGCATTGAGGCCACAATCGGCCAGGAACTCGTCGACGAGGACTACGACGACGTCGCTGACGTCGTCCTGCTCTGGTTCCGCGACGAGGACGGCGACCTTACGGACGCGCTGGTGGATGCCATTGGTCTGATCGAGGACGGTGGGGCGGTCTGGCTGCTGACGCCCAAGACCGGCCGCGACGGATACGTCGAACCGAGCGACATCAACGAGGCTGCCCAGACCGCTGGTCTCGCCCAGACCAAGAGCATCAGCGCGGGCAAGGACTGGACGGGCAGCCGTCTGGTCACTCCCAAGGGGGCCAAGGCCAAGCGCTGAACGATTCACATCACCGAAGGCCCCTGACGGCAACACGCCGCCGGGGGCCTTCGTACGTCCGCGAGGGCGCCCGCGCGGTACCTCCGGGAACCCGCCGGCGGGCGCTGCGTAGGGTGGGTGCGACCCGGCCGGATCGGCCCGGGGAAGTGGTGACGTTTGCGAAAGGACGCGTTCTCATGGCGATCGAGGTAGACACGCCGGCTCCGGATTTCGAACTGAAGGACAACCACGGACGCACCGTGAAGCTCTCCGACTTCCGCGGTGAGAAGAACGTGGTGCTGCTCTTCTACCCGTTCGCCTTCACCGGTGTCTGCACCGGTGAACTCTGCGCGCTCCGTGACGAGCTGCCGCGGTTCGAGAACGACGACACCCAGCTGCTCGCCGTCTCCAACGACTCCATCCACACCCTGCGCGTCTTCGCCGAGCAGGAGGGCCTGGAGTACCCGCTGCTCTCGGACTTCTGGCCGCACGGCGAGGTGTCACGGGCGTACGGCGTCTTCGACGAGGAGAAGGGCTGCGCGGTGCGCGGCACCTTCATCATCGACAAGAAGGGCGTGGTGCGCTGGAGCGTCGTCAACGGCCTGCCGGACGCGCGTGACCTGAACGACTACGTCAAGGCGCTCGACTCGCTCTGACCGGGACTTCCGGGCGGGCAGCCGGGGGTTTCCGGAAGCGGTGGTACGGGGTTCTCCCGTAAGTGGCCGTCCGGGGATCTCCGGGTGCCGGGCGGATCCGCGGAAGCCGTTCGGATCCGCGGAGGCGGACGGACCTCGGAAGCCGGACAGGAACGGATCTCGGAAGCCGGACAGGAATCCCCGGCGGCCGTACGGGGACCGCGGGAGGCCGGATGGCGGGGTTCTCCCGGCGGCACCCGGCCAAAAGCCTGTTTTGGCCGGGAACCGGTCACTAGGATCGAATCGTTGATCCGATGCCACGCACGACGGGGGCGCTGGTGTCTGCCGGCCCTCTCAACACTTTTGGAGGACTCGTGGGAGTCAGCCTCAGCAAGGGCGGCAACGTCTCGCTGACCAAGGCCGCGCCGAACCTGACCGCGGTCATCGTCGGTCTGGGCTGGGATGCCCGTACCACCACCGGTGGTGACTTCGACCTCGACGCCAGCGCTCTGCTGACGAACGCCGAGGGCAAGGTCGGCAGCGACGGGAATTTCGTCTTCTTCAACAACCTCAAGAGCCCCGACGGCTCGGTCGAGCACACCGGTGACAACCTCACCGGTGAGGGCGAGGGCGACGACGAGGTCATCAAGGTCAACCTGGCCGGTGTGCCGGCCGACGTCGACAAGATCGTCTTCCCGGTTTCGATCTACGAGGCCGAGAGCCGCCAGCAGAGCTTCGGCCAGGTGCGCAACGCGTACATCCGCGTGGTGAACCAGGCGGACAACAGCGAGCTCGCGCGCTACGACCTGAGCGAGGACGCCTCGACGGAGACCGCCATGGTCTTCGGCGAGCTGTACCGCAACGGCGCGGAGTGGAAGTTCCGTGCCATCGGCCAGGGGTACGCCTCGGGTCTGCGCGGCATCGCGCAGGACTTCGGCGTCAACGTCTGAGCCGCACGGGGGCCGTGCGGTCGACCGCATGACGGCCCCGGCTCCACCGCGCCCGGCGCCGCACGATGTGCGGCGCCGGTCGCGCACGCTCGACGAACGTCCATCGAATCGGGGAGGACACACCATGGGCGTCACGCTCGCCAAGGGAGGCAACGTCTCCCTCTCCAAGGCCGCACCCAATCTCACCCAGGTGCTGGTCGGGCTCGGCTGGGACGCACGATCCACGACGGGAGCCGACTTCGACCTCGACGCCAGCGCGCTGCTGTGCCAGTCGGGCCGGGTGCTCGGTGACGAATGGTTCGTGTTCTACAACAACCTCACGAGCCCCGACGGCTCCGTCGAACACACCGGCGACAACCTCACCGGTGAGGGTGAGGGAGACGACGAGTCGGTCATCGTGAACCTCGCCCAGGTGCCGGCGCACTGCGACAAGATCCTCTTCCCGGTCTCGATCCATGAAGCCGACAACCGCGGGCAAACCTTCGGCCAGGTCAGCAACGCCTTCATCCGCGTGGTGAACCAGGCGGACGGCCAGGAGCTCGCGCGCTACGACCTCAGTGAGGACGCTTCCACGGAGACGGCGATGATCTTCGGTGAGCTCTACCGGTACGGCGGGGAGTGGAAGTTCCGTGCAGTCGGGCAGGGGTATGCGTCGGGACTCCGGGGCATCGCTCTAGACTTCGGGGTCAACGTTTCGTAAAGCCGCGCACGGCGCGGGGGAGCCCCGTACTCACCGGGGGAGACCCGTTACTTACACGATGGGGTAGCCAGTGCTTCTGAAAACCTTCGGCTGGTCGTTCGCGATTACCGCGCTCGGCCTGGTCGCAGCGGTGTTCTACGGGGGGTGGCAGGCATTCGGCATCGTAGCGATCCTGTCGGTCCTGGAGATCTCGCTGTCCTTCGACAACGCGGTGATCAACGCCGGAATCCTGAAGAAGATGAGTGCCTTCTGGCAGAAGATCTTCCTCACCGTCGGTGTGCTCATCGCGGTCTTCGGCATGCGGCTGGTCTTCCCCGTCGTGATCGTGGCCATCAGCGCCAAACTCGGACCCATCGAGGCCGTCGATCTCTCCTTCAACGACCCCGAGCGGTACAAGGAACTGGTGACGGACGCCCACCCGTCCATCGCCGCCTTCGGTGGGATGTTCCTGCTCATGATCTTCCTCGACTTCATCTTCGAGGACCGTGACATCCAGTGGCTGCGCTGGATCGAGCGCCCGCTCGCCAAGCTCGGCAAGGTCGACATGCTGTCGGTCTGCGTCGCGCTGGTCGTGCTGCTGATCGCGGCCCTCACGTTCGCGACCCACGCGCACCAGCACGGTGGCGGTCACGCCGACAAGGGGGAGACCGTCCTGCTGTCGGGAATCGCCGGTCTGATCACGTACCTCGTCGTCGGCGGTCTCTCCGGATTCTTCGAGAACAAGCTCGAGGAGGAGGAGGAGCGTGAGCACGAGGCCGAGGAAGAGGCCAGGAAGGCCGGTAAGTCGGTCTCCTCGGTCGTCCTCGCGGGCAAGGCCGCCTTCTTCATGTTCCTCTACCTCGAGGTCCTCGACGCGTCCTTCTCGTTCGACGGCGTCATCGGCGCCTTCGCCATCACCAACGAGATCGTGCTGATGGCCCTCGGCCTCGGCATCGGTGCCATGTACGTCCGTTCGCTCACCGTGTACCTCGTCCGCCAGGGCACGCTGGACGACTACGTCTACCTGGAGCACGGCGCGCACTACGCGATCGGCGCCCTGTCGATCATCCTGCTCGTCACCATCCAGTACGAGATCAACGAGCTCATCACCGGCTCCGTCGGGGTCATTCTGATCGCCTGGTCCTTCTGGTCCTCGGTGCGGCGCAACAAGGCGATCGCCGCGGCCGGTGGCGACGGCGGCGACAGCTCCGATTCCAAGGCGGAAGTCCCTTCCGGGGTGTGACACGGTAGGGATTGAGGAACGCTCTCTCTGCGGGGCGGCCCACGACGGCGGTTCTCCGGGAAGCCCCGGGCCCGGCCCGTGGCCGCCCCGCAGTGGTGTGCGGCGTAGGGGCGGGACCGGGCGGTACCGAGGTGTATGGGGGTTGGGATGGGCTTCTGGGACGGCCTGTGGCCGGGGCGGGCGGCACAGTTCGAGTCGGGTAACTCCGCGACGAACTCCATCGTGCTCTCCCGGCGCAATGCCACGGTCTCACTCAAGAAGCAGGGTGCGCTGTCGGGAAACCTGCGCGTCAACCTGTCGTGGCGGATGCGCACCTCCGACATCGGAGGCAGGCCGAGGCAGGGCGGCAGGCTGCTGCGCCCGCTGAAGCTCTTCCAGCCCGACGTGGTGCAGGCCCACACCCAGGGCATGGTCAACGTCGACCTGGACCTGGGCTGCATGTACGAGCTGACCGACGGCACCAGGGGCGTGGTGCAGCCGCTGGGCAACCTCATCGGGGACCTGCACGCGCCGCCGTACGTCCGGCTCAGCGGGGACGACCGCTTCGGGGCGCCCTCGGGCGAGACGGTCTACGTGAACCTCGACAAGCGCGACGACATCAAACGGCTGCTCTTCTTCGTGTACATCTACGACCAGACCCCGGCCTTCGACCGCACGCACGCCAAGGTGACGCTCTACCCGGGCAACGGCCCCCGGATCGAGATAGAACTGGACGAACGCGCTCCGCAGGCCCGCTCCTGCGCCGTGTTCACCGTGGACAACTCCAAGGGCGAGCTGGTCGTGCGGCGCGAGGTGAAATTCGTGTACGGCTTCCAGTCGGAGCTGGACCGGATGTACGGCTTCGGCATGCAGTGGGGACGCGGCTACAAGACGCGGGCCTGAGTGGCCGCCGTGAAGGGCGGACGCGGTGCCGGCTCAGGACCGGAGGAACTGCGGGCCCTGCGGGGGCAGCACGAAATTGGGGTCGGCGGCGGGGGCCGCCGCGGCAGCGGGCTGCGGGTAGCCGTAGGCGGGCTGGGCCGACGCGGGCTGGGGGTAGCCGTACGACGGCTGGGGCGCCCCCGCGGGCTGGGGGTAGCCGTACGACGGCTGGGGGGCCGACGCGGGCTGGGGGTAGCCGTACGTGGGCTGCTGGTGCTGGATCGTGGCCTGCGCGTCCGGAGAGGGCCCGGGAGCCGCCGTGGTGTCGGTGCCGGGCTCGGGAGCGGCCGCGGTGGCATCCCGATCGGGCGCGTCGGACCCGGCCGTCAGGTCCGCGTCCTCCGCGGCCTCCGTCTCGTCGACCGAGATGCCGAACGCGGTGGCCAGCCCGACCAGGCCGTTCGGGTACCCCTGCCCCACCGCGCGGAACTTCCAGCCCTCACCGCGCCGGTAGAGCTCGCCGCAGATGATGGCGCTCTCCTCGCCGGTCTCGGCCCGCACGTCGAAGACCGCGAGTGGCTCGCCGTCCGCCGAGGCGGCGTCGTACAGCGATATGCGCAGGTCTCTGACCTGCTCGAACGCCGCCTCGTCACAGGACGCGGCGATGACCACCTGATCCACGGAGGGGTCGAGCGCGGCGAGGTCCGCCTCGATGGTGTCCGTGAGCCCTCCGGGGACGCTGCGCTTGGGCAGCCGGCGTACCAGGCCCGACGGGTGCCGCGGCTGGTTGTAGAAGACGAAGTCCTCGTCCGAACGCACCCGGCCGGAGGCATCGAGCAACAGGGCGGAGGCATCCACATCCGGAACCCCGGCGCCGGGGGTCCAGCGCAGCACGGCCCGTACGGCCATGGCGTCGAGAGGGACGTTCGAGCCCTTCAGCATCGCGTGCGTCATGCCGGTCATCCTGCCTGCTGGGGGGCCGCCCGGACAACGTGGGGGTCGGCACCAGTAGGCCAGGGGGTGTTCGGGGCAGGCACACAGGCGCGCCGCGAAGAGCGTGAGAAATGGCCGGGTTACCCGAAGTTCATACGGCCGGGGAACCGTCGACACCTCTCCGAACGTACTATTACCGGCCATACGTTGTCCGGCCTCTCAGGCAGTACGGGGGAATCACATGCGTCATTTCGGGCACATCTCGCCCGTCGCCCGGAAGGGCCTGTTCTTCGAGGAGCCGTGCGAATTCAGCGCGGACTCCTCCGCCCGCCTGCTGTCGGCGGCTCTGGGGGCCACCCTTTACAGCCCCGCCACCCGGCCCCGGCTCGCCGACGACGTGATCAAACTCGCCGGTCGGGGAGTGGTCTCCATGGTGCTCTGCCTGGAGGATTCCATCGACGACGCCGAGGTGGTGGGTGCCGAGGCGAATCTGGTCCAACAGTTCGCCGACCTCGAGGAGCGGGCCGCCGCCGTGCCGCTGCTCTTCATCAGGGTGCGTGAACCGGAGCAGATCACGGACCTCGTGAAGCGCCTCGGCAGCTCCGTCCGATTGTTGTCCGGATTCGTACTTCCCAAATTCACGGAAGAACGGGGAGAGCTGTTCCTGGAGGCCCTCACCGCAGCCGAAGTGTCAGGCGGACAGAGGTTGTTCGCCATGCCCGTGCTCGAATCTCCCGAACTGCTGCACCTGGAGAGCCGGCACGACTCCCTCCGGGGGATCGCCCGCACCGTCGACAGGTACCGGGAGCGGATCCTCGCGCTGCGACTCGGCGTCACCGACTTCTGCTCGGCGTACGGTCTGCGCAGGGCCCCCGACATGACGGCCTACGACGTGCAGATCGTCGGCGCGGTCATCGGCGACGTCGTCAACGTGCTGGGCCGGGCCGACGGCACCGGGTTCACCATCACCGGGCCCGTGTGGGAGTACTTCCGCCTCCAGGAGCGCATGTTCAAGCCCCAGCTGCGCCGCAGCCCCTTCATGGGACGGGCCGAGGCGCTGCGCACCGCCCTCATCGAGCACGACCTGGACGGGTTGCTGCGTGAGATCGAGCTCGACCGGGCCAACGGACTGCTCGGCAAGACGTGCATCCATCCCTCCCACGTCCTGCCCGTGCACGCACTGTCCGTCGTCAGTCACGAGGAGTACTGCGACGCGCAGGACATCCTGCGGCCCGAGCGGGGTGGCGGCGGAGTGCTGCGGTCCGCGTACACGAACAAGATGAACGAGGTGAAACCGCACCGCGCCTGGGCCGAGCGCACTTTGCAGCGCGCCGAGGTCTTCGGCGTGGCGCGGGAGAACGTCGGCTTCGTCGAACTGCTGGCCGCGGGTCTGGCGGAATGAGCGGGGCCGTGGGCGAGCGCATGTCTGGTGCGTCCGGCCCGTCCCCGCGTCCGCCCCATCCTGCGTGTCCGGCCCATCCGGCGTATCCGTCGTAGTGAAAGGCGTATCCGTCGTAGTGAAAGAAGAGGCAGTGGACGTGCAGTGGTCGGGTAACTGGGTCGCCGGGCGGCTCGGAGTGGAACTCGTCGGTGACGAGGAGCTCCACGAGCTGCTGGGTCTCGCCCTGCGCCGCAACCCCAAACGGGCCCACCTGCTCGTGTCGAACGTACTGGGCAAGCACGTGCCGCAGCGGCCCTCCGTGGTCTACGGGGCCGGCTTCGAGCTCGGCGAGCGGGTACGGGACCTCCTGGGCGAGGCAGAGGCCCACCGCGCGGTCGTCCTCGGGTACGCGGAGACGGCGACGGGCCTCGGCCACGCGGTCGCGGACGGGCTCGGGGTGGCCCCGTACCTCCACTCGACCCGCAGGCCCGTCGACGGCGTCGCCCAGGCGGGCGGCTTCGAGGAGTCCCACTCGCACGCCACCTCCCATCTGCTGCTCCCCGAGGACCCGGAGTTGCTGAGCGCCGCGGACCGGGGCGCCCCGCTGGTACTCGTCGACGACGAGTTCTCCACCGGCAACACCGTGCTGAACACCGTCCGCGCACTCCACGAGCGCTACCCCCGGGACCGGTACGTCATCGTGGCCCTGGTCGACATGCGGTCCGAGGCGGACCGGGGACGGCTCGCCGCCTTCGCGGAGGAGATCGGCGCCCGGGTCGACCTGGTGGCCCGCGCGTCCGGCACCGTGCTGCTGCCGGACGGGGTCCTGGAGAAGGGCCGCGACCTGGTCGCCGCCCACGAGGCGGCCCCTTCCACGGCGGCCGGAGGGGCCGGCCCCGAGGGCCCGCGTCCCGTCCCCGTACGCGTCCGGCTGGACTGGCCCGCGGGTGTCCCCGACGGCGGGCGCCACGGCTTCACCCCCGTCCACCGCGCGGCCCTGGAAGCCGCCCTGCCGGGTATGGCCGGCCGGATCGCCGACGCGCTGGGCGACGCGCGGCGGGTGCTCGTCCTCGGTTTCGAGGAACTGATGTACGCACCGCTGCGGCTGGGCACCGCCCTGGAGGACGCCACCACCGCCGACGTGCGGTACTCCACCACCACCCGCTCGCCCGTACTGGCCGTCGACGACCCCGGCTACGCCATACGCAGCCGCCTCGTCTTCCCCGCCCACGACGACCCCGCCGACGGGCCCGGCGAGCGGTACGCCTACAACGTCGCGGGCGCGGGATTCGACGCCGTCGTCGCCGTGGTCGACTCCACCGCCGACACCGCGGCGCTGCACGCCCCCGGCGGGCTGCTGGACAGGCTCTCCGCACACACCGACCGCGTGCTGCTCGCCGTCGTGCCCTCGTACGTCCCGCGGCACGACTCCGCGAAGCCCTCCCGGACAACCTCCCCGAGCGCCTCCGAAAGGCAGGAAGCCGCCATGCTGCCCGAACCCCTCCGGGGCCCCGCCTTCTCCTCCTACGCGGCGGACGACGTCGGCTGGCTGCTCCAGGACCTCTCGGACACCCCGCTGGAGGCCCCCACCGAGGAGCGCGAGGAGGCGATCCAGAGCGGTGGTGCGCACTACGCCGAATCGCTGCCCGTCGAATACCAGCCCACCCCGCAGTACCAGGAGCTGTTCCTGGCCGCCCTGGACACCTCGGCCGCCAGGATCGCCCGCGCCGTCGGCACGGTCACCGAGACGATCCTCGCCGAACGGGGCCCCCGCCCCGTCCTCGCCTCCCTCGCCCGGGCCGGCACCCCCGTCGGGGTCCTCATGCGCCGCTGGGCACTGCACCGGCACGGGATCGACCTGCCGCACTACGCCGTCTCCATCGTCCGCGGCCGCGGTATCGACGCCAACGCCCTGCGCTGGCTGGCCGCCCACCACGACCCGGCGGACGTCGTCTTCGTCGACGGCTGGACCGGCAAGGGGGCCATCACCCGCGAACTGGCTGCCGCGCTCGCGGGATTCGACGGCTTCGACCCGGAGATCGCCGTACTGGCCGACCCGGGGGGATGCGTACGGACCTACGGGACGCGCGAGGACTTCCTCATCCCGTCCGCCTGCCTGAACTCCACGGTGTCCGGGCTGATCTCCCGGACCGTGCTCCGCGCCGACCTCGTCGGACCGGACGACTTCCACGGCGGGAAGTTCTACCGGGAGCTCGCAGGCGCCGACGTCTCCGGCCTCTTCATCGACACGGTCGCCGCCCGCTTCGACGAAGTCGCCGACGCCGTGGACGCCGGGGCCAAGGAACTGATCGCCGCCGACCGCGCCCCCACCTGGGAGGGCTGGGCAGCGGTCGAACGCCTCAGCGAGGAGTACGGCATCCACGACGTGAACCTGGTCAAGCCCGGCGTCGGAGAGACGACCCGGGTACTGCTGCGCCGCGTGCCCTGGAAAATCCTGGCCGCACGCGGGGCGGGGGCGGACCTCGACCACGTACGGCTCCTCGCCGAGCAGCGCGGCGTCCCCGTCGAGGAGGTCGACGGGCTCCCGTACACCTGTGTCGGACTGATCCACCCGAAGTTCACCCGGGGCGCGACGGGCGCGGACGGCACGGCGGTGACGGGGAAGTGACCATGCCCGCCCCCGCACCTGCGGTGACCCTCGTCGCCAGCGACCTCGACCGCACCCTCATCTACTCGGCGGCGGCGCTCCAGCTGTCGATGCCGGACGAGCAGGCCCCGCGGCTGCTCTGCGTGGAGGTCTACAACCACAAGCCGCTCTCCTACATGACCGAGCAGGCCGCCTGCCTGCTCGACGAACTCGCCCGCACCACGGTCTTCGTACCGACCACGACCCGGACCCGGGAACAGTACGGGCGCATCCACCTCCCCGGTCCCGCGCCCCGGTACGCGATCTGCGCCAACGGCGGACACCTCCTGGTCGACGGTGTCGCGGACCGGGACTGGCAGGCGCAGGTGGCGGCCCGGCTCGCCGACGAGTGTGCCTCCCTGGACGAGGTACGGGCCCACCTCCTCGCGACGGCCGACCCGGCATGGCTGATCAAGGAACGCGTCGCGGAGAACGTCTTCGCCTACCTGGTGGTCGACCGCCCGGCCCTGCCCGAGAGCTGGGTCAAGGAGCTGGCCGCCTGGGCGGACCCCCGCGGCTGGACCGTCTCGCTGCAGGGACGCAAGATCTACGCGGTGCCCAGGCCGCTCACCAAGAGCGCCGCGATGAGGGAGGTGGCCCGCCGTTGCGGCGCCACCACGACCCTTGCCGCCGGTGACTCACTCCTGGACGCGGACCTGCTGGTCGCCGCCGACCACGGCTGGCGCCCCGGCCACGGCGAACTCGCCGACAGCGGCTGGGGCGCGCCCCAGGTGGAGGTGCTCCGGCAGCGGGGCGTCGCGGCCGGTGAGGAGATCCTGCGCCGCTTCCTGCGCGCCGCCGACCCGCGGGGCGGGCTGCTGAGCGGGCCGGAGCGGCTCAGGGGCGCCCCGGCCTGACCCGCCTGACCCGCCGTCGGCGGGCGGGCCACCACGGGCGGCCGGCCGGCGTCTGCGGCCGGCCGCGCCACCGGTGTTCGGCGCGGCGGCGTCAGGGGGCGGTCACGCCGCCGGTGTCCTCGGCGTCAGGGGGCGGTCACGCCGCCGGGTCAGCCGCAGCAGCCGCCACCGCAGCAGCCTCCACCTCCGCCCCCGGCGGCCGGGGCGGAGGCAGGGGCGGACGCGGCGGAGCCGCCCACGGCCACGGTGGAGAGCAGCTTCACGGTGTCCTCGTGCCCGGACGGGCAGGAGGCCGGGGCGGAGGACTCGGCCATGGGACGGCTGAGCTCGAACGTCTCGCCGCAGGGGCGGCATCGGTATTCGTAACGAGGCATGGCCCCAGATTAGGGCTTCCTCCCGGTCAGGTCCTCTTCCGCGGGAGCTCCGGCATCGGGGGCCGCTTCCGGCGTTCCTCGCGTGCGGCCTGTTCGGGGTGGCGGGCCCGCCAGTACGGATTGTCGTGGGGCAGGCCGCCGGTGACCCGCCCGTACATGCCGAAGATCATCAACATCAGCCCCACCACGAAGCTGAACAGCACGTTCTGCATGTGGAAGGCGAGGAAGTTGAAGTCGCTGTCGAGCAGCGCCAGATTCACGAAACCGCTGACGAGGAAGGCGATGCCCAGGAGCATGTTGAGCGTCGAGGCGAAGTTGGCGCCGATCAGCATCCCGGCGAACAGCAGGAGGCCGACGCAGATGGACAGCACACTGAGCGCGCCGTTGGTGCTCAGGCCCGCCACGGTGTCGCCGCCGGTGTCGAAGAAGCCGATGTTGCCGGTCAGCCCCAGGATGCCGAAGGCGACGAGTACGAGCCCCATCAGGCCCGCACCCGCGCGGTAGACCTGGCTGAGCCGGTGGTCGACGGGCAGGTGTTCGTCGAGCCGGGTGACCTCGCGGCGCCGGTCCGTGCCGTGCCGGTCCGTGCCGTGCCGGTCCGTGCCGCGCTGGTCCGTGCCGCGCCGCCGCCCGGTGGGACGCGTGACGTGTGTGGCCATGACGGCCTCCTTCGGCCGGGTCCGGCCGTGGGTCCAGCTTTCTGCGCGGCCATGCGGTCGGCCTCGCGTCCGGCCGGAAGGGTCTCAGCGGAAGCCGCTGCGTACCTCCAGGATCGGCGCACCGGAGGCCGGGGACAAACGGACGGCCCAGCCCTGCCCCTCGGGTGCTGCCGGCTCCTCAGCCGCTGCCGCCGCCCAGCTCCTCACGGATGGCGGAGACCACCCGGGTCGCCGCCTGCCGTACCGCCTCGGTCTCGGTGAGGAAGTGCCAGTAATCCGGATGACGCTCCTCCAGCCCGGCGATCGCCCGGTCCAGCCGGGCCACCGAGTCGTCCAGCGGACGGGCATGACGCGGGTCGGGTGTGTTGCGTCCGGCCATGGCCAGGCGCTGGGCATCCCGGATCGCGAACCGGGTGCGGTCGATCTCCGCCTGCGGGTCCTTGGCCACGGCATCCAGGCGCCGCAGCCGGTCACCGGCGGCGGACACCGCTTCGTCGGTCGCGTTGAGCAGGGCCCGGACCGTGCTCAACCGGGCCGTCGCGTCGGGCCACCGCTGCTCCGCACGCGCTGTGGCGGCCTCCGCCAGCTTCTTCTCGGCCTGGCGGACGTTGACCGCCGCCTGATCGGGAACCGGCTGCAGATCCTGCCAGCAGGCGGCCGAGAAGCGGCGCCGCAGCTCGCTGAGCACCGGCTC